>NZ_CP129674.1:0-337131 GCF_041080795.1 Bifidobacterium sp. WK041_4_12 | reverse complement strand
AACATACGGCAAATCGCACATTCCATGATGGAGCTGCCAACAGTGAAGGGCCAAGGCGTCCAAGCCTGGCCATCCATTGCCTGCACCACCTCATCTACCGCTACCTCGGTGCCACGTTGCCCGAAGATGCGCGCATCGCCACAGGCTCGAATACGCCAATAATCGTCTATCTTTCCAAGCATCAAGCAGACGACGTGTTCCAGCATGATGTAGAACGCCATTTCTCGATTACCCGCTCGACTGCATCCCGGGTGCTCACACGAATGGAGTCCAAGGGTCTGATCAAGCGTGAGGAGGTTGCGCAGGACAAGCGCTTGCGCAAGATTTCTCTGACCGATGAGTCGTGGAGCATCGTTGAGCAATTGCGCGAGAATGCGTCTCATATGGAAGAGACGATGCTTGCAGGTCTGGACGATGCGCAGGTCGAGCAACTGTTGCAGTCACTGGCAACCATGAGGAAGAACCTGATTGCGACCGGGCTTGTCGGAGCATCTCGAAATCAGAGCCCCCGGGAAAAACCCAGCTTGACGCAGCAAAGAACTGAGGTACGAGACGAGGAAGGGATGAGAGCGAATGACATCAACAGCAACGCGAAATGACAACGACATCGCACAGTCAGAGCACACAGCCGCCCGAGGCGGAGATACGCGTAACCCAATGAGCGCGAAACCGCCAGAGACGAGCAAGCCACACACCTTGCGAGTGCTGCTTTCAAGCTTGCGCGAATTCAAGAAGACAACGCTCTTGGCACCTGGGTTCGTCTTTGTCGAGGGCATTCTCGAAATCATCATCCCCACCATCATGGCAACCCTGATTGACCAGGGCATCACCGACAGGAATGTCAGTGCACTGTGGCATTTCGGCATCATTCTGCTCTGCTGCTCAGCCGTTTCGCTCACCTGTGGGTTCCTGTCGGGAAGATACGCAGCATATTCTGCATCCGGGCTCGCCAGAAATCTTCGTGGCGACATGTTCGACCGAATGCAGTCCTTCAGCTTCACCAACATCGACCGCTTCTCAACCGGATCGATCATCACACGTCTGACAACCGATGTCACCAACATTCAGAACGCCTTTCAGATGATCGTTCGTCTGGGCATGCGTGCACCGGTAATGGTTATCGTGTCGTGGATATTCGCATTCCGCATCAGTCCTTCCATTTCCATGATCTTCCTGATTACGATCCCGATTCTCGGCATCGGTCTTATGGCATTGTCATGGTTCGTCCACCCCATCTTCGAGCGGGTGTTCCGCACCTACGACGTGCTGAACAATGTCGTTGACGAAAATCTTCAGGCGGTTCGCGTCGTGAAATCGTATAATCGTGAGGATTTCGAAGTTCATAAGTTCTCGAAGATCTCACAGCGCATCTTCACCAACTTCGTCAAGGCCGAGAAGGTGCTGAGCTTCAACATGCCACTGATGCAGCTGTGCATGTACGCGACGATGATCGTGATTGCATGGGCAGGTGCCCATCAGATCGTTGCATCTGGCAACAGCGCCTCCCTTGGACTCACGACCGGCGATCTTACGGCACTGGTCACCTATGCCATGCAGATTCTCATGAGCATGATGATGCTTTCGATGATCTTCGTCATGGTCATCATTTCCCGCGCCTCGGCCGAGCGAATCACTCAGCTGCTTGTCGAACAGAGCACGGTCACCAATCCGGCACATCCAATCGAGCAGGTTGCCGATGGTTCCATCCAATTCGATGATGTGACTTTCCGTTACGCCAGCAGCTCCGAGAAACCGGTGTTGAATCACCTCTCGCTTTCGATACCCAGCGGCATGACCGTTGGCATCGTGGGCGGAACCGGCTCATCGAAATCAAGCCTCGTCCAGCTCATTCCACGACTCTACGACGTGACTGGCGGCTCATTGAAGGTCGGTGGCGTAAACGTCAAGGACTACGACCTCGAAGCACTGCGCGATTCGGTGGCGATGGTATTGCAGAAGAATCTGCTGTTCACCGGAACCATCAGAGACAACCTGCGCTGGGGTAACCCGGATGCCACCGACGAAGACATCGTTCATGCATGCACGCTTGCCCAGGCAGACGGCTTCATCCGGGAATTCCCGGAGGGGTATGACACGCACATCGATGAAGGTGGAACGAATGTTTCTGGCGGTCAGCGGCAGCGAATCTGCATCGCAAGGGCTTTGCTCAAGAAACCGCGGATTCTGATTCTCGACGATTCCACGAGCGCCGTGGACACGAATACAGACCGGAAGATCCGTCACGCTTTCCATGAGGAGATTCCAGACACGACCAAGATCATCATCGCTCAGCGCATCGCTTCCGTACAGGAATCAGACCTGATCATCGTGATGCGCGACGGTGAGATTCTCGATCAGGGCACCCATGACCAGTTGCTCGCCAGCAGCGAGGAATACCGCGAAATATATGAATCACAGACTCAGAACAGGGAGGTGGCACAGGCATGAGCAGTGCAGCACAGGCACAGCAGCCAAGCAAGACGCAGAAAGCATCCGAGCGTGGCAATGCATCGCGCTCTCGCAGTGCAGGCACGGGTCGTCGCAACAGTGGTTCGGGTGCGGGTTCGCGCAAGGCAGCGCCAGGCACCACCAAGCGTCTTTTTGGCTATATGTTCAAATACCGCTGGCGCGTCATCACCGTCATTGTCGCAATTCTGATCTCAGCTGCGGCACAGGCTGGTTCAGCACTGTTTCTGCAGACGCTTGTGGACAGGTACATCCTTCCCTTGGTCGGCGCTTCCCACCCGAACTGGGAACCTCTGCTGCAGGCGCTGACACTCATGGGTCTGCTGTACGGGTTGGGAACCTTCAGCACATGGCTCTATAACTGGCTTCTTGTCGGTGTCGAGCAGGGCACGCTGAAAGACATTCGCGACCGCATGTTCGCCCATCAGCAACACCTTCCCGTCGGATATTTCGATTCGCACGAGCATGGCGATGTGATGAGCCGCTATACGAATGACACCGATACCCTTCGTCAGGCGATCAGTCAGTCCCTGCCGCAGATGTTCTCTTCCGTGGTGACTGCTTTTGCATCGCTGATGGCGATGGCGTGGCTTTCGATTCCATTTACCCTCTTCACCATGGTGTTCAGCGTCGTGCTGATTGTCGTCGTACGCATGCTTGTCACGCGCAGCGGCCATTTCTTCATCATTCAGCAAGAGGCTTTGGGCGATGTCAACGGATTCGTTGAGGAATCGGTCAATGGGCAGAAGATTATCAAGGTCTTCAACCATGAGCAGGCCACTGCGAACACCTTCCACAAGAAGAACGCTCGGCTTTTCAGCGCAAGCGCTCAGGCGAACATGTATGGCAACACCACGATGCCAGTCGTCGCAAACATGGGATATCTGCTGTACATTCTTATGGCGATAACCGGCGGAATCACGGCAATTTCAGGTTGGGGCAACTTTGGGCTCACCGGGGCGGGCCCGATGACGCTCGGAACGATCATCGCTCTCCTCACCCTGACACGTTCATATGTGAACCCAATCGGACAGGTTTCGATGCAGTTCAACATGGTGCTGATGGCTTTGGCCGGCGCCTCACGTATCTTCGCTCTGATGGATGAGCCGATAGAGGTCGATGGTGGCAGCGTCACTCTCGTGAATGTGTCCAAAGATGCGAATGGCAACCTTGTCGAATCAGACAAGGCAACCAAGCATTGGGCGTGGAAGCGAACCGCAGACGACGATGGCACGCGATCTCTGGCACAGGCGAATCTCTTGAGTGATGGTGCCGCACAAGTGGCGCGCAAGGCAAAGAAGGTCGCGGTCACGTCAACCGATGGCCGTCTGACTCTGCTTCGCGGCGATGTGCGCTTCACCGATGTGACCTTCGGATATGCCCCCGATACGCCCGTGTTGCATGACATCACATGGTTCGCAGAACCGGGCCAAAAAATCGCGCTCGTGGGTGCAACGGGTGCGGGTAAGACCACGGTCACAAATCTGATCAATCGCTTCTATGACATTCAGCAGGGTCAGATTCTCTATGACGGCATCGATGTGCGCAACATCAAGAAGCCCGATCTGCGTCGTTCCTTGGGCGTCGTGCTCCAAGACGTGAATTTGTTCACCGGCTCAGTCATGGACAACATTCGCTATGGAAGGCTCAACGCCACTGACGAAGAATGCATCGAGGCAGCCAGACTCACCAATGCTGATGGCTTTATTCGTATGCTTCCGGAAGGGTATCAGACCGTTCTTGCGGGCGATGGCAGCGGTCTTTCGCAAGGTCAGCGGCAGCTGATTTCGATTGCCCGAGCAGCCGTTGCAGATCCTCCGACGATGATCCTTGACGAGGCGACATCCTCGATTGACACCAGAACCGAATCAGTGGTTCAGGCTGGCATGGATGCTCTGATGAAGGGTCGAACGGTTTTCGTTATCGCCCACAGGCTCTCAACCGTGCGCAATGCCGATGTGATTATGGTGCTCGACCACGGCAGAATCATCGAGCGCGGCTCTCACGAGGAACTCATTGCTCAACGCGGCGAATACTATCAGCTCTACACCGGAGCCGTTGAACTCGAATAGCGATCTGAGGCGGGTACAGCGTTGATGCAGCGACGTTGAGCAGCAGCAATATTTTGGCCACGCTGATTGCTACTACCCGGGTACAAGTCCACACCAGTGCGCAACTCAAACAGCAAGCGACAAACATGCTCAACCGCATGGGGTTAGCCTTGACCGTGCGCCGCGCCCGCCTCGCACCCGACGCATAAGCTCATAATCATAGGTGTGTCTTACGCGTGAGACATAACACGGCTGGCTGCCAGCTTGTTAAGACTGACATGCTGTTCGGCGGCTTGCAAGGCAAGCTGTCTGTGCTCGCCCGGGGTGAGTCTGAGCAAGAACTTCCCCGAATACTCCCTGTCATCGAACGGCACCGGCACCTCCTCACCGTTTTCCCGCATATCGGCCACCACATCATCCACCACTTTGCGCAACCCCCGCAATGCCTTCTCCTGACTATCGGCAAGCCACGAAAGCGAAGGCAGTTCCGCAACAGTGGCAACGAACTTCTGATCCTCGTTGCTGTAATGCACCCGGAACACATATCTATCCTGCTGTTTCATGATCGATCCCCTTCCAAACGTTCTATGGCACGCAGTATCTACTTCACCTGATATGGGTTGGTTCCACCGTGCGCGTTCTGAATGTTCACGCGCGGATCACCCTGCCAAGGTGTTCGATACACGCGATGGCTTGTACCGTTCTGCCGAGCCTTCCCGAAATACGCATCGCACACCTTGCATAGATCGGCGTAGCGGACGTTCTTGGGATTGGCTCGCATTCTTCCCACCAGATCAACGACTCTCACCATATAGAGATGGTATCACATATAGTACCACACATGATACTATATGGTAATCATGAACCTCACCCATCTCCAAGACCTCTCGTCACGGCTAAACCCATCCAGATGCAGACACTGTGATCCGCATAAGAGCTCAGAGCAACGTTCCTGATGGTTCGACAGGACTTAATCAAGTTTTATAGCCATTCACTGCAGGAGGTGGATTATTCGTATTTCCAGTCGATCTTTGACGGCGCAAGTCTGCATGAAGGTCATATTGTCAAGCAGGGCAAGCACACAGACTTACTAGCCAGGGGGGAATGTATTCAACATTCTGGAGTGAACGCTCGCAGGCGCACAACTGGAAATTGGTCTTGTTACAGCTGCTACAAGTCACAGATGCAACAAGACCATATGATTCATCGCGATAGTGCCCAGCGAATCCACTTGAACCGCATATCAGAGCTTCCTCAGACTACTTTCACAGCGACGATAGCCACAGATATCAAGCTGCGAGAGCCTGAGACAGTTCCTTCAAGTCCTTCAGGATCTCTTCATGCGACTTTTCGTCGGTATCGAATGCCAAGTGGCAGAAAGCGCAGTCGTGATGCTCGTTATTTTCCCTGCATGCTTCATGGCAGTCTTTCGCTCCGCACTCCTTGCCATTCACACAGTCCACGTCTTTGCAGCAATCTCCCGTGAAGCAACAGCCACAGCAGCCGCAAGCAGCTTTACCATGCTCATGGTTGGAAAGATCGAAATTCTTCAGAGTCGTCATATCCACAGCAAGTTTGCCGCCAGAAACTGTGTCAATCTCATAGGCATGCTCGTCATATTTCTTGATGTTCATCATGTACCGTCCTATCAATCGTATTACGTCACTATGTATTAGCGATTACATTCACACGATAGGGTCTTAACGCCTTCACGGTGAAACTGCTGATAGCGAGTATCAATCAGAGGCATCTGAATCGTTCGACGTTGCGCCAAGCCTGCAACGCTTGCACACGCCGAATAATTCTAGGGAATGGCTTACTTCACTAAAACCTAGCGACCGAGCACCCTCACGCGTCCACTCTTCAAAGCCTGGTATCTCAAACTCAACCGTTCGACCACATTTACGACACACCAAATGATGATGGTGATGACGGTCTTTGCATAACCTGTAGAAAGTTTCTCCATCCATATGCAAAGTATCGAGCTCCTGGCGACCGGCCATAGCCTGCAAATTTCGATAAATGGTGGCTATGCCTACCTTCTTGCCACGCGCACACAAACTCGTATAAACCGTCTGCGCCGTCGAGAATGCGTCCAATCGATTAAGTTGCTCAACAATCAAAACCCTTGGACGAGTCACCCTTCTCGATGCAAACATTGCCTACCTTTCCGCACGCAGGGCACGAAGAACGCATACCTTTACGAAGACGAGAGTAAATACGAACCTCATAAGCATAACAATAATCATTCTTATTAACTATACGATTCTGTCACCCCTAATTGCCTATAAGCAGACAGAACTGCATATTCATGCGTGAAAGCTTTACAATTCGCCGACCTGTTTCACTCAGCGGATGTGAAGCCGATGGATGGCAGGGTTCTTGATCCTGCTCAGGAGGCAACGGCTGCGCGATCCTGTCGAGCATGACTTCCAGCAGGTGGTATCCACGTTCTCGTGAGCGATGAACGAGGCTTGGTCGTTCTCACGCTTGGATACCTGCAACCAGTCCAGGCCCCAGTCGGGCATGCGTCTTGCGTGTTATTCGAGGAGGTTGGCGGTGGCTTCGGCGTTGTGAGAAAGATAATACGGCCGGATGGCGAGGATGCCGACCGCGGTGCCCAACAGGAGCAGGATGGCGATGCCGACGCTGCCCGTGTACGGCAGACTCGCCAGGCCCACCCTGGGATCCATGAGCATGACGGTCGACCCGTCCTGCGACACGCTTGCCAGGACCGAGCCGTCCGTCTGGTACGAGACGGCCTGCACCGCGGACAGGTCGTTCGACCACACCGCCACCGCCCGCACCATGACGCTCGGCAGCCTGAAATAGCCGTCGGGAGCCTTCGTCTCCCGCAACGTCAGCATGCGAGCCTCCACACCCCGCACGACCAGCCTGCCACCCAAGCCCGTCACCAACGTCTGGGTGGTGCCCGTCTCACCGTCCATGGCCAGACGGTACACGCCACTGCTCTCCTGCTTGAACCGCAGGGTCTGCACGCCCGAACCGTCAGACGCCAGCCGGTCAGCCTCGAACTCGGCACCCGGAAGGAACTCGGTCGCACGCCCCCTGTCCGCCTTCACCAGATCCAATTCAAAGGAATACACGCGAGCCGTCGCCGACAGCGAACTATCGACACTGCCATCCTGCATGGTCCGGGACAGGGTCACGGTATTGTCGTTCGACTCGACCGCACCCCCCGCATCCGTCCACGAAGCATTCGGGTTGACTATCGCCACGTAGCGCACCCGGATCAGGGCACCCACCGGCACCAGACTGTTCGACACCGGACTCGCGCCATTGTCCTGCGCGAACAGGGCCTTCAGCCCGTCCACCATAAGCGTCTGCCCGCTCACGCCCACACCCACCAGAGAAGTCACGTCCAGGCCCGGAGACGGCGAACCATCCACCGGGTCCACGTCCATGGACACGCGCACCCCCGACACGGCAGGCAGCGTCAACCCCGGCGCGGCCACGTCAGACAGGGAGAACGCGTACCCCGAATACGCCGTCGTATGGCCATTCAGGTCGGGGACCCTGGCCATGACCTCGAACTCCACGCCAGCACCCACGTCGAACCCATCCACCCCAGCATCGTTCACCACACGCTTCGACAAGTCCATGCGCGACGTCTTCAACTCCGCCACCCCCAGACGATGCCGGCCATCCACGCCCGCGTCCGCAAAATCCACCATCACACCATCATCGCCCAAGCTCTCGTTGAACGCCTTCGTACCCACCACAATCGGCAGCGACTCACCACTGTCATCCACTATCAGATACAGGCCCGGACCCGACACCGACAGACGCGCCGCCGCAGGAGACGAGAACGTGCCCGAGGGAAGCGAACCCGCGGGAGGACCCAGCGAACCGACATCATCCACCAGCGACTGCGCGAACAATTGCAGCTGCCCCGCATACGGGTCAAACGCCGAAGTAGTGTCATCCGACAAAGGGTCCGTCGGATAGCCCAGCCACCGGGCCACCACCCAACCCATCGGATTCACCCCATCCACATTCGAACCACCAGCAGAACCAGCCGCAGACGCGACCGCCGACCGCACAGACACCGGAGTCGACACCTTCACGCTCTCCAACGCACCAGTATGATCAAACACGACATCCCCATAGTCACCAATCCGATACGCCTTCAACCCACCATCCGTCACACCCGACACATCGATGCCATACGAGGGAGGAAGCTTCACCTTGGACTCGCAGCCTCCCGCATCATCAGTCCTCACCACGGCCTTGACGGGCATCGTCGCCCTGTTCGTCCAACCCGACACATCCGAACCATCCAGCTGACCCCACACATACAGGTCATAGTCTTTATTCGCCGTCAATGTCGCGCACGGCACCACCATGTTTCCATCCGAACCGGCCGCCGCATCATAGTTGGTGCGACCAGAGGCAATCACAGAACCATCACCAGCCAGCGGATCCACCAACTTCCACCCAAACCCCGAACCAGCCACACCAGAAAAATCAGACGCCCCGACGACATCACGCAACTTCCAGACACCCTGGTCCCCCTCCAAATAAGGAGACGAAGTCAAAGAAAACGAAGCACCGTCCGACACAAACGTCAGACGCAAATCACCCGTCGAACTCTGACCCTGACTGCCGCTGTCTGCCGACAGCAGCAGATCATCAAGATTCAAACGAACAGCAGGCCGTATACCATTAGTGACACTGTCCGTGGAATTATAGTTAGGTCCGCCTGTGTCGAATATAATGTTGGCAAGGCCTACGTATTGCCAAACAGCCGAACGCAGCCAAGAGGCAGAAGCACCGTTGGCACAGTGGTTAGATGAATTGTCAAGATTCGTTTTACAACGCAAGTTATTATCCGCCGCAGTCCCGCTATCATGGCCAAAATACTTCCGCATATCGCCAATAGACAACGGAAAAATCTTATACGAATTCACTGAATCCGTCTGAGCAGTATGAGTACCACCGCCACACCCTGTGCTCTGGCTTCTAGTACACACACCCTCTACCGGAGCCGCGCGCAGCAGCCCCTGCTCAAAGCTCGAATAATTCTGCGCACCCACCGCCTCAGACACCCGCGCCAGGTTAGACTTATACGGGCCCGTCGCACTATCAAACGTGTGATGGGACAGACTGTTCGCGTCAAACTTGAAACCAGCTGTCACCACATCATCAGCCCACAGCAACGCCTCATTCGCAAGCACTGACGTCGTCGCCGACGTATACCTCTCGTCGCCGGTGCCATGAGTTGAGGCATTGGGCACCGAAGCAATACCCGCTGACCCACCAAACCCCAAAGTCTTGTATCCGCCAAACACCGAAGCATTCTGGTAAGTCGCCGAGGAATTTGTCTTGCCGAACACAATTCTACGCGTATTCGCCCAGCCATCCTGCGAAGTTGAAGTTGCATCATCCGCATCCACCACCGGAAGCGCGCCATCGGCCAACGTACTGAAATAGCCATCAGGGCCCAACTCCACAGCATCGGCAGCCGCACGCTCAACCGGCGAAAAAACCAGCACACCAGACAACACGATTATGAAAGACAAGACCAGGACAGCAACAGCGGAGATCCCTCGACTCACTACGCTCGCTCTGGTTGACGGCGAACAGGAACGACCAGCATGACCATAGTGGACATGGCCGAAATGATGCTCGGTGAGAGAAGCAGCGACACGCGAAAGCGCTGAACCGACACGAGACCACAGCATACGAAACATACCCATGAGAGCACCAACCATCGAAGCCTAAAACGGCACCCCCCCCCCCGCGACCGCGATCAACGCAACGAAAGGTTCAGCGGAGAGAACATGCAACGAACATGACGAACAACATTATACAATATGTAACGATTGATACTCTCACCGCAAAATCCCACTCACGAAAAAGCAAATGTCGCCGCCATGGACTTCACTACCCAAGCAAGGTGGGAAGCCGGTCATCACATCAGCACAATATGCTCCACGGCCGGGGAACTGATGAAAGACCATGACGAGGAGGATTAACGCCAACAGACGCACCCGGGTTTCAATCGCGACTGGAAAAGCTCGACGCCACACACGCTGATGCCAATCCAGACGTTCATGCTGACGACCGCCAAGGCTTGCGTAACGGGCATTCAGCCGTTCCGGCATCTGCGCTAGTCAGGAGAGAGTTCATCGACTCCGATGATCTGAATGACCGTGCGCCGTGCCCGCCTCGCACCCGACATCACGCCGGCTGGGCAGTCTGATGATGATTGGCATGAGCGTGCATGTCGCGTTCGACCAGCATGCGCAGGTACTCCGACGTGTACCGCATGCCCGACCGCTTGCGCTGCTCGGCCAGCCACGTCGCCATCTCCTGAGTTGCCTTGAAATGCACCTGCACGGTCGTCTCCCCCTTCTTGAGACGAGGACGTCCCAGCAGCACGTCCTGGGCCTGCCCCAGAAAGTGCCCTGCTCCGCTTTCACATGGAACACGACAGCACACTGCCCGAACTCCCTTTTGCCTATTAACCCTATTAACCCTATTAACCCAGTATGCTCGAAAATAACAAGAATGCCGACCATTGTGGTCGGCATTCCGAAAAAGAAGATGGGACTCACCCCACCCAAGCACTATTATTGTAGCATGATTCCTATGGGCATTGATCAAAATTCGCCGCTGCTTCAAGCACGATTGCTTCAAGCACGATTGCTTTTTGGAGAAGAAAGGTTCGACCGATACTTGTCGGATACTTCCGATGATGTTGCACAGGCACTGGAACTTTGCCGATTGAATCAACATTACGCTGGACTACTTCACTCTCAGCTCGGATATGTCGAGCTTGCCGTTAGAAATTCCATTGACCGCCAGTTGCAGACACTCTCCTTGGCGGAAACAGGAACGAGGGATTGGACTACAGAGCACAAGGTTCCCCACCTAGTGAATACTCTGATTACGAGAATGCTCAGACAGGCCCGTGCGCATGCGTCAAACGATGCGAATTTGCGGACAAGCAGGCAAAGTCACAGGGAAAACAATGCTGTCAACCATGCTGATGTGCTTTCGCAACTCATGTGGGGAACCTGGGTCAAACTCATAGGAATGCCAGCCCACAACGCAAGAAACAATGACCAGCAAGAATTGTGGAGGATATCTACACGCTTGGCTTTCCCGAATGTCTCTCAAGATGAAACAGGAAGAATGCTCGTAGCACGGCAATTGGAGTATCTTCGCACCGTTCGCAACAATGAAGCTCATTACAATACCCTGTACTTCGAGGCATCCCAAGTTAACAGCATCATCGGTACATGTTATGCATTGTTGAACGCCATAGATTGCAATCTTCGACAGGGCTGGCTAAAACCAAAGCTGTTACGTTCCTGCGCGCATAACATCCGAACCTTGGCCTCAAATAGTTGATTAGCAGCCAGCCTATATTGTCACAAAGCTCCTTAATGCTCAGTTCGGACACAGAGATCCTTGCATGGATAAAGCAATGATTGGAGAAAGCCCCAAGCGACTCGGGGCGTGATATGGATAACAAACGAAGCACTCCGACCATGACCATCACCGCGTTGATGACTCTTGAGAATTCGGGAAAATCAGGCTTTGTCGGCCAACTCCACTGTTTTGTGGCCTTATTTCAAAAACGCAACTTAGAAACGTTGAAACGACGGTGCGAATTTGCCTTCATACTTGCACATTTCCCAAAAAGGGCAACAAAATAATGTCACCCCCCTCAATGCTCCTGACCGTGAGCAGGAAAGAATCCGAGCGAGAGTAGAATCAATCCCATCCAATGCCATCTTCCTAATTTCACCAAACGTCTCGGCAGCTGCAGAGAACCCGGAACCTCGGCGGATTCAGCCCACTAAACTCCCTCTTCGTGGTGGTAGACAATGTTTACATCTTTCATTCCATGCCCTCCTTGTGATTCTTTTTGCCATTTAAGACTAAACCAGGCATATCTATTTGAGCAGGATTCCTACGGGCACTGAGCAAAATTCTCGCTGTGACATCACCACAGCAGCGAGAGCGAGCACAGCGATTGTCGCAGCGTGTGTGGATCAACCATGAGAGGCACACAGACGGAATGTTCACAGACGTGATGTACACAGACGGGGTATCGAATCTTGACATTCAACGCAGGATTGAGGATGCTCTCGCTGAAAACCGCACGTTGGCAATATGTTATAAGGACAGTGAAGGCCATAGCAGTGAGAGGCGGGTCGATCCACAGCTACTTGGTTACACTTTTGACACTTGGTATCTCATTGCTTATTGCCACATGAGACAGGCAATTCGATGGTTTCGTCTCGATAGAATCACCAGCGCCCATTTGACCAGTCAGATATCACTAGACCGACCCGTTGCACAGATCGGCACCCCTCCTGAGACTGCATGTCCGGTATGGCAGTGAATGCTCACAGGCTGCATGAAAGCGACAAACACGGAAAGCAAAATGGGGAGAGACTGGTCGAAACCAGATATGCGAGCAGTCCACTTCTCATATGCAAACGATGCCCGTAGTTTTTCAGACACCCAGATCATATGCTTGCTGGGGTTAGCGGCTGCCTAGCTTCGATGCGTTTTGTCGGCTCTTCGTTTTTTGGCGTGTGATTTGACGTGCATGTGCGGGATGAATACTCGGATTCAAGTTGTTGATATTCTTCTTGTTTTGGCACGTAGAGATCCAAAGATTCTTGATGTCGCCTTCTCAGTCATCCCTAACAGCAGCACAATTCCCTCGTCATCCCGAGCAAACGCAGCGAATCGAGGGATCTCACCTCACTGGAATCCAAACAGCGGAGATTCCTCGTCTGCGGCTTCGCCTTTGCTCGGGATGACAGGGGAAGGGACACTCGCGGCGACGGTTGGGAGGGGAGCGCCAGAAATGATCGATTATTGTCCGATTATCGCTGCATTGATCAGGTTTGCCAGCTCATGCGGATTCTTCACTCCGAGTATCAGTCGGCTGTATCGTTCTCCTTCGAGCTGGATGACAACGGGCCGTTCCGGCCGGACGACGTTCCAGAATGTCTTCTCCCCATGCTGGATGAACGTGCCCGACCACTTGCCCGGAACATGAAGACCGGGTGCGCGCAGTCCCTTGGCATCGTCAAGAATGCCCGGATCCTCGGTCGCCCCCAGCACATGCTCCATCGGTATTACCAGTTTTCCCGTGAATGACCAGACCCTGTCCATGCCAAGCGGCTCGATCTGCAGATTCCGTCCGACTATCGTCACCCTATTCACCATGACTACCTTCCTCCACCATCAACGTTCAGCCGAACATTGCCACGCTTCAACAGTGTCCTCCCGAGCAGGGAAGCGATCGAAGCGGTTCCAGCATCGCCATCGCCCGCTTCCAAAGAGAGCAGGCATTCCAGATATTCCTTGACAAGCCCGCGAACCTCAGAGTCACGATTCGACAGCTCCATCAGTGCCACCAAGACCAGATTGAGCACGTCCGAATCCTGCGACTTCGAGGATGTCGCATCGCGCAGCGCTGCGACGAACATGCCGCGCTTGCTGCCGAAAGCGCCATAGAGACTGCCCCGAAGAAGCCCCGTCGCCCTGACGAGGTCATCGATCGAAGCCCCCTCGAACCCGCGTTCGAGAAACACCGTTCGGACGCGACCGAGGACCTCGCCATCGTCAAAACCCCTGCTCCTGCCCATACGCAGCAACGTACCATTAATTGACTGAACAGTCAAGAATATTGGTCGGGTGCAAACCCTATCCCAAGCCCGACTGCAGCTCTGCATGGAATGTCATGAATTGGCCTTTCGAAAGGACGCATTCGCAGTGCGCTAACGATCAAGTCAGACAATTCTGTCACGAACACGCCAAACAAAGCCACAATTCACAGGCCTGGATCGGCAGGCCGTGGGACTGTATAGAAAACGTTCGGTTTCTCAATATTTTTTAGTATCTGTAATTACTGGGTTACATTGCTTGTGGGGCTTTTCCGTGTTTCCAGGATCGCACTGCGAGGATTGAGGACATTACTCCGATAACAGCCCATGCTCCGCCAGTGAGCGTCTCTCGAACCACTGCTGCAGGTATGGATGCGGCACCTGTGAGAACCGCTGAATATGAAGACATGGGCAGCAGCACAACAATATGTTGCGCCCAGAGTGGATAGTATCTGAGAGGTACCACGACACCCGCGATGATGGGCAGCAGCGGCACGGCCGTGTTGAGCGGCATGAACGAATCCTTCAGAGGCAATCCAAGACCGGAGACTCCTATCCCCAGCAATGCTCCCGACACAAGCGCCATGGGCAATAGGGTGAGTGTTCTCAATAATGATTCCAAGTCCTGAGTGGCATCGATAAGGAATATTCCCGAGGATGCGATAATCCCCGTCACGAATGCCATGAGCACGCCCGGAACAGATACTCCCAGCCAATAGGCCATATCGATCTTCCTGCGCAACAGCACATCCTGCAATATTTCCTGGTCCTTGTCGTTCGCCACCGATGCCGCCATTGTGGTGCACACACCGATAGCGGCGCCGACCAGACAACTGCCATACCCGATACGGACCAGATCAGGTGCCGAAAGGCTGGCCCCCATCAGCACTGAGAAAGCAATATCCAGCATGGGCGTGACGAGGAAAGACACGAGAACCGTGCCTATGTTGGCAAACATGGTCGAGGAGCGGAACTGCAACGCCAACAGGTGGAAGAAACGTGAGAGCCAGCTCATGTCACATCACCTCAATCGAGGCGCGCCTGCGTGATGCAGCCAGCGCCTTCCTGCCGAGAATCGCTGCGATGGTTAACCATATCGCCGTGATAGCCAGACAGAGGATAGCGTAAGGGAACAGGTATGAAGCGCTTGTTCCCTTGTCATACAGGATACGAGTGGCTGCTGCCGAAGGGATTATCAGCTCGTTGATGCGAGGAAAACTGCGTGCTGGAACAGACGAATTGAACACTCCCGATGCTGCTAAAGCGGGTACGAGAATGATTCCTTCATAGGCAAGGGCATGAGGCGTCAATATAAAAATGGACGCAATCACGAAGGTGATCGATACGGTCGAGACCCAGAGCATCAAGCTTCCGACGATAAGATGTGCCGCATGAAACTGGATAGCTGAAAGACTCAGCATTGATTCGCCATGAATCAACCAGATCACCAGAGCTATGGGGAATGCAGAGAGCCCAAACGTCGCAGCCGATGACACGACCGAGGCCACCGCAGCAAGCGGGTTGATATGGCCAGAAAGCAGGTATACCAGCGTACCCTTGCGTCTTTCGAATCCGATGATGCCCGCTGAAGCGGTGCATGACGTCCACAGCCCTATCGTTCCCGAACGAACAAAACCAAGGTACGGGTCTGCTCCCCAGGCTTCAACGCCCAGACGTTGCACCAGTGAGGCTGAAACGGTACTCACGAGCACTATCTGGACAAAATACGGAGTGCTCGCAAAGTCCTTCAGATGGAACCACACTTGTCTGAGGAATCTCATGCCCGGCCATCTTTCTGAGGTCTATGGGAGATGGCCAAGAAAGCATCTTCGAGAGTAGCGGCGCGAGTAACGGTTCCTTCCAGAATCGATATGCCGTGGGACGTGAAGTAGGAACGTATTTTCTCTACTGCCGGAGTGGTTCCTGGCTTCCATAACGCGGTGATGAACCATGTCGAGCCGACGGATCTACTGACGATCAGCGCAGTGCCATCAAGCAGCGCTGAAAACTCGTCAAGTGAAAAACCGGCATTAGGCAGAAACGAGAATGTCGTTGCTTGTTCAACACCCGCATAGCGATAGATCTCATCAAGAGACCCACTGACCTGGACCGTTCCCGAATCCATGATGGTGATGCGATCAGCAAGCTCCTCGACTTCCGGCATGGAATGGCTGGTTAACAGTATGCCCACGCCAGTATTCGCAACGACGCGAATAAGGTCTCTCACTTCCAAAGCCACTTCAGGATCCAAACCGTTCGTGGGTTCATCAAGCAGCAGCAAAGCAGGAGATCCGAGCAGCGCTCTTGCGATGTGCAGACGTTGACGCTGACCCCGAGACAGCTCCTGAACCTTGACCCTTCCCTTTTCTGACAATGCCACGAGTTTCAGAACACGAGCCACTTCACGATGATTGTCACGATATGGAACACCTGCGATGTCAGCGAAAAAGCGAAGATTGGCGTCAACGGTCGCCCTCGGGTAAAACCCCTTATCCCCGCCAAGCACGAGACCCAAGCCACTTCGCGCACGCTCGGGATTCTTCACTGCGTCGATCGAAGCGATAGATATCTCTCCCGCCGTGGGAGCCAGTATGGTGGCGCACATCTTCACGAGAGTTGTTTTACCCGCTCCGTTCACGCCAACCAATCCATGAATCTGCCCAGGGGAAATCTCCAATGACACGTTCCTGACAGCATGGACTTCACCATGATGAAAATCACGGCTCACATTTCTGATGGAAAGCGCCTCATGGCTCATTGAAAAAATCACCCGTCTCGTTCAGAACACACTACCGTCAACGATACGCAGATCAATGGATCCGTGCTGAATGAGGCTGCAAGAGAATGAGCCTCCTCGGTCAGTTCCATAAGTGCTGACGCCAAATCATCGCCCAAAACATACACGAACAAAACCTTCGCTTTCGATGCAGAGAGGCGTATGCCCGTTTTCATTTGCACTTTGCATGGGTGCGTCGCAGTGAAGTTTCATCGAGTAGAGGCGGCGGCTCAGACAGTTGTGTATCCTCGCACCGATGACATATTGATGGGTGAGCATTGTGCATGCCCCCCCTTATCAGACGGGTGCGGCTGGCTGGTTGTGTGGCTGTGGCATCAACGGTTCGCTCTTCACTCGCTGACATGCGGGCTATGCCCATCGCTGTTCGATGTGCGACCATGTCCCCTGAACCCGTGTCTGATCGAGTATGGGGTTGAGGCACTTGCCGGCAAATGTCACTGCCTGCGCAATGTCCGTGCACTCTTGAGGGAAGCCGGGCACGGCTTTAGCGGCCTTTTCATATTTCCCTTTCCAAGAAGAATCCGGCGAAGCGAATGGGGGCTTGATTGTTAGATCCCTTCTTCCTTTTTCGCGATCCAGTGCGGCGTGAAGTCGATCTGCAACGATATCGCTCCCAGCTACCATGAATACGATGTCAATGAGGTCGCGTACGCGAGTCGATGGGGTGTTCCCACTGGGTCCATGCGTCTCGTACATGGCGCAGACCTTGTCTGCGAGATGGTCTTCAACGGGTATCAGTGGAATTGATGGTAGGTTTGAGAGCCTATGATCCCCCTGAACGACTTTTTCTGGCTGAATGGCCTGTACGCTCTGCGTACTGAATCTGGCCACGCTGACGTCGATGGGGAAAGTTTCAAATTTGATGCCTTTTAGTGACATGGTGACTGTCAGCCTGTGGGTTATGTGGGGAGGGTCGAAGTTTTTGTTGTCATGTTCCTCGTCCTTGGTGACTTCAAATGCATAATCCGAATCGTTGTCACTGGCAATCAGTGCTGTGAGATTCGCAATGTCATCCTCGTCGATGGAGCCGTTGGCAAGGGTGACGGCGCCATTCAGCTCGCCGGTCTTGACCAGGTCGATGTCTGACGTGAATCGATTGGATTGATTGCGGATCACCATGGCCGCTCCCCCCGTCACGACCCAAGGATTGTCTGCCTTGGCAAACAGCTGCTTGAAGAAGAGCTGGAAAACATAGTGCTTGGCGAGCTTCTGAACGGATACGTGTCGTGCCTTGGCCTGGTTCCTGAGCATGCTCCTCACATGCGCGACCTCCCCCATGGGAGTTCTTTCGTTCAGGTCAGGCTTCATGCTTGTGTCCTTTCTGTGCACGGGTGCTCGTGCCTTTCATTATGGCGGCCTGATGCTACTTCTGCGTTTCGGTTTTCGCCGCCAACTCCATGAACGCTTTCGTGACTGCCTGAGTCGCTGCCTGGCTGACTGCGTCCACGATCTGCGGAGTGACGAGCGTGTCTGCCATCTTGTGCTGGTAGGCTTGCATCTTCTTGAGAACCGATTCGGAAAGTTCGAGACTCGGCTGGAAAGTAAAGTTCTCTACCACAGCTGGGCGGCCTGCGTTCTTCACGCATTCGTCCACCAGATCTTTTCCTGTCAGAAAACCGTATTTGCGTGCAACCCGGTTCAAACGGGTCTCGATATCGACCGCCTTCACCCCATCCCTGGTAAGGGACTGCTGAACGATCACGGACAGATAGTCCATGTCGCCAAGCTGATAGGCGAGGTCCTGAACCGTTCTACTGATTGACGTTATGGGCAGGCCATCGACACGGGTGATGTCCGCAGAGCCGAGACGGCCATGATGCAGACGTATGTCCTCGAACGAGGTCTGCTTGCGCTGCGTGCAGGTAAACTCATGCACACTGGGAATGATGTCGCCCAAGCCATACACCACGGCTGCAGAGGCATGCGATACGAAAACCTCAGGACTCGCGGCATCATGATCTTGCCAGGTCCCGAACGGCGCGATGCTGAGCCAGGCCGCGCGCAGCTCTTGAATCGAGGACGCACTTGCCGAAGGCAGCGCATATACACCCCTCCGCACTCTCCGAATGATGTCCTTGTTCAGCATTCGCTGCATCTCCTGGCCTGAAATGCCATATCTGTTTGCCTGTCTGAGCGTGACGAGACCCCACTGGCTTGCACCAATCTCGCTCAGCAGCGCCAGCATAGATACAGCACTCATAACCCACCTCCCTCGATGCAGAACCCAAATGGTATAAACTAAGTATATAAACGACAAAACTATACTTAGTTTATATACTTATATGCCTATAAACTAAGTATAGTATTGTCGTTTCCCAATTCAAGTACTTTGTTTATATACAGTTGAATCATTTCTGCATGTCATTGCACAGCGCCAGTGCACGGCTCAGCGCACCGTTCCCTTGAAGCACTCCGCCGACGCAGTGAATGCAAATCCTTTGTTTGCTACACAGTCCCGACGGCATGGCATGTGTGACATCATCACTTTTCCTCTTTGCATTGGATGTGTTCAAATGCAGCGTCGCGTCAATCCCCCTTTGAGTGGTGCCGTACCCGGCGATGGGAACGATGAAGTCAACTCAGTCAACTCAGTCAACTCAGTCAAATGAGGCAATGGAAGCGACAGCGCAGCAAAAGGCTCAAAGGCATGTTGTCGCGAGGCTGGTCATCTGCATGGTGGTCGGAGCGACTCTGCTCTCGCTCGCGCCGGCTCCTTTCTCGTGCACAGCAGGAAAAGCTGAAGAACTGGCAGCACGGTGTTGTTTACGGGTAGTGGTGTTAGAAGGATTTTCCAGATATCTTATGCCATGTTGATTACCGCACTTAGTTTTGGACAGTTTGTTAGTTTCTTTAACTGTGTATTTTGATTCTTTCATATTCTTCGCCTGATTTTCTGAATTATTTTTCAAACCTGCTTTCGAGGTCTTCTTGGGGTCTTTTGCATATGTCCCATGTAAATCTGAGGCTTTCACCAATGGAGATGCATTCGTTTATTTGATGGTGGTGGCTGTGGTGTGGGTGAGTCCGAAGTCGGTGTGGGTGGCTTGCCTTCCCAGGGTGGCGGCTTTCTTGAACGCGTCGAAGTCGGCGAAGTCATGGGTCATGCGATCCAGGGCGATGCGCTTGTCGTCGAGGACGATGATCCGGTCGGCCACCTTCCAGCAGTAGTCCAGATCATGCGTGACCGTCACCAGCGTGCGACCATCCCCGCGCAGCTGGCCGACGCAGTCGAGCAGCAGGCTGCGCGTCAGCGGATCAATCGAATTCGTCGGCTCGTCCAGCAGAATGAGACGCGGGTCGAACAGCAGTCCAGCCACCAGGCCGGCACGCTTGCGCAGTCCCGAAGACAGTTCGTCGACCCGCTTGTCCAGATGCTCCGCCAAACCGAACGCCACGACCAGCCGCTCCCTATCAAGATGCTCCATGCCAGGCGTCGGCCGGGCAGGCCCCTGCCCCGAGAACAGGAGATCACGGAACCGGATGTTGTCGCGCACGCTCATCGAATCGATCAGATTGCTGCGCTCGGTCAGCTCGAACACCTCACGCACCGAGGCAATAAGCTTCCCGTTGATCACGGCCCGACCCTTGGAAGGCCGAAGCAGGCCGACGATCAGATTCAGCAGGGTCGTCTTGCCCACCCCGTTATATCCCAGTATCGCCAGCGACTGCCCCGCAGGCACCCTGAAATCGACGTCCTCCAGCACACTGCCGGCCTTGCGATAGCCGAACCACACATGCTCCACCGCGACAGCCACATCCCCATCAACACTCACAGCAACCCCCTTCGCCTACAACGCCCAACACGCTTGCACACACGCCAGCACCAATCCCCCACGCTACAAATCCACGACCGTCCGGGGATACATGCGATTCAGGCGAACCACCGTCACCACCATGCCAGCAGCCGCAAGCAGCAGCGGCAGCGCCACGCACACGCCATACAGCACCAGCGTGCCGTTGATCCCACCGATAAACGCCAATCCTATGAACAGCAGCATGATGATAATCTGCACGAAATTCAGACTGTTCTGCTTGCCATGCGCCCGCTCGGGGACGGTACCCATGCAGAACGGCAACAGCGGCAGGGTGCCAGCCGCCAGCATCGAGAAACCGATCGCCACACCAGGTATCACCCCAGTGGTGAGCACGCCGGCATACCACAGATACAGCAAATCCAATATCACACCGCCGAACGTGAACACCACCGGCAGCACCATCTTCGACAGCAGATACCTCCACATGCCCATGCCAGCCAGATGCACCGACACCACCACACCGGAAGCCACATCCTCCAACACCGCAGCCACCGCAAGAGACGCCGGAACATACGCCATATAGGAACCGCAAGCAACGAAAATCATAGCCATAAGAAGTAAGGTGTCATGGCCAAAAGGAAACGCCATCGCGAACCCCGCCTGCATCAGAATCACCATGATCGGCACGGCCACGATCATGGCCCACCTCGTGGGCCTGTTATAGAAACGCCAGTCACGAAAAACGATGGCCTTCATTGCAACACTTCCCCAGTATTGGACACCCTGCAAGAAATACGCCCCCAGTATAACCCCGCCACATGAAATTAACGTTCGATTTTTATACGGAGGTGCGTGACTGTCTTCATTTGCAGCTTGAACGGGTGCGGCGCAGAGAAGTGTCTTCGAGCAGAGACGGCGGTTCGCACAGTTGTATTATCATCGCACCGATGATATATTGATATATGAGCAATGCGCATGCCCCCTTATTAGGCGGGTATGGCTGGTCGTTTGTGTAGCTGCGGCAGCAACGGCTCGCTCTCAACGTTAGACTCCGTGATTATATCCGTCACGGAGTCATTATTTTTCATATCAGAGTGCTGATTCGCTGAACGTGTTCGAAGTATGTGCAGTCTCTTCCCGTTAGGCGCTGACGGTAGGCGCTGCAAACTAGGTCCGGTAACCATAATAGGGGTTCGATCGCAGGGCTTCGTTGTGGCATCCTTGTCGTTGGTGGGCATAATCCTGCCCCAATGGCATCTTTTTTCGTGTTAGCGTCAATTCCAGCCTGAGCATCGTTCATTCTGCGTTCCAGAATGAAAAGCTCTATCTCTGGAGTGAGTTCCTTGAATAATTTATAGAATGCCTGCCTTCTTGCTTGTTCGCCATCATGATCGTTGGGCTGAATGGTGCTCATGACGCTTAATACGCATTCCTCGCTACCTTCTTCATCTGCAAGATATTCGAGAAGCCGATGCGTCTTCTCCCGACCTTCTATAGTCCTTAAAGCTTTAGTCGTATGCCAATGCGTTCCGCCAACCACCCTTACCAGACCCTCTCGCAGCGAGTCTCTTTCGTCACTTTGCACGATGACCGCGGTCAATATGTAATACAGTTGCGTGAACGATCTATCCGTGTTGTAACTTTCATCGATATAAGCAACCGGTAAGTCATGATTTTGTATGTAATAGGTTTCCAGAGAACTTCGTTCCGCGCCATAGGTATTCAATGTCATCGACCTGCCACAGCTGACAACTGGATATCTTCATGATTATGGGGTAACGCTTGTAAGGTCAGCACGACCATGCCGTTGACCGCTGCTAAATTCTCGCTCATCGCTGCAAAGCCTTCCTCCACACCCGACTCTTAATGTCAGCCAGCTGCGCTTTTAGTCCAGCTTGCCTGACGCACTTAGAAAGATTAGCATTTTGATCATGCACGAAAATCAGTGCTTGGAAAAATGCGAATTTGTGAACGAAACCTAGCAAAAGTTAGGGAGCGCATACACTTTGCAGACACATAGCATGGTGCTGCGCATGCTCAAGCTCATACTGGAAGCGTTGTAGCGAATATTCATGGGTTTGGCGCTGTGTCTAGCTTCTGAACAGTTCCTCAATATGGTTCGTTAACTTCACTGCCCGCTTCACCTGCCACCACATGACCGCGACACGCACCCGCACTTTTCTCGTGGGCACGGACCGCGGGGAACCTACGCTTGTAATGTCATCAGAAATCGGAAGGAACCACACCTTGCACACTCTCATTCCACTCACCATGAGCTTTTACATCACCCTCGCCGGCATCCCCTCGCTCACCATCGTATTCCTCGGCCACCTCACCTGGTGCTTCTGGGACACCACCGGCCTGGATGAAACACTCGACGGAAGACTGCTCAAATGGGAGATCACCGCCGAGAAAATTCTTCTGGCCATGCTTGCAGCTACCTTCGCCGTTCTGTGCATCACCTTCGGATAACCACCCACATCTACTCGCAGCCGCCCGAAGCCCTCCTCATAGGCAATCGAATCAACGCTCTTGTTGATTCGTGCGGCAGGACGATGATCGAGCTGATCCAGCTCGGCAGGTGTGGGAGGAAGCCCACGATTCATCTCCCCCGCCTGTGGTGATAGCGCGCGGTCTCAGGAAGATGCTTCTCCGTTTTAAGGCGACTGGTTTCCACTCTGAGTTCCTGATGTATGTCACTGGCAGTCTTCTTCGACTTGGGTTTCGAGCCACCCTCGGCCTGCTCACTATGAGCGTTCACCAGGTTGCGCAGCACGCTGGTGCCAGAAATCAGATACGGGTCAATGTCACTCATAGGCTGCTATGCATGGCATACCGTTGGTTCAACCGGTCGAGCAAACCCTGCAAGTCGATGGATCCATCCACATAGTCTTGCGCGTCTCGACGGAAGGCGTCGGTGACACGCCCTCCTTCAAGCTCGGCGGAATGCATGCCATCACGCAACGCTAATGCCCGTCGTGTCCGCTCATCCATTGCACCCTCCTTTGCCCGTACCTTCCATTATCCCACAATCTGCGATGTTTTCACCTTGCCGGACACTGGGTGAGCAGGCTTACGGTCTGTATTTTCTCTGTTTGGCTCATGGTGAGCTGATACTTGTGCTTGATGTAGACACGTTTCGCCATGTAGTCGCAATGCCAGGAATTGTTCGCAGGCAGCCATACCGGGCTGCTCGACGCATCCCAGTCCATGCCCGCACCCTTCGCCTCGTTGCTGTCCTCGTCCGAAGCCTGCAACACTTGCGGGTCGCTGCAGTAGGAGATACGCTTCTCCGCCCTGGACGACTGCTGCCACAGGCCGGACGCCCAGGCATCCTGCACGGTCACAACATGATCGACCTGCACAGCATGCCCGTCTTCTCGCTCATTCCCTGACGGAACCGTCGTCGTCGGGATGCGTGACGGTTTCTCCCGCAGCATCCGGCTGAGCTACGAGCTTGAGCCTGTTCAGGGTGGGCAGCACCTGTTGATAGCTCCCAGCGGCGCTGACGGTGAGCCCGTCCATGACGATGATCTCATCGGCACGTTCCAGCACCGTGGCGTTCAGCCGGTGGGTGATGTACACGAATCCAGGGATCGCGCGGAAGATGGTGGCCTCGACCTGTCCGGCGTTGCGATTGTCAAGTCCGGTCGTCAGCTCGTCGAACACGCAGAAGCGCCGCCCCCGCACCAGCATGCGGGCCAGCAGGATGCGCTGGCGCTCCCCTCCCGACATGGTGCGCAGCCGGTCATCGAGCACGTAGTCCAGACCCTGCTCGCGCACCCATCCGCCGATGGAGGCGGCGTCGCACGCATCAAGGATCGCGCGGTCATCGACCGTGTCATCCATCAGACGCACATTCTCACGAATCGACGCGTGAAAAATATGACTCGACTGCGACAGCAGGCCGACCCGATCAATCAGCCTGTCAGCCGGAATGTCCCTCACTGAATGCCCGTCGACCAGAATCTCGCCCGTATAATCGCTGTCCAAACCAAATAGCGGGCGAATCAGCGACGACTTGCCCGCGCCACTCGGGCCAACAACCAGATACCGTTTGCTCGTGTCCAACGATAGAGAAAATGGCGTCCGAACATGAGCATCATCAGCATGAAACGCCACATTTCGATAGGCAATTGAACGTAGACTGGAGCGTTCAACAGACGCCATACCCCGTCGCGAATCATCTGATCGTGCATCAATGGCCGTCTTCGGCCCCTGAGCATCCCGCCGCACATCGCTGACCAACTGCGCCCGATGAGCCGTATCAGGAATCGTTTCATTGATCTTGCGCAGCACGGCACGCCCCGCATTGAACTGCGAGAACAACCCCGACATGTAAAACAACGGAACCGAAATATTACCAATCAGACTAAAGAACGCCACCACCTGAGCAACGCTCATGCTACCTCGCATAATCAGCAGACCACCGATAATCCACACGCCAAAAATCAACACATTCGTCATGAAATTATTCGCCGAATCCGCGGCCTTCTGCACCGTCGCATCATGATCGGACGCCTCACGCCACCGCCCATTCAATCCAGCGAAACGACGCTGCGCCTGCACACTCCTGCCAGCCAAACGCCAATCACTGACCCCATGCAACAAATCACCAGTCACCGTATTCAACGCGTCAACACCGGCAGCCACCCTCGTGCGCGCCTTGACCACGAAACGCTTCGACACCACAGGCACCAGCGACATCGGAACGCATAGCAGCAATGCCACCACGCCCAGCGTGGGATTGATCGCCAGCACCGCCACCACCGAAAACACCAGCTGGAACAGCAGATACGCACCCCACAGCACCACATCGATCAGATCACGCTTCACACTGTCAATCTGCGCGGTCAACGTGGAAAAATACAAGTCAGGAGACGTATCCACCGCATCCTTTAACGGCATCGCCGCGACCCGATGAAACAGACGCTCCCGCAACTGCGCCACCACCGCATTCGCAAAATGCTCCGTGAACAGCTGCTGCCACAGATACACGCCACCATGCGCAATCGCATACACCACCGCGAACATTGCAATCAGCCTGAAACGAGACCAGTCAGACGCCTCGACACTCGCAATGATGGCCTTGACCACAAACGAATCACCAACCACGAACGCAGCCAATACCGCACTCAACGCCACAAAAACACACGCTCTACCACGCGAAACCCTCAAAATCCCCACCATCCGACCCCTGCTCTCGAATACACCGACTACCCTACCGCCACAAACCGTTACAAACCAACGGAATCAGGCTCATGCAACGGACGCTCCACCATGCGTTTCGTCATCCACTGCCAGATTCGACTGTTACAGTATCCACGTGCCCCATACCCGACTGGAATGTCACAGTGAAGAAAATTGTCAATCTGCTGAGCGATCAAGCACCAAGAGAACTACACATGCGCTACGGAATCTTGCCTAACGTGTGCTGGAACAAGACTTCATCAGCAACCATATGCTTGCCGCTGCGATAGTTATAGTCCTGACCGGGATAATAAAATTCAGGGTGACTTCCGCTACAAATCGGGCGAGGGCAGGATACTGGGTGAAAACGATTGACGATACCCTGGCTGAGACAGCAGGTCGAAAAACGATTCCTGCCGCTCTGCACTGGTGTCTCCGTTCAAAGAGCCGGACACGCGTTCCCGGTTCATTTCGAGAACCTCGGTCTTCAGAGACATCTCGACCAGACGTTCAAGGAGAGCGTCCCGCACCTCATCCAGGACAGCCGCCGCGTCGCCTATGAAATCCATCCGTTCCAGGCAGGCTCCCAGCTTATCAGTCGCATAATCCGCAAACGGAGTGAGAAGCCTCCCGAAACCATCATCCGTGCAGGTTTCCCCGACTGCATCCCGTTTTTGCTTCCGACCGTCCAGCACTGAATGCAGCAGCTGAAGCCACTGCGGTGAATTCGATCCAACTCCCCCAGCACCCAGTAAAGGAACCGTCTCCGTGACACTCACCCTGTACAGGTCATCATCATAGCCACGCAGTCTATTCATCTCGGCAAGATCATCTGACGTCAAGACACCCGGCAAATCAATCTTTGAAGATTCATCCTCAAGCATTTTGTCTGGAAGAGACATTTTTTCATGGCGGCATATCTTTCACCTATGGTAAGAGCACCGCTGAAATCAAGATCACGTTGCGCCATGAATTTCCCTCCACAAACGAGTCAGACAAGACCATCAGTCCAGGCCAGCCTTCTGCATGTCCACGACCGTGTTCGGATACATGCGATTGAGACGAATCACCGTCACCACCATGCCAGCAGCCGCAAGCAACAGGGGTAGTGCCACACACACGCCATACAACACCAATGTGCTGTTGATCTCACCCACAAACGCCAGTCCCATGAACAGCAGCATGATGATAATCTGCAGAAAATTCAGACTGTTCTGCTTGCCATGCGCCCGCTCGGGGACGGTACCCATGCAGAACGGCAGCAGAGACAGGGTGCCCACGGCCAGCATGGACACGCTGATCGCCACGCCAGGAATCACCCCCGCTGTGAGCACGCCCCCATACCACATGTACGCCAGATCCAGCAGCGAACCCGCAAGCGTGAACGCCAGAGGCAGCACCATCTTCGACAGCAGATACCGCCACATGCCCATGCCAGCCAGATGCACCGACACCACCACACCAGAAGCCACATCCTCCAACACCGCAGCCACCGCCAGAGACGCCGGAACATACGCCATATAGGAACCGCAGGCAACAAAAAACGCAGCCATAAGAAGTGGGGTGTCATGGCCAAAAGGAAACGCCACCGCGAACCCCGCCTGCACCATCATCACCAGAATCGGCACGGCCACGATCATGGCCCACCTCGTGGGCCTGTTATAGAAACGCCAGTCACGAAACACAATGGCCTTCATTGCAACACTTCCCCAGTATTGGACACTCTGCAAGAAATACGCCCCCAGTATAACCCCGCCACTGCCAGCACCAGCACCAGGACCAGCACCAGGACCAGCACCAGGACCGAAGCATCAACCCACAAGAAAACCAAGGGCAGGCACGCAGCGTAAAAGGAAGCATGCCAAGAGCGATGCTCATCGCAATCAAAGCCGTGAAAGATGCCAGCAGAATGCAACACGCATACAGACGTAATCACTATTCATCGCAGAAACCTCCTTTTATAAGCGTCACAATATCCATGTCGCTTTGTGCGATGGGGCGACCGGCACTATTCATTGCCTTGCTGAGAATTGAGCAGGATGGTACTGGAATCTTTGCGTGCGATCACCTTCGTGCATGGCGGAACGATCTGACGGCAATGCCTTATCACCCGCACCATCGCCCGATGTATCAGCGGATAGGCGTTCGTTCCTTTCTTTCTTGCCGGTTTCCGCATGAACACAAAGTTTCTCGATCCCGGGAACAGACACGCGTCTTACAAAACATCTTCCAGAATCAGAAACAATCTTCATGAGAATGAGAAGGTTCCTGAGCCTATGTTTAACATGTTATGTAGGGAGGGAAATGTGATCAGGGAAAGACGGGGCTCTCGCAGGGCCATTGTAATTGCTCTCATACTAGTGATCGCCTTATTTTCCGGTGCGATGCTGTATCCAAAGGTATATGAGAAAATGACCGGATACACACTTTTCCAGCCTGCAGTTGATACCGCGCATACTGATATAAAAATACCTGGCTCCTCTTTATTCAGTCAGCGCGTTTTGAAACAGGGAGCCAGGCATATCGAAAATGATGTGTCATTCATGCGAGGTTGCGCGATTACCCATATCAGTTATTCCGGAGACGGCTCCTACAATGGTCAATCTTTCGAAAGAGAGCAAATTTTGAATAGGTATGGAAGTGAGGCGCAGTTCCTTATGTCATACCGGTGCTATTCCTTCAACGAACAAACATCTTCAATGTCGCCAGCTGACACCTATGTGTACCTATTGACGTACAATCCACAAAAATCAGAGGACGGCACTGGCTGGGTCACTACCGAACATGGCAACGGATGAGCTTCCATTCGGAGTCCAGGCTTTCCAGTTTTTGGAAAGACCGTACCAGGTGATGTGTGGATGAGTCTTGACTGCGATGCTTACCTCCGTCTTGAGAGGGATGTTGTGCCTATTGTTTGTTTTTTGACTGATATAGCTGTTAAAAACAATTAACCCGCCTGGCGGGAAACTGCGGTTTGCCTAGGTAATTATCATCGAGTGGTCAATCGTGCCGTCGGAAGTCCAGTCCACATATATCAGGTCGCCCATGTCGGCGTAAATGTTGCTTTCGGAATGACATTATCGGAATTTCATATACCGATAATTGTAGTCGGCATTATTCCAAGTCCATGAAGGGTGGCCGGGGATGACGGCTGGGGTCCAATCGTTGAGCGATTTCGTATCGAATGGATTATCCTTCTGATGCCCTAGATCTCCGGCGAAAAGCGTCGCCATCACCAAACATGATCTGACAGGCCTCGTGAACGACGTTCAGGCATCCCGTGCCTGCAGAAGATGCGACATACGACGCGAATCGGCGGATCTGCAACGGCAGCCTGCACACGTATGTGTGATGTTGTGTGGACTACCCTGTGCCCGAGGTGGGCCACGCAAGCCCAATGGCTGTGTCATCCCACTGTTACAGTGAAACGCATGAGCACAACAGGCACAGGCACAAGCACAAGCACAAGCACAAGCCACGATATTGATATTGACTCGCTCACTCCAGAGGGAATGGCTCGCATTCCGAAAGACGAGTTCGCGTATCCGGGTCCAGTTCGCGACGCTCTGACCGCTTCGATTCTTGCAGGACGAAAAACCAGCACCGCCTGCCTGCACAGAGAATTCGAGATCCTCGACGAGAGGATCCCCAAGGCAGGTGACCTCAGAATGCTCATCGATTCACATGGCCAGGATATCGCAATACTGCGCTATACCTCCATCGAAAGCAAACGCTTCATCGACGTTGACGACCGCCACGCCATAGATGAGGGCGAGGGATACACGGATGCGGCAGGGTGGCGCAAGGCCCACGCAAATTTCTGGAATTCCACGGAATACCGCGAAGAATTCGGCCAGGATTTCACGATCAACGACGATACCCTGGTGACACTGGAACGCTTCGAAGTAGCCCGGCTGCTCTAGGCACCGTATGTTCTGCGGCAGCATCTATCAAAAATACGTTCGTTTACGAGACATGGAAACTACGCTCACGCATTGGCGCGGATGTCTTGACTAACATTCCCGCGAATCAGGTCCGCGCATCATGCAGGGTCGTTGGCATAGGCCAGGAGCCTTGATTGGATTGCAGGCATCAACCTGTGCATGATCAGGAGATTCGCATAGACGAAGAGCAGCACCACCGCCTGATAGGCGAGAAATGTCTCCAACGTCGCCTGTCCCATATGCCAGTATGAGATGATGAGCCAGATCATCACCGGCATCTCTATCGTGGCGGAGACCACGCCAGGCACATATGCCCTCATCTGCATGCACATGCGATAGTGCATGATGAAATGTGACGCGTATGCAATGCAGAATGCAAGATAGAGCGTGCTGTCGTTCGTTACGCTGCAGATGGCGGAAACAACGAGAAGAATCGTCATTTCTTCCAGAACTCCGCACGAGAACGCCTGCCCATTGGAGACTGCGCCGAAAAATGGCTTGCTCATGGTCGAAAGCATCCGACGGTGCCTTCTCTTCCAAATCGGCATCGCTATCATCTCTTCGAAATCGTGCAGTATGAACAGAATCGGCAGCATCCAGTAGCTTAGGAACATTTCCATGTCCACTCCTTAATAGGTTACATATGTTACCTATTTACTGTATGATCGATTCCGGCAATCAGACGATGGCAGTTACAGATTTGTGCTTCTGTAACCTTTTGGAAGAGGCAGGATTGATGAATTCGACGGCGATGAGATCCAGAAGCATGATAGTGGCTGCGCTGCTCTGCAAGCTGAGGACGAGCAGCTTCAACGAGATCACGATATCCGAGATCGCCGCCTCGGCTGGCGTGTCGAGGAAAACGTTCTACAAGAACTTTCATGGCAAGCAAGATGTGATAGACGAGTACATCTGTGAACTGGTGGATCAGTACCTGGCTCAGGCGAAACAACTCGGGTTCGTGGATTTCAGAGATCTTCTCATTCACTATTTCAAGTTCTGGAACGCATCTGCGCCCACGCTGAGAGTATTGCAGCGCAACAACCTCCTGGGCTCAGTGCTCGACGTTCAGACCAGACAACTCATCGAACTGTTGCCATTGCAGCCTCTTCCTTGGCATGACGGCGAGCTTGGCGACGAAAAGCACATCGACCTGCTGATGATCGGCGGCTTATGGAACATCCTTCGCTTCCATCTGCAGCATGGAGACGCAATCAAACCTGCAGCACTCAGCGATGAGATCATCGCCTCGTTGTCCTTGAGAACTGCCGTCGCACTTCCCGCTCGGCAACGCGATGAGTAGTGACCACCGCCCGCATCGTATGAGAACGATACGGGCATTAGACAGGTACGAATACGAACGGCGATCGTTCAACCGTCCGAGCACATGTTTTTCATATGACTGATGTTGTAATTGAAGGCGAAGGCTGGCGATTAGAATGGCGGGCCAACACACGGCGTGGAGCGGCCCAACATCCTTTCCATAGACAGAGATGAGCTATAACCTATTACATAAAGTATTTATACTTTATGTAATAGAATAAAATTTGTCAATTCACCGGCGTTTTGCCTAGAACACATTGGCAATACTGTCATGATTGTATGATTGATAAAGTATTTATACTTTATCAATACTTTATTTGTTTGTCAACTTCCAGAAATGCGATACCGTCGAGGAATGGTCATGCCGTACGTGTTCTACAAGAAGGTCAAGGCGAAGGACATTCCTGCCGCAGTGATGTCAGAGAGTAGCGTCTTCAACAACGTGCTGGTGCCAGCTTCAATCAGGAAAGTTTACAGTGCCCTTCGGGACCAGCGCTATCTTCTACAGCGAGTGTCTCTGTCGGAATTCACGAAGTACATTCTTTCTCCCGACGAGAATCTGTTTAGGGAACTGCATTTGGTCAGGAAATTCGATGGCAAGGAGGTTGTCAGGCTGATACCACGAAGCCAGCCGGTCTCACCCTATGCCATAGCTCTGTCCCTTTCCACCCATGCGTATGTCTCGCATTATTCCGCCCTGTATCTGCACGGGCTGACGCTGAATGTTCCCAAGCCCATCTGTGTCAAGAGCAGACGAACGAAGGCCAAGAATCCGCCGCACGAGCCGGGCGAGCTGACGCAGGAGCAGCTTGACTCGGCGTTCTCGCTTCCGGCGAGGATGACGAGGAACATCTACACCTTTGAGTATGAAGGCACCACGCACGAGGTCTATCTCCTGGAGAAGTCCGCCGAGGTTGACAACGGCATCACCAAGGTTCCCGCTCCCCACGCCCCCTCTGGGATAGCCGTGAGCGGCGTCGAGAAGACTCTTGTCGAATGCGCCGTCAAACCGGACTACGCGGGTGGGGCGGGCGAGGTGCTCGACGCGTTCCGCAGGGCAAGGGAAACACTGAAGATACTCAGGATGATGCAGCTGCTCAAGGCAGGCAACTACCTGTTTCCCTATGAAAAGAACATTCTGTTCTACATGGACAGGGCAGGATATTCCGAACGGCAGAAGAGCCTGGTCACAGAACGTTCGAGACCGGACAAGACCGGGTTCACCGCCTATCTGGAAAAGGACATGCATGGCAAGCTGCTCGACCCGGATATCGGAATCTACTACCCGCAAGGGATAGAATCCGAATGAACGAGGCCTGAAAGGCTGACAAAGGTCACCGCCAGCATCGCCGTCACTGAGAATGATCTGACAGGCCTCATAAACGATGTGAACACATACGAGGACCAGTATCGGAAAGAATACGACAACGTGAACGAAACCCTGGTCCCCGTCAAAGAGCGCATAGACTTCGCAGCAGCTAAAACCATGACACTGGATCTTCTCACACTCATACTCAATGAAATGTAGAAAAAGATTTTCTACATTTTACAAAGACGCATCGGCTTCTTGCTCTCGACAATCCAGATGCAGGCACTGTGATCCGCATAAGAGTTCAGAGCAACGTTCCAGATGGTTCGAGAAGGTAAGGCTAACAATTGAGTCCGCGAAAGAACGCCGGTCGTTGTATGTCCTTGGAGTTCACGTCTTTCGTGCCTTGTCCACGCATGACCGGATGAACCCGGTCTTCGCCTGCGTATAGGCATCTCGATTATGTTCGTACTTCACGAGCAGCCTTCGCTTGAGTTCGCCATACTGCGCCGCAGCATCGGAATGCCCCACCAAATAGTCACGGAAACGAAGCTCATCCCAATCTCCCTCCCTACGCACGTGCAAGTGGAAGACCTTTGCCGCGAAACCTTCAGGCGTATACCCCTTGTTGAGATCCAACTCCCCGCGCTCGGGACACTCCGCCATCAGCAGCCACCCATCCCCCTCAAGAACCCCCCTGACGTCAGCAATGTCAGCTGTCGGCCTCACTTGAAGCAGGATATCGACAATGGGCTTGGCGACCAGGCCGCTCACATAGGTGGAACCAATATGGTCAATGCGGGCGACATTCCCACCAAGAATTCTGACTAGGCTGCTACTTTCATCCTCATACCAGGCGCTCCACTGCGGGTCATGCTCTGAAAGCTGTATCGGGAAGAGCTGCCACAACTCTTCCACCGTCATATCCGAAAGAGACCTATTCATAGTTTCAGACGCTTCCTCTTCATGACTCTGATCAACGCTCCTACGACACACCATTGCACCGTCGTCCCACTGTCGCACCTACTGCAGAACTCCGAATATTCACAACAGCTGAACTTAACACAAACCCATTCGCTAACCCCACTCCAAAAATGTTCGTTGTATAAGTGTCACCGTCCTATTGCCTTGCAGGCGCGATCCGTTCATCCCAGAGATGCTTCATATATTCCCATGTAGCAATAGAGAAGAGCACCTCGAAGGCCATGAGAAAATCAGTATTTGTAATTCCCATTCCTTCTCCTTCTTCACGGTCCTTTCCATTGCACGGGAAGACCGCTGCATTGCCACAGGCAGTTTGCCCTTCACTGTCCATCACTCTAGGCAAGGGAATCAATGTGTCTTGTTAATTCGTGCACCAAGACGATGGTCGAGCTGATCCAGCTCGACAGGTCTGGGCGACAGCCCGGAACCAACGCCAATTCAATCCCTGATACTTCTGAACCATCTGCCAGGCAGTAGAGAATCTCAAAAGAGGCAGTAAAAGCGCATGTCCGAACCAGTCGAAACGGCTGTACGGCAACGAATCGCACACGGCCAGCGACCAGGACATCACCTGGTTCCGCCGTCAGCGAGGGAAGCATCCCAGACGCCCTCGCCACAGGCCACATACAGCATGCAGACAACACGGTAGACACTAGATATGGTGTCGGTGAAACGATAGCGTCTCCCTCACCGCTGCAATCCGGAATTATCTGCGCACGGTCATATACCGGTTCAGGGCATCGTGCTGGGTTACTCAGGATTCTCTGGGCTGCTCGGAATTCACTGTCTCTTTCGTTTCGGCCCGGCTGGGCATGCTTCTTGCGTGTTATTCGAGGAGGTTGGCGGTGGCTTCGGCGTTGTGGGACAGGTAGTAGGGCCGGATGGCGAGGATGAAGAGCGTGCCACCAGCCACGAATAGCAGCAGGATGCCGATGCCACCCGTGTACGGCAGGTTCGCCAGACTCCAGATCGGATCACCCACCACAACCCGACGGCCATCCTCACTCACATACGCCAGATTCGTGCCCTCGGTGCGATACGAGGCCAGCGTCACCTCGCTCGCGTCAGGATTCCACTCGGGCAATACATCCACCGTGAAGCCCGACACCTTGAAATAGCCAGACGGGGCCTCGGTCTCCCGGAACGAAAGCTCGCGAGCCTCCACGCCCTGCAGCACCAACGACCCATCCGTGTGCGAAACCACACTCTGCGTCGTGACAGCGTCGCCCCCGACCGCCAGACGATACACGCCATCGCCCACATCCACGAACTCGAGCGTCTCGCCGTCACGCGACACCTCGAACACCGCGCCAGCCAGACGCGTCGCAGGAGTGTCCTTGTCCACCTTCATCACATTCACCTGGAAGGAATACACGTTAGCGGTCGCGCTCTTCTGCTCAGTTGAACCGTCGCTCTTCGACCGCGTCAGGGTCACCATATTCTCATTCGCCTGAATCTCACCCGCACCAGCAGCACTCAACAGTGTCTTCGCGCCAGTATCCGCATCCACCACAGCCGCATACCGGATACGAACCAGGGAACCCGCAGGCACGTCCGCTCTGTTCGCCACATGGCCCGACACATCCTCCGCGAACAGGGCCTTCAACCCGGCCACCGTCAGCGCCTGACCAGTGACTCCTATTGACGAAGGCGGCAGACTGCCTGTCACCTCCGTATCCGGAGCAGGCACATCCATGAACACACGCACCTCCGACGGGTCAGGCAACACCAACCCCGCAGCGGCCATATCCACCACACCAAACTCATACGAGGCATACGACAGCGAGGAGAAGCCACTCAAATCAGGCACCTGCAACGCGACCTCGAACTCAACGCTCGCCCCCACGTCGAACCCATCCATGCCCGCATCGTTCACCACCCGCTTCGACACGTCCATGACGCTCGTCTTCAGACTCGCCACACCCAGGCGAGGCTTGCCACGCACCCCCGCGTCCACGAAGTCCACGAACTCGCCTTCCTCGCCCACATCCTCGTTGAACACCTTCGTGCCCACGATGATCGGCAAGCTCGCGCCACTGTCATCCACAACCAGATACAAGCCTGGACCAGACACCACCAACGTCTCCGGGCCACCAGACAAGCCGGACAGACTCCCCTGCACACCACCAAGACTGGCATCACCATCCGCCAACACCCTGTCCCGCAACGCCCGGGCGAACAACTGCAATCTGCCCGCAAACGGGCTAAACGCGCTCGTCGAATCATCACTCAGCGGATCCGTCGGATAGCCAAGCCAATGCGCCGCCACCCAGCCAGCCGGATTATCACCATCCACATGTACGCCACCAGCAACCCCAGCCGCAGCCAACACCGACGACCTCACCGGATCCGCAGGAGTCGACAGCTTCACCGAACGCAACGCACCAGTCTGCGTAAACGCGGTCTCGTCATACTCACCAATCCGATACGCCCGCAACGTACCCGCCGTGGTACCCGTCAACTCAATACCAAACGGCGGTGCCTGCCCCGTGACATTCCCCCCACGGATTGTCGTCTTCACCGGCTCCGTCGCCCTGTTCGTCAGACCCGCCGTAGCGCTCCCATCCTGCTGGCCCCACACATACAGGTCATAATCCTTGTTCTCGTCAGTCATCTGCGACTCGGGCAACAGCGCATTGCCACCACTGCTCGTCCTGCCCGACCCCAACACCTTGCCAGGCTGAGCAGGGTCGACAATCTTCCAACCCAGCTCCGAACCCAGATCGGAACTACCCGACAGGTTCAACGCGCGCGAACCCGCCCCACCCGTAACCGAAGCCGACCAGGCACTCAATCTCTTGCCCGGATCCACGAATGTCAAGCGCAGATCACCCGACGCGCTCTGGCTCTGATTGCTGCTGTCTGCCGACAGCAGCAGATTATCAAGATTCAGACGAAAAGCCTGTCGCAACCCGAAACCGGTGTCGTCCGTAACGTAATAGGCCGGGAGACCGTCGAACCACCCAACGAGCGCACGTTGCGCGTAGCTCCAGTAAGCAGAACGTAACCAAAAGCCAGAAACACCATTAGCACAAGCGCTCGAAGGACAAACAAGATTAGAGTCACGCGACCAGCCGCTCGTGTGGTTGAAATACTGCCTCACATCACCAATCGACAACGGAAACACCTTATACGAATTCACCGAATTCGACTGAGCAGTATAACTGCCAGACGAACACCCTGCAGACTGAGCAGCAGTGCACACACCCTCAACAGGAGCAGAACGCAACAAGGACTGCTCAAAACTCGAATAATTCGCCGCCCCCACCGCATCAGACACCAGAGCCAGATTCGACCTATACGAACCCGTCGCACTATCGAACGAATTACGATACGTACCGTTCGTATCAAACCTAAAACCGGCAGTCACCACATTATCGGCCCACAACAACGCCTCACCAGCAGCAACCGACGTCGTCGCCGACTTCGAATAATTCTGACCCGGACCGAAATCAGCATCAGGCACACTCGCCACGGCACCCTTAGCCAAGGTCTTATACCCACCAGACACTGTGCCACCGTTATACGTGCCTGAACTCCCCTGCTTGCCGAACACAATCCGACGCGTCGAAGCCCAACCAGCCGACGCGACCGGCTTATCTCCCGCGTTCAACGTACTGAAATAGCCATCAGGACCCAGCTCAACCGTATCCGCAGACGCACGCTCAACCGGTGAAAACACCAGCACACCAGACAGGAGCATGATGAATGACAGGACAAGGGCCGCGAAAGCGGAGATCCCTCGACCCGCTACGCCTGCCCAGAATGACGGCGAACAGGAACGACCGGCATGACCAAGGCGGACATGGCCGAAATGACGCGCGGACAGAGACACAGCTGCACGCGAAAGCGCTGAACCGACACGAGACCACAGCACACGAAACATACCCATGAGAACACCAACCATCGAAGCCGAAAACGGCACCCCCCCCCCGCGACCGCGATCAAAGCAACGAACGGTTCAGCGGAGAGAACATGCAATGAACATGACGAACAACATTTTACAATATGTAACGATTTATATTCTCACCGCAAAATCCCACTCACGAAAAAACAAATGTCGCCGCACTCAATAACGGCCAGCTCACATGAGCTTGGTGGATTCAACCTTTCTGACTATCCATTGATTCAGACTGATGACGGGCTTGCGCAGGAAGAGACCGAGAATGAGCGACGGCACTAGGAATAGCGCAAGATAGCCCATCTCTCTCCAGTATTCATTGCCATACGAGCCTGCCATCGCAGCGTGCATCGCCTCAATCGCATGCGGGAACAGCAGGAATGGGTATACCTTCTGGAAGAAGCTTGGCAGCAATTCAATGGGGAAGGTGCCGCCCGAACCGGCAACCTGCATAACCAGCAAGATCACGGCGAGCGCCTTGCCAATCGTGCCAAAGGAGAGCGCAAGCGTATACATGATGTTCGAGAACACTATCGCGCAGAGCCAGCAGACCAGCATGAATTGGAAGATGTGGTCGGCCTGGACCTTGAGATAGAAGAGATCGCCAAGCCCAACCAGACCACCTTGGCATATGGCGAGCAGCAGCAGGAACATGTATCGTCCGAAGTATTCCTGATGGAGCATCAGTCCATAGTCTTGGGCGCTGCCAGCTGATTCGGGAAACATCTCAAGAGCCGTCACACCCTCTTTCGGCATGGGTTTCAACCCTAGAACCTTCGCCTTCTGCCTGTTTGAAATCGACACCTTAATCATGGCTACGAGAATGATGCTGCCCACCCATATCGAAAGCACCGTATAGAAAGGTGTCATTGCGGAGCCATAGTTCGCGACCGCATAGACCGGTATGCGCTTGAGGGCGACGGGAGAAGAGAGCAAGGTTGCCAAAGCATCGGGATCGCCGCTGCCGCTGAGCTCATTCAGGCCTGCGATGTCGCCGTTATTGTAAGCTGCGGTAAGTTGATTGCCGAAGTCAGACAATGATGCTGCTGCTTTGCGAAGCGTGTTGGCCGATCCACCCAGGTTGGTCTGAATCGCTTGGAAGCCATTCACCGTATTGTCAGCAAGGCTTGACACGCCAGCGATGGTGTTCGAAAGACTTCCCATGACTGCACCGGTCTGGTTCGACAGGCTGCGCATCGACTGATTCAAGGCTTCGAGCTGCGGTTTCAGATTGTTTGCATAATCGTTAGAAACCGTCGTCATCGAAGCCTTGGCGCTGGCTATGTTGGTCTTGATGTCATCGATGTTCTTACGGGCGCTGTCATCGCTGTTGCCAATTGAGGCACTGGCATCTGAAAGCTTGGCGGAAATGTCTTCAAGCCGCTGCTGGGTATGCGTAGCTCCTGCAGCCGCTGCCAGCAATGCATTCTTCAAGCTGTCATTGTCGGTTTTCGATGCAAGATCGGTGAATTTCTGCGCCAAGGTGGCATAATCGGCGGCGTTCTTGTCCACCTGATTCTTGATTGTGCCCAGTTGGGTCTGAATCGAGTTTCCCTGCTGCGACACATTGCCGAAGGCGTCGTCAACCTCCTGCGATATCACGTCATACGATGCGCTGGCATTGGTGAGCGCCACATTGACGGATGCGGTTGTCGCATCGAATGAATCGCTGGCGGCAGCAATGCCCGACTCCCCTTGTTTCAAGGCCTGTCTAGCTGAATTCGCACCATCGGCCGACTTGCCAAGCAGCGTATTCGTGGACTGGATGATGCTGCCTGAAGCTCCAAGCAATCCTGAATAGGCGTCCAACTGATCTGCAGCCGCGTTGAGCTGACCAGCCAAGGTACCAACATGGTTCGTGGCGTTGGTCACATAATCCTTCGCTTGAGGGCTTGAGGCGTATTTCAGAACGCTTGAGGCAATGTCGAGGCCCACGCTGCCTATGGTTTTGGAGAAGCTGGTGTTGATGGTCGAGGTGACGGTATCGGCACCCTTCTCGGTGATGTGGGGGGCAATCGCATTCGATTTCTCGTTGATGTAGTATCGCAGCCCAGCATGGCGAATCTGCGTGGAGAATAAGGTCATCATGTCTGCGCTGAACTGCTTGGGGATCACGATTGCGGCGTAATAGTCCCCTGACCGCACGCCATCGAGCGCCTGATCCTTCGACACGAACTGCCAGTCAAGCTGATCGTTCGCACGCAACTGATTGAGCACCGTCTCACCGACGTTGACCTTGATGGGTATCAGGTCCGACTTGTATCCCACATCAGTGTTGGCAACCGCAACCTTCAAGGATTTAGTATTGCCATACGGATTCCAACTCGCTGCGATGTTGAACCACGCATAGAGTGCAGGAACGATGACCAGACCCATGCACACGATGATTGCGATCACATTGCGCGTCGCATTATGCATGTCGGTGATGAACAGTCTCCAGATGTTTCTCATAGTTTTTCCGTCACCTCGCCCGCAGAAGTTGCAGTGGCGCTTCCCGGTCCGGTCTCGCTGCTTTCATTCTTGGAATGTTCGGCTGCGCCCGATACGATTCCCAACTGCCGCGCATAGCTATCGCGCGTGTACTCGACCATGATCAGATAGAAGTCAATGAGGATAATCGAAGCTATCCACAGGTTCAGCATCACGATTTTCGCTTCGACGCTGAACAGCAGCACGAGGAAGATAATCGGAAGCACGACGACGGAAATAAGTCCGGCACGAATCATCAACGGATAATTGCGGAAGAACCGGCGGCCTCGCTTGCGAAGATCATTCTCGAATTCCTTGGAATTGCCGAACACCCCCAGCATCGAGGCGAGATTCAAACGTGGGTTGGTAAGACTGCTCTGTTCGGTGATGAAGAGATCGGCCACTGCCAGCCGATTATCGAACATGACGTTCAGATTCAACAGATATCTGCGCACCACAAGGCCTAGGATCAGAGCGATCGGAATGTAGCATGACAGGCTCAGCAGATACCACCAATAATGAGTGCCATACATGCCGCCTATGGTCTCACGCATCGCGTTGATGCCATAGGTGAAGGGTAGCCAAGGGTTGAGTCTGCGGAAGAACTCGGGCATCAGCTCGATCGGATACATGCCCGACGATCCTGGAATCTGCAGAATCAGCAGGATCACTGCCACAGCCTTGCCTATGTGACGAAAAGCCGTCGCGAGCGCGTAGATGAGATTCACATAGACGAACGATGCCAACATGCCAGCCAGCACAAACAGCCACGGCAATGGGCACTGAATGCCTATGACCAGATCGCCGACGGTCACGAACAAGGCTTGCAGCATTCCCAGGGTGCTTACAAGCAGCCCTCGGCCAAGGTATGAAGTCGTGGTGGTGATGCGAGACAGCCCTTCCCTGTCGACTTCAAGCTTGAAGATGGCGATGATGATGAAGCCGCCGACCCACAGTGCCAGATTCGTGTAGAAAGGTGCCACGGATGAACCATAGTTCGCTATCGGGTACACCGTGGTTGTAGCGAGGTTGACTGGAGACTGCATGAACTGTGCGATGCCGGCCTTGTCGAGATGCATCACCTTCGTGACTTGCTTCCAGACCGCTGAACTCCCTAGGGCTGCAACGTCTGTGCGTACCGATGTCAGCTGCGACTGCACTGTTGCGAGCGACTGCTCAGTCGTGCCGATTGAGCTGCTCGCATGGGCAAGTGTGCCATCCAGTTCCTGCAGCAACGAAACGGTCTGTTCGACCGTGGACTGCAAGGATGTGATCGAACCCGACAGTGTGCCCGCTTCTGCTGAGAATGAGTCGAAGCCCTGCATCAGGCCGGGAAGTGTGGTCGTTGATAGCGTATTGTTCGCGGCGTTCAAGGTTGAAATGCCAGAATTTGCGGAATTGTTGACCGCGCTCGACATGTTTCCTGTGGCGGATTTTCCGGCATTGATAAAGGTGTTCGTGGAAGAATTGAAGGTGTTGAGCTGTTGGCGCTGCTGCTTGTTGATTCCCTGCAATGCGAGTATCTGATTATTGATGTTTTGATATGCCTGACTGTCTGGGTCGAGTCCTGAATTCTTCAAGGCGGACTGCAGGTCATTGAGAGCATCATCGTTGGTGTCCAGAACCCCGGTCAGCCTGTCATTTACGGTGTTCACCGCCTCGTCTGCGGTATTGAATCCAGTGAGAATCGAACTGGAAGCCAGATTCACATCGACCGTAATGCCAGAAAGCGCCGTCGAACCATTGTTCAAGGCCCCAGTCAACGCATGTGAAAAGGTGAGTGACGAGGAGCGTGCGCTGCTCAGAGTTTTCTGTGACTGCGCAAGTGCCTGTTGCGCCGAATCCATCTGCGCTGACAGGCCGGTGCTGGTTGTTTCCGCGGATCGCACCGCCGACTGCGCTTGGCTTATCGTGTCCTGCATGCCTCTGAGATTCGCGCGAAGACCGTTGATGTCGTCGATTGTGGCATTCAGATTCGAGACGACGTTTGCCCGAGTTTTCGTAGCTGAGTCGTCAAGATTGCCTGCAGCCTGGGATAGTCGTGATGCCACGACATCGCTCACCGTCGAAACGAACATTGAATTGATTGTCTTGTCGATTGAACTGGCACCTGTATCGGTGATCTTCGGCGCTATCGCGTTCTTCTTTTCGTTGACGTAATAGTTCAACGCCGCCTGGGGATTCTTGCCCTCTATCGAGCCGATGACCTTTGCGCTGAAGTCCTTTGGCAGGACGATGGCTGCATAGTAGTCGCCCGATTCCACTCCATTGATGGCATCGCTTTCATCAACGAACTGCCACCCGAGGTCCTTGTTCTTGTGCAGACTGGCGACTGTCTGGCTGCCGATGTCAACGCTTCCGAATGAATCCGACTGTGTGCCTTTGTCTTCATTGGCTATGGCGACTTTCAGGTTTTTCGTATTCGAGTAGGGGTCCCAGTTCGCAACAACGTTGAACCATGCATACAAGGATGGGATGAGGCATACGCCAATCGTGACAATCAGCGCGATGGGGTTGCGCAGTAGACGAAGGGCATCCCGCCAATATATTCGAAAAGCCACGCTCACCGGCCACCTCCTCACATGATCACTTCACAAGTTTCTACCGTCAGCACGACACCATCGGCAGGAAAACCCCATAAGAACTGCTCATTGTGAACTCATCAAAGTATCAAACCTCATTTTCCGTGGAAAAACGATGGAATTCTTGCACTTTTCCACGTTTTTTCGACGTTTATACTTTGATGAGTTCACAATGAATCAAACTAACCCTCATGTATGCGCTTTCACTCCAAGCTGAGGGACTGTTTGAGGAAATCGCGCTGCAAGATTAGCAGATTTTCCGCGACTTTCTCGTCATTGGTCATATGGGTGATGCCGTTGAGCGGCAACACGGTGTGCGCGCGGCCTGCGCTGAGCAAAGCCTGCGAGAGACGCAGCGAATTAGCCACAGAAACGTTGTCGTCGGCAAAACCATGAATCAGCATAAGCGGCCTACGCAGCTTCGGAGCGTCTTCGATAATGCTGTTGCGACGATAGGTGGCTTCATCCAGTCCAAGATAGCGCTCGGTGTAATGCGTGTCATAGAGTGTCCAGTCCGTCGGCGGCGCACCGGCACATGCAGCGTGAAATACCTCGGGTGCGCGTAGCACTGCGAGCGCCGAAAGGAACCCACCGTACGACCATCCGATGATCGAGACGCGATCAAGGTCCGCCTCGGGAGCAAACTCTGGCAGAGCTTGAACCGCCTCAATCTGATCGTCCAGGGTGACCTGAGCCATGTCGTCCATGATGGCGCGGTCCCATGCCGGCCCTCGTCCGGTCGTTCCGCGACCGTCTGCCGTAAGTACAATGAAGCCTTGATCGGCCCACCATTGCGATGCCCAATAATATGACTGTGCCAGCATCACCTGCTGGTGACCGGGGCCTCCATAGGGTTTGACCAGAACCGGCAGCTTTTCTGCATGCTCGTACCCGCTGCCCTTGGAAGGCCGCACAATCGCAGCACGCAGGGCATGTTTGCCCATAGTCACGAATTCGACGTTTGGAGTGAAACCGCATTCTGCCGCGAAATTATCAATCGCGGCTGTCTTGTCGGCAGTGGTGTGAGAGGTGCAGTCATGCGCAGTAAAGCAATGCGTCATCTGTGATTTTGCCGTGTTCATGCCTCGCCCTGCAATGACCATGCCGGTTCCTGACTGAGAAACAGTCCATATGCCTGGCTCAGCGTTAAGAACCTCGGCATTGCCGTCATACGAGAAGCGAACGACGTCAAAGCTTCGAGGGTCCTTCGAGGCGATTGCCAGAATCGAATCATCGCCCACAGCAACCACGCTGCGCAGCTGCCAACCCACTGGCGAGATGGCTTCCCCATCCGAATACAGTCTGTTCGTGTCGTTCTTCTCGTCAGCACGAACATCTATCAGCGTGCCCCTGGGAGACCATGTCGGCACTCCTGGTGTCAGATCGAGCCAGCATTCATCACTATGGGTCTGAACAACATGCGTGAGTATGCTGTGCAGGTCGGAAATCTCGTCATTATCAAGCAGATACCGTGATGATGCCTGTTCTGCAAGCGTGGGACCAGACAAAGACCCGGATTGCGGAATCTGAAGAATCTGATCCCTGTTCTGCCGACGATTCTGCACCAGGATCAGCGCGTCATGACCAGCAACCCAATGGACTGAAGCGAGATATTCATAAGCAGCCGTATCCCAAGTGATACGTGAAAGCCTTGGCTGCCATATGTCGAGGAGCAGCAGGCCGACCTTGGCATTCTTCGTCAAGGCACGCGGATATCTCCGTCGAGATGCTGGATGATCTGGATTGGCTGGATCGCTGATATACCAGACATCCTCATTCGAGGCATCATAATGTTCAATCAACAGTTGACGAGAATCCGGCGACCACCAGAACCCTGCGTAGCGGTCCATTTCCTCACCGGCCACGAACTCGGCAAGACCGATCTTGATGTCTTCGCTGACGCTCTCGGCCAGATCGACCGCAGCGAGGATTGGAGCTTCCAGCTCCCCGGATTCGATGCCCTTTCCAGATTCGATGCCTTCGCCCTGCGCAAGCCGAATGACTACAAGGCTTCTGCCTGTCGTATAGGCCACCAGTGAACCATCGGGCGAGATTGTAGGGTTCAGTTTCGGACTCTGCCGCAAGCCAGACCGTTCACCAGGCACTGCCCCCGATTGTGCCCTTGCATCTGCCCCAGTCGAAGGTATATCCGTGGAATCCACAACACGAACGCGCCGAGCCCTTGTGCCTTCCAGAGAATGTTCATCGGCCGCCGCTGGGGAAAGATCGGCAACCCAGATGCTCCCCCCAAGCGCGAAAACTGCACGTTCGCCAGCATCATCGACGCTATAGTCAACAATCCCCTCGGCACTCTCGCGGCTTCGCTCCCTGCGAGCCTTCTCTTCGTCAGGAACATCATCATCGGCATGGCCCAGATGTTCACCGATTGCAGCTCCCTGCAGCAACTGTCGAGGATCGGCAATCAGCGTCTCGCAATGCTTCCCCTGACTGTTCCAAGAACTCATCCACAGGCTGGTGACTGGATCCTCCTGTCCGCCAGAACGCAGGAATATCGCACGCGACCCATCTCCCACGGCGCGAGCCGAACGCGGAGCCCCCAGAGAGAAGCGTAAGGTTCGTGCCTCTTTTCTTGGAAAATTGACGATTCCCCGTTTTATAACACTATGCTTGGTTTCACTCATGAACATCACGCTAGCACCGTGCAGTTCAGACGGCATTGCTGAATAGTCATGTATATAGGTATGTGCTGGGTTTGAACTCTGAGCGAATGAGACGTATTAGTGAGACGTATTGAAGACTTTGCAAGAATTTTCGAGCGATGTGTGGGGAATTCACAACCCTGCGTAAGATGTAGTGAGCATTATAGAAAGGGATGACCATGAGCGTTCTCGACCGTTTTGAGAAAAGCGTTGAAGGTGCCGTCAACGGTGTGTTCTCAAAATTTGGCTCCAAGGATCTTCAGCCCGTTGACCTGTCGAGTGCCTTGGAACGAGAGATTGATTCTCAGGCAATGGCAATGGGCCGCGATAGAACCGTTGCTCCAAACGAATACCGTTTTAAGCTTTCCACGCCGGACTTTGATCGCATCGAGCAGTGGGGCTCTGAAACCTTAGCCAATGAATTGGCCGACAAACTGACAAAATATGCAGAAACTCAACATTACGCCTTTGTCGGTCCCGTCGTCGTCATCTTTGAAGAGGATCTGAATCTCTCCGGTGGCGACTTCCACCTGAGTTCAGAATCAGTTCAAGGCAATGCGGCACCAGCATCGCCACAATCAAACTCCAAGGATTGCCCTGCATTGGAGATCAACGGACGTCAATACCTGCTTACGGCACCGAAGACCGTGCTGGGACGCGGTTCAAATTGCGACATCGTCATTGACGATCCGGGCATTTCTCGCAGACATCTCGAAATCGACGTCACTGATAAGGGCGTTATCGCCCGGGATCTTGGATCCACCAATGGCACGTATGTCGAAGGTCATCAGGTGCCTGCGGCTACGCTTCTTGACGGCAACACAATAACCATCGGTCGCACACGCATCCTGTACTGGGCATCGTCACAGGAACAGGACTAGGCCTTGACCGAGGCAAGGGTCGAATCAATATGACTGAACTCACATTCGCCTTCCTCAAATACGGATTCCTGATAGTGCTATGGGTTTTCGCTTGGCTCGCCGTACGCTCATTGCGCCAGGACATTCAAAGCTTCAGTCCGACGACCTCACGCGCACGACGCAAAAGAGCCCGTGCTGCCAACAGATCCTCGGCACGCACGCAACGTTCGTCTGGGCAGCCCGCAGCTTCGAACGTTCCTGCACCGAATGAAAGCCCTACGCTGCTCGTGGTCATTGATGGACCGACAGCAGGCGTTTCCATTCCGCTGAGTCATCAGACGATTACCTTGGGACGCGCCGCTTCCAATACAATGGTTTTGGAAGATGAATTCGTGTCTTCCCACCACGCACGTATTTTCCAGGATCCATCAAGCGGAACTTGGATCATTGAGGATTTGGGCAGCACCAATGGCACGGTTGTCGACGGGCAACGCATCAGCGAGCCTGTCAGCCTGCCACCGCGAGTCCCCGTACGAATTGGTGCAACGACTTTCGAGCTGAGGTAATACAGTATGACCGATATGACACCAGCTCATGCATTGTTCCTCTATTCGACTGCGGTTTCCGACATCGGATATGTCCGCAGCAACAATCAGGACTCTGCATTCGCCGGGCAGCGCCTTGTAGCCATCTGCGATGGCATGGGCGGACATGCAGGAGGAGACACGGCGTCCACAATCGCCGTGCTTTCGCTGGCGCATATCGAACGCGATGACGACGACAACGATGTGCAGGCCGTTGCACGCATGATGGAAACGTCCGTCATGGCAGCGCATGATGCAATCGTCGGCAAGGCAACGCGCGAGCGCAAGCTCTCGGGCATGGGAACAACCGTCACCGCGGTTTCGCTGGTTGCTGGATACTGGGTTCTCGCACATATCGGAGATTCCCGAGGGTATCTGCTTCGTGACGGAAAACTGATACGAATGACTCAGGATCACAGCTATGTCCAACACCTGATCAATACCGGACGAATCAGTGAAACCGAAGCGAAGAATCATCCGCAGCGCAATGTCGTCATGCGCGTCTTGGGCGATTTCGACATCGATCCACGGCCTGACATATCGATTCGGCCTGCAAAGGCTGCGGATCGTTGGATGCTGTGTTCCGACGGCCTCTGCGGAGTTCTTGAAGATTCGACCATACAAGAGGTTCTTGAATCAGTGTCGGATCAGGAAGAATGCGCTCAACGGCTAGTCACCATGGCGCTCAAGGCTGGAAGTACCGATAACGTCACCGCAATCATTGCCGATGCAACGCTGGCCTTGGACGCCAACGCATTCGATCTTCCGCACCAGACGCCCCTGATCGGCGGAGCTGCAGGAAGTTCCCTGGAACCAATTGCCGACATCATTGGCAGCCAGGTCGCCAGTGCGCCTGCTCTAAGGCAGAGCGGCAACAATCCTGCGGGCAGAGCCGCCGCACTGCGCAATCCTTCCCAGCAGCCGTCACAGGGATCAACTGCACGAGTGGCTCAGCCATCGACCGAGCGGGAGGAAAGCGGTCTGAGACTTGTGCCCGATACGGGTGAAATACCCATCGTTCACAAGCAGGATGGCACTTCCAGCGCCGACCCGAACGATCCTGAAGTCGCGAACGCGATTCGCAGCGCACACTACAAGCAACTTCACGAAAAGAAAGCCAGAATCCGTCGCATTCGCGCAATCATCGTCAGCATCCTTGCCGCAGTGCTTCTGTGCGTCGTCATCGGCGGATTCGGTGCGTATCGTTGGAGTCAGACCCAGTATTATTTAGGCGAATCAGACAATACGATGGTCATTTATCAGGGCGTTCCCACGAATTTCTTCGGTTTCAATCTTTCTCATGAGGTTCAGCGAACGAATGTCAAGGTTTCCTCACTGCCAAAGTCGTGGCGCGAGCAATTGGCCGAAGGCATCGTCGTGTCCGACAGGAACGAGGCGGAACGTCATGCGGCGTTGATCAAGAGCGAAGCCAAGAATCTGGCGAGCAGCACCCCTACACGTTCACCCTCGCCATCGAACTCAACTTCCAGCCCCTCCGCAGACGCTTCAAGCAGCTCAGAGGGAGGCAAGTGATGGTTCGTACACGCTTGCGTCAGGCATCGCTGCTGATTTTCGCAATGGCCATCAGCGGCATGTCATTCTTCCAGATGTTCGAACGCACGACCGGCACAATTCCGGCCCGCTTCGGCATGCTGTTGCTCATCGTTGCAGCATTGTTCATCGTGCTCTGGGTTCTTATCAGCATATTTCTGCCATACGCGAGCCAATCCATCCTGCCCTGCGTCATGATTCTCAATGCGATAGGCATTACGATGATCTCCAGAATCGATGTGGGGAACAAGAAGCTTGGCATCAATTCCGATGCCGGCACGATGCAGTTGATATGGTTGGCCTGTGCACTGGGATTATGCTGTCTTCTTGTCGCATTCCTAAAGAACTACCGGCTGCTGCGACAATTCTCATACGTCAGCATGGTGATCGGCATCGTGCTGCTGCTCTCCCCCATGCTCCCGGGGATAGGCCGTGAGATCGGCGGCGCTCGAATATGGCTGGGTATCGGCAGCCACAGCCTTCAGCCTGGCGAGTTCGCAAAGCTCTTCCTTGCCTTCTTCTTCGCCTCGTATCTCTTCGATCATCGCGATCAGCTTGCAGTGGGCGGCAAGAAGATACTCGGCATTCGGCTCCCAAGAACCCGCGACCTAGGGCCGATCATCGTCGTATGGTTCATCTCGATGGGTGTGCTGGTCCTGCAGCATGATCTGGGCACATCGCTGATGTTCTTTGCCATGTTCGTTTCGATGCTCTACGTCGCAACTGGTCAGAAGAGTTGGATCTTCATCGGAGCCGTGTTCTTCGTCATCGGTGCGGTCGCTTCCGCCGTGGTCTTCAGCCACGTTGGTGACCGTGTCACCGCATGGTTGAACCCCTTCAGCAGCGCTGAATACAACAAGCCATATGGTGGCTCAGGACAGCTGGTGCAGGGCGTTTTCGGTCTTGCTTCCGGTGGTCTTCTGGGCACTGGTCTTGGTCAGGGACATCCGTGGATCACACCTCTGGCAAACTCTGATTTCATCTATTCCTCCGTTGGCGAAGAGCTTGGACTCGTGGGATTGATGCTCGTGCTGCTGCTCTACCTCATCATCATCAGTTCCGGCATGATAACCGCGATGAAGGTAACCGATGGTTTCGGCAAGCTTCTGGCCTCTGGACTCGTATTCACGATGGCTTTCCAAGTCTTCACGGTCGTAGGTGGCATCACCTTGGTGATACCGCTGACAGGACTCACGATGCCTTTCATGGCAGCAGGAGGTTCCAGCCTTCTCGCTAATTTCATTCTGGTGATCTTGCTGGTGATTATCTCGAACGAGGCCAACAAGCCCGACCCGCAGGTGCTTTCCGACACCTTCCAATATGAGGCGTTGGCGGCATTGAGAAAGCATGAGGTTGAGAAGAGCAGGGCTGAGCAGGCAGGTTCCGATACGGCAACCATGGCCATTATCCGGGATTCTGCCCCGCAACCAGATGAATCAGATGAATCAGATGACCCAACAAACCCAGCTGACCCAGCTGACCAAGCTGATACGCCACAGCCCAGAGAGCCAAGAACAGTAAAGGGGGCATCGCAATGAACAAGAATCTACGCCAGCTCTTTACCGCTGTTTTGGTGCTCTTCGTCGTGCTCGGATTCTCGACGTCTCTGCTGATGACGGTGCGAACGGATGAGCTCAATGCCGATCCTCGCAATACGCGCGCGCTCTATCAGGAATACGGTCTGCCCAGAGGATCCATACTTGCATCAGATGGCACTGTTCTAGCCGAATCCGATGCAGTCAACGATTCGTTCCAATACCAGCGCAAGTACTCCAATGGTGCCGTGTATGCCCCAGTCACCGGCTACTATTCGATAACGTCGCGCGCCGATCGAGGCATCGAGGCATCAAGCAACGAGCTGCTCAGCGGCCAATCCGACAGCCTCTGGTGGGAGCGCTTCAAGTCGCAGCTCACCGGAAGGCAGAATCGCGGCGCATCCATAGAAACATCCATCAACACCAAGCTTCAGACCCTGGCATACAAGCTGTTGGGGGATCAGTCCGGGTCGGTGGTGGCGATTGAGCCCAGCACCGGCAGAATTCTTGCCATGGTAAGCACTCCAAGCTACGATCCCAATGCACTCGCAACGCACAACTCTCAGGATGCAGCCAAGGAATACAGCGCATTGGCATCGGCTACCAGCAATCCCATGCTGAACCGTGCAATCAACCAGTACTATCCGCCTGGGTCAACCTTCAAGGTCGTCGTGGCCGCAGCCGCTCTCGAAAGTGGAAAATACGACACCACGAGCGAGATTCCTGCAGGTAACTCGTACACCTTGCCAGGCACCACCACGAATCTGACGAACGCCACAGCCACAGGAAACGGCACGGACGGCAAGATTACACTTGACGACGCACTTGCCTATTCTTCCAACACGGCTTTCTCGCAGCTCGGCGTCAGTCTTGGTCAGAATGCGCTTGCCAGCCAAGCGAGGAAATTCGGCTTCGGCTCTTCCATGATTCTTGATGGCAGCAGTGCGACAGGCCTTCCCATGAAATCCACCGCTTCCAACTTCCCCGATACGGTTACGGAAGACAAGCTGGCGCTTGCATCCATCGGTCAGGGTGACAATGTGGAGACTCCGTTGCAGAATGCGATGGTTGCCGCTGCCGTTGCGAATGGTGGAAAGCTCATGAAGCCCTCCATCGTGGACCGCGTACGTGCGAGCGATCTGAGCGTGCTCTCAAAGACATCGCCACAGGAGTATTCGCAAGCATTCTCGTCGGATACTGCTTCAAAAATCACTTCCATGATGGAGGATGTGGTCACCAAGGATTCTCCTGAACTTGCCATTCGCAATGTCAAGGTGGCAGCCAAGACCGGCACTGCACAAATCGGTTCCGGGGGTTCGAATGACGCCTGGACCATAGGCTTCGCGCCCGCTGAAAGTCCAAAGATTGCCATCGCCGTTGTCGTTCATAACGTGACAACGTATGGTGTTGATGCTGCTGGTCCAATCATGCAGCAGGTAATGAAGGAGGCGTTGCAATGAGACTGGTCGAGGGGCAACTCATACACCGCCGCTACCGTCTGGATCAACGCCTCGCGCAAGGCGGCATGGGCGAAGTGTGGAAAGGCTATGACATTGAGCTCGGCAGAACCGTTGCAATCAAAGCGTTGCGCGGCGATGTAGTGCAGGAAGAGGCCAAGCTGCGCCGTCTGCGCGTAGAGGCGCATAATTCCGCAAATCTGGCTCATCCGAACATCGCTGCCTTGTTCGAATATTATGAGCATGACGGCATCGGCTTCCTGATCATGGAATACGTGCCGAGCAAATCTCTTGCTCAGATCTATCAGGAGTCCGGCGCCTTGGACCCTACGGAACTCCTGCCGATACTCATTCAGACTGCTCGCGGACTGTTTGTCGCCCATTCGCACGGTGTTATCCATCGCGATGTCAAGCCTGCAAACATTATGGTTTCCGATAGCGGTGAGGTCAAGATCACCGACTTTGGGGTCTCATACTCGACAAATCAGGCGCAGATCACTCAGGACGGCATGGTCGTGGGCACCGCGCAATATATTTCGCCGGAACAGGCACAGGGCTTTCAGGCAACCGCACGATCCGACATCTATTCACTCGGGGTCGTCGCCTATGAAGGCTTGTGCGGTCATCGTCCCTTCACCGGAGCCACTCCGGTTGATATCGCTGCAGCACATGTGAATGAATCAGTGCCTCCACTGCCAGATTCGACTGACATACAGCTCGCAGGATATGTCATGTCCATGTTGGCAAAGGATCCCCATGATCGTCCGCCCGATGCCCTGAGCGTGGCGCGAACGCTTGCCAGAATTCAGAGAAGACTCCTGGATCAGCAGACCATGGATACTGAAATGATTTTCCAACCCGGTTCCAGACTCCCCCGTAAGGTGGTGAGCGCTCCACATTCAGTGCGGAATATGATGCAGGCAGCATGGCGCGCAACAGGCCACAAGGACGCTTCTCAGGCTCCGATAGCAGACCGAATTGGCAGATACTTGGACACCGAATCAGAGATGTCACGAAGAGAGGAATCGAAATGAGCACTCCATTGCCGAACTCATTGGCCAACGGCCGCTACGAGCTTGGACAGCTTATCGGTCGTGGTGGCATGGCAGAAGTTCATGTGGCTCGAGATATGCGACTTGGTCGCACCGTCGCCATCAAGATCATGCGTTCCGATTTGACGAATGACGAGATCTTCCTTTCACGCTTCCGACGTGAAGCGCATTCGGTCGCGCAGCTGAACAACCCCAATATCGTATCAATCTACGATTCCGGCGAAGAGACGCTGACTGACGAGGCAGGGCACAACGAGCGCGTGCCATATCTTGTTATGGAATTCGTCAAGGGGCAGACCTTGCGAGATGTGCTGCGCGCCAACGGTGCGTTGAGTCAGCGCGATGCCGAACAGGTCATGCTCGGGGTGCTGAACGCGCTTGAGTATTCACATCGCATGGGTATCATCCACCGAGACATCAAGCCTGGCAACATCATGATCAGCGATCAGGGAACGGTCAAGGTCATGGACTTCGGCATTGCCCGTGCTCTCGACGATTCCGCAGCGACGATGACCCAGTCACAGGGTGTTGTCGGCACGGCACAATATTTAAGCCCCGAACAGGCTCGAGGCGAGACGGTCGATGTGCGTTCCGACCTGTATTCGGCAGGTTGCGTGCTCTATGAAATGATTACGGGCAGACCGCCATTCATCGGTGATTCTGCCGTGGCAATCGCGTACCAGCATGTTTCAGAAGTGGCGACACCTCCCAGCAACATCGTTCCCGGTCTGCCAAAGATGTGGGATTCGATCTGCGCGAAGGCCATGGCCAAGGATCGCAGAAACCGTTACACGACGGCAGCCGAGTTCAAGAACGATGTTCTGACCTTCATGAATGGCGGTACTCCAGTCGCCGCTGCCTTCAACCCACTCACTGACCTGAGCAACATGCAGGTGCGCAAGAATGCTGAGCAGGGTACGGCCACCGTTGCCATGGCTCCACAAACCGACACCGTCTCGGCGACACAGGCCTTTAACCCAGTGACCGGCCAGTTCGAAGCGGTTCCTTCGGCGAAGGGTGCCGAAAGCCGTGCGGCGCAGCGGGCGTCTCAGGAAAAAAGCAAACGCAGGAAGCGGGCGATCATCATCACGATCATCGCATTCCTCGCTCTTCTCGGCATCGCTGCAGGCGTGTGGGCGCTGACCAGTCAGGAGTCTGACGGACTAGTCACCGTGCCGACCATCACCTCACAGATGTCTGAGGCACGAGCCAAGGAAATCATCGAATCCGCTGGCTTGAAATACCAGCAGAAACAAGACACCTCTTCTGATCAGGCTGAAGGAACGTTCACCAAGCAGAATCCTGACGGAGGCAAGCAAGTCGCCAAAGGTACGACCGTCACGGTTTGGTTCTCTGCTGGTCCACAGTCGGTTCAGGTGCCCGATGTCTCGGGAAGCACTCAGGAGCAGGCTCGCAAGACCCTTGAAGCTGCTGGTTTCAAGGTGAGTTCTTCAGCTTCCGTGGAAGACAGCGCCACCATTGCGAAAGACCATGTGACGAGAACTGATCCAGCTGCGGGCAAATCGCTGGAAAAGGGTGGGAGCATCCTGCTGTACATTTCATCGGGCATGACTCAGGTGCCGAACGATCTTGCAGGCAAATCCCAGGACGATGTGACCAAGATGATTCAGGATCAAGGACTGCGCATTGGAACCATAACCCAGGAGACTTCCGACACGGTTCCGTCCGGTTCGGTGACACGAACCGACCCCTCGTCTGGCACTTCCGTGGAACAGGGCACGACAGTGAATGTGTACGTGTCCAGCGGCAAGGAGAAGGTCACCGTTGGCAACTACGTCGGGCAAACTCTCAGCAATGTCAAAGCATCGCTCAATGGCAAACTTACCATAAAGGTCAATGGTCCCGATGTGGACAACGCTATGGTGACGGCACAGGATCAGACAAACACCCAGGTTGACAAGGGATCAACAATCACATTGACCACCGGTCCGAACACAAGTTTCAGTCCCACCACACTGCAAGGAAAAACAGTCCAACAGGCAACAACCACCTTGCAATCGTATGGTTATACGGTCACAACCCAGCCGTCAACGGCCTCTGGTTCGTCGCAAGTGAGCCAGGTCACGCTCAATAGTGATGGTTCGGTCACCTTGGTCGTCAGCTCGTCAAGCAGCGGATCGAGTAGCAGTTCGGGCAGCGGCTCTGGAAACTGAATCGATAGTTTTCCACAGCAGTCCACCTGCTATCCACAACTTATCCACATGTTTATGCACCATTGTGGATAAATTACATCACTGTTGTTTGCATGACCTGAAAGGCGCTCTCGTCTGACTTCAGCCCAGTCATAGCAACGGATTCGACAGATTGCAGACCAACGTAACAACGATAAGCGTCACAACGATCACGCTGCCATATATCCACATTCGTGTGGCAACACTCGTTCTTCTGAGGCGGGGAATTCCTTTGGTGAGCAACTCAGTCAGCGCGATGCCGGTGACGAATCCGCCGACGTGCGCCTGCCACGCAATGCCACTGATGACAAACGGCATGAGAAAGTTAAGGCCGATCCAGATCAGCATGGGGCGAATATCCGCCCCCACCCTGCGGAACACCACCATAACCGCACCAAAGAGGCCGAATATTGCGCCCGAGGCACCGAGAGCGTACGTATACCATCCATAAGTAGGCTCGATGGCTGCCCAGACAGTCAATCCAACAGCACCCCCCATGCCAGAGATCAGGTACAGCGCGCCGTACTGCCAATGTCCCATCAGGCGCTCAAGCAGCGGTCCAACGGACCAGAGTGCCATCATGTTGAACAGCACATGCAGCACGTTCGTTGCATGAAGGAACATGGACGTAAAGATCCGCCACGGGTTGATCAACGCAAGACTTGGACTGACAACCCCTTCAGAGATAACCGCCATATATGCTTCTGGGGCGAGAAAACGCAGAATAATCTCGATCAGCCACATCACAGCGCACGCGACAATGATGGTTCCGGTAATGACCGGGCCACCACTGCGCCACGACCTGCGAATCTCCTGTGGATTCACCAGAGTGCGCAGAGGTGAGCGGTTGTTGAAATTGCTGAATCCGTTGAAGCCATTGTGCATAATCACCACTCTAACAACAAGGTATGGAAGGCTCGTCGCCCTGTCACATTCCTTGTGCGCATAGAGAACTGCAAGGGAACATTACCGTCCGCTTCACACTATTCACACGCAATCGCCACATAAAGACCATTAAGATAAGTACTAGCGTTGGCTTGGAAGAGCAGGCCGACATTCATCGCTGAAAGGAGCCACCATGGAGAATAAGTCTTCAAACGGCTGGAAATTCTTTGCGCTGCTGTTCGGCGCACTGCTCGCAGGTGTCGTCGGACTCTACATTTACAAGCAGCAGAATCCCGACTATGACCCTTGGGAGGAACCGTGGGAGAACAGTTCTTCACCGGTTGATCTTGGGATTGCCAAGGAATCCGAAAAAGATAAGGATTCTGACAAAGAGGACGATTCCGACAAAGACACCGATGCTGACTCGGAAACAGAAAACGCTGACGACGATGCTGAGCAAAAGTCAGCTGAAGCAGCTGCCGAGTAAGCACCAAGTCGAGGTGAAGCTCACGGTAAAACTTAGGGGTCTGGAAACGAAAACGTTTCCAGACCCCTAAGTTTTACCCTTGTTGCCGGCCCCAATCGCTCATTGTGAACTCGTCACGGTATTAACGCCTGAAATCCTCGATATACCGGCCGTATAAAACCAAAAAACGTCTTGAGTACTCTGACAAGTTCACAATGAGCGCTTTATGTGGCGATACGGGTTCAGCGCTGCGGCTCGGTGTGCCAGATGCGCTTGAGATAATCCTCGATAGAGCGGTCAGAGCTGAAGAAACCGCTGTGCGCAACATTCAGTATGGCCTTGCGCGCCCACTCGTCGGGCTTGCGGTACGTTGCCTCGATTTCCTTTTGAATATCCATGTAGGCAGTGAAATCGGCCATTGTCATGAAATAGTCGTGAGTCAGCCAATCAGATGTCAGCGCTGCATAGGTACCACGGTCGCCGTGGGAGAATGTTCCGTTGGCAACCAGATCGATGGCATGATGCAGACGCGGATCCGCATGCACGAATTCCATCGGATCGTAGCCATCGGCATAGAGTTTCTCGACATCTTCGACTTGCATGCCGAAGAGGAAGAAGTTTTCTGCGCCGACCCGGTCACGAATCTCGACATTGGCACCATCCAGCGTCCCTACGGTAAGCGAACCGTTCAGCGCAAACTTCATGTTGCCTGTTCCAGAAGCTTCCTTGCCGGCCTGCGATATCTGTTCATCGAGTTCGGTGGCAGGAATCAGATGCTCGGCAAGATCAATGTTGTAATTCCATGGGAAGTACACAGCGAGCTTGCCTTTGACGGCAGGATCGCTGTTGATCACCCGGGCAACGTTATTGATCAGCTGAATCGTAAGCTTTGCCATGGCGTATCCCGGAGCTGCCTTCGCTCCGAAGAAAACGGAACGGGGCAGGATTTCATCGGCATCGACCGAACCATCCTTGATGGCCGCATATTCTGCGATGACAGCCAGAATCTTCAGCGATTGACGCTTGTATTCGTGAAGACGCTTAATCATGGAATCAAACATCGTGCTGGTGTTGATCGTGAAGTCGAACTTGTCGCTCGCGTACTTGGCAAAATCCTGCTTATTGGCATCCTTGACCTTGCGGAAGCGTTCCACGAAGCTGGCATCGTCTGCCAGTGGCACGAGTCCTTCGAGCTCGTCCAGATCGTGAATCCACTTGTCGGTCCCCAAGCCTTCAGTTATGAGGTCGGAAAGGCGAGGATTGGCAAGCTTGATGAAACGGCGAGGAGTGACACCATTCGTAACGTTGGTGAACTTGTCAGGATAAGCGTTGCTGAAATCCTTCAGCGTCACATCCTTAAGAAGCTGCGAATGCAGTGCCGCCACACCGTTGACGTACGAGCCTCCAACCGTTGCAAGATATGCCATGCGAACCTGACCGTCAGGACCATCCGTAGCAATGCGCATGCGATCAATCGCATCCTTGTCAGTGCCCTTGGATTCAAGCTCGTGAACGAACTGTGCGTTGATGGCTCTGATGATTTCAAGATGGCGAGGAAGCAGCTCGCCGATAAGCTTGGCAGGCCATACTTCGAGCGCCTCGGGCAGGAGCGTGTGGCATGTGTAGTTGAAGGTCTTGCGGGTGACCGTCCAGGCGGTATCCCAGTCCATGCCATTCTCATCGATGAGCACACGCATCAGTTCAGGAATGCCAATCACCGGATGTGTGTCATTCAATTGGAAGCAGATCTTGTCAGGGAAGGTGGTCAGATCAGGATTCTTCTCGCCCGGATAGAATGTGCGAATTGCATCATGAATCGAAGCGGAAACGAAGAAGTACTGTTGTTCCAAGCGCAGCCGCTTGCCCTGTGGGGTTGAATCTTCGGGATAGAGCACCTTGGTGATGTTTTCTGCATTGACCTGTGGGATTACTGCCCCCATGTAATCTGAACGGTTGAAGGTGGCCAGATCGAATTCATCATATGATTTCGCAGTCCAGAGGCGAAGCGTATTGACCCTGCCTGAATCATAGCCTGGCACCAGATAATCGACAGGCACTGCACGCACCGACCACGCGGGCTTCCAGATTCTCGCACCATCGTCACCATCGACAACGGAACCGCCGAAGCTCACGCGCTGGGATCGTGCAACATCCTCATGCCCCCATGAATTGCCTTCGCTGAGCCAGTAATCTGGCCTTTCGACCTGCTTGCCCTCGTCATCGAATTCCTGGCGGAAGATGCCGTATTGGTATTGGATGCCGTAGCCAAAGGCTGGAACTCCCAGCGAAGCGAGAGAATCCACATAGCAGGCGGCGAGACGTCCAAGCCCGCCATTGCCAAGTCCTGGCTCAGGCTCGGTCTCAATCACATCCTTTGGCTTGAATCCAAGCTCTGCGACAGCCCCTTCAAACTGCTGCGTCAGCCCTGCATTGAGCAGTGCATTGGAAAGTTGACGGCCCAGCAGAAATTCCGCACTCAGATAGCCAACGGCCTTGACGTGCCCCTCAACCATGCGCTGCTTTGCATCCATCCACGATACGGAGAGATAGTCTCGAACCACCTCAGCGGTGGCTGCATAGGCATCGGCAACCGTTGCCTCTTCTGGCCTTACACCCTGTTTCTCCTGCAAATTCGTGGTTATTCGTTTCTTCAAGTCCTCAACAGACAAGGATGCTTTCGGAGCTGTGATATCAACCATGAGAACTCTCTTTCCATAACGGCATAATCTCGATCGGCTACGCTGCCCATTATGCCCGTTATTGCTTGAACCACGCAAACACATCAGCATAATCGAGGGCAAATTCTATATGAAGTTAACACATCATGCTAAACAGTTCATATGGCTGTGATTCGAGAAAAAGACATTATCGTCGGCGAGCAATCATTGCAACAATGGGCAGCGTCTGCAAGAGACATGATCTCCATGCATGCTGACGCACGGGGGGGCTCTCACTTTGTCTCCCCTGCTCTTCCAAGACCTGTGTGGGCGATGTCGGTGCGATACTCGCTGTATCTTCTGCAACTGCGAGCGCCCGGGCCGGGTGTAGAGGTGCGTGTGGCACCTTGGGGTGCAGTGAAGATTCTCGACGGGCCAGCTTCTGACCCCCATAACCTGACGCCACCCGACGTCATCGAATTGGATCCGGACGTTTGGCTTCGCTTGGCATGTGGCATAACGCAATGGGCAGAAGAGAAACAGGCTGGGCATATCTCAGCCATTGGCGAGAGAGACGATCTGAGCGCGCTGCTGCCCCTGATGTGAGCTTCAGCATTGGGTACATAACTATGGACACATGACATGGAATGCAATGATGCACGCCTATGCATTCACGCAGAAGTGAATTACAGACGTGCATCACATGTTGAATTCACAACGAGTAACAGCCCTGTTAAAGGACGCAGAACTATTCGGCTGCGGCTTTCCTGCTCGTTGTCGCTTGCTTGGTAGCTTTAGCAGGCTTGGCGGTTTTCACAGTCTTGGCTGATGCAGTTGATCGAGCTGACTTGGCGGCTTTGGGCGCTGACGCAGTACGCGCTGCCTTGCTTCCCTTGACATCGCCTGCTGACTTCACTGCTGACTTAGCCGGCTTGGTGGCCGCTGTCGCTGATTTCAGGCCAGATTTCGATTCCTTGCTCAACGCTGCTGGCGAGACTGTGCTCTTGGCTTTGCCTGAGCGGTGCAGCATGCTTGGTACTGGCATGGGTATCGGTCCATGTCCATGTCCCTTGGGCGTTGCAGGGATCTCCCCCGTTGTTGCCTTTGCTGCTGCCTGTGCGGCCCATTTGGCATAATCATCCAAATCATCGTCAACAGGATTCACATCATCTGCATCGTTCTTGTAAGAATGGTTATGAGATGAATCCGACTCATCCCGATTATATTTTTTGGAATCCTCCACGAAGGGATCAACGCTAGTCGTGTCCGCTTCTTCGTGTCTGAGTTCCTTCGCAAGTTCATCGTAATCGGTATCAGTTGTCAGATATTTGAGCTTACGGGCTATTTTCGTCTGTTTAGCCTTCTGACGTCCGCGGCCCATCCGACCCCCTTCGCCAGCTAGATGCCTGTATCAGGCAATGTATTTCGTAATTTCCATCACATAAGAGGTTACCACCAGTTATGTTGTCTGCTCGGACTTTTACGATAATAGCGAGAATTTTTACACTCTTTGCAAGAACAACACAAGGGACATGCCGATGACGGACGTAGAGCAGTTGACTGCAGCTGGTAATGAGATAAGTGCGAGCTTCATGGCCGCCAAGAAGCGATCTGACAAGACACTCGCAGCGCTTAAGGCAAACCCGTCACAGTTCACGATGCTCACGGGAGACCGTCCAACCGGCCGACTTCACCTGGGACATTACTTTGGATCGATTCTGGAACGCGTGCAGATGCAGGAGCGCGGGGTCCATACCAATCTGATCATCGCTGACTATCAGGTCATCACCGACCGCGACACCACCGCACATATTCAAGACAACGTCCTGAATATGGTTCTCGACTATCTTGCAGCGGGCATTGATCCGAACAAGACCATGATCTATACGCATTCAGCGGTTCCTGCGGAGAATCAGCTCTTGCTTCCCTTCCTTTCTCTGATCACGGAAGCGGAGCTGCATCGCAATCCAACCGTGAAATCCGAGATGGAAGCCAGCGGTCATGCGCTCACCGGGCTGCTGCTGACATACCCCGTGCATCAGGCGTGCGATATCCTGTTCTGCAAGGCCAACGTCGTGCCGATTGGCAAGGATAATCTTCCACATGTCGAGCTGACGCGCACCATTGCCCGCCGGTTCAACGAGCGGTACAGTCCGAAGCACGAGATTTTCCCCGAGCCATCGGCAATCCTGTCCGAAGCGCCCGAAATCCCGGGGCTTGATGGCCGCAAGATGAGCAAATCGTACGGCAACTCGATTCAGCTGGGCGCGAGCGCAGAGGAAACCGCAAAGCTTATCAAGAAATCGCCAACCGATTCCGAACGCATGATAACCTTCGACCCCATCGCACGCCCACAGGTCTCTGCGCTGCTGACGACCGCCGGCCTGGTTACCGGCAGGAAGCCGGAAGAGATTGCCGAGGAAATCGGCAATGGCGGTTCCGGCACGTTAAAGCAGTATGTGACCGAACAGGTGAACGAGTTCCTCGCTCCACACCGTGAGCGCCGCGCCGAACTGGCCAAAGACATGGATTCGGTTCGCGACATTCTTGAGGAAGGCAATCGCAAGGCCAACGAAATCGCAGAAAAGACTCTCGATGAAGTCCGTTCCGCGATGGGTATGGTGTACTGACTTTCTTACTTGTCGTATCTCCAGGAGCGGTCGGTGATGACTCTTGCCATGGCGAGACCAACCGGCAGACACAGAATGACCATGAAAGCCCTGAAGCCCCAGTCAAGGGCTTGAAGCGTATTGAACTGCCCGAGATAGAACATCGCACGATACATATACAGCCCTGGCACCATGATCACGATGGACGGAACCGTGAGGCATATGCGCGGATATCCCAAATGCGGCGGAAGCCACCCACGCCTGACCGCACTGCGCCAGAACGAAGCCAGAAGACCGGCGATGAAGGCTCCTACGAAGGCCGCAGCTTCCGGTGGCACGCCGAACAGATCCTGTATCTCCAAACGCAAGGTATCCGTGACCGCACCAATGCTTGCCGCAGTCAAGGCCATGCGCTGCGGAGAATTGAACATGACGGAGAAGCCCCAGACCCCGCCAAACGCCATGACGAAGCGGAGCATGCCATTCGTCCAGTCATTCAAGCCCAACGGTTCAAAGCCTTGCGGGTTGAGCATGACTATTCGAGCAACTGCCCAACCGGCCAGCGTGGCCATCAGAATGATCGACAGTGCGTAGGTGAGTCGCTGAATGCCCGATGGATAATCAATCTTGGCAATGTCCAATCCGCCTGTCACCAGTGGAAAGCCGGGTATCACGAACAGCGTTGCACCGATGTACGCGGTATCATGCTCCAATGCTGCCGGGTCGAAAAGGCCGAAGAGTCTGAGCGTTCCCACGCATGCAAGCGCGGCGAGCGCAACAACGACAAAGGTGACGAAGAACTGGTTGATGTGCTTGGCAAGAAGCAGTCTGCGAACGTAGTGCCCAATCCCCGCGCCGATGAATGCGCCAAGCATGTCTATCGGCCCCCCGCCGAGCAGGAACACGAAGGATGCGCAGGCTACGGCAGACGCTAACCCTGCGAATTCCGGGGAATACAGCGGATGGCGATGTTCGATCGTGTCAAGCCGAGCATGGGCCTCTCCCACCGTGATGGACTTCATGCCGTGCTCAACTGAATCTGGCTGGTAGTGCTCGAAATGTTCCGCGTATTCACCGGTGGGAAGCTTGGCAGCAAGCTTCTTTCTGTGTCTTTTGATCGCGCGCAGTGCCGAACCTTCTGACTCCTTGGTTCCCAGCGAATCGACCAGTTCAGTCGAAATGGAGGATTCATGGTGATACAGGCCAGTGAGTCCGCAGCGCACGCTGAACCAGTCTGCGAAATGCTCAAGCAGCCATATTCTTTCCGTATTCACGCCTGTGGTGGGTAAATCGACGACTTCGGTGATGCGTTCCTTGCCATCGGTGCAGGTGGCCTCGATATCGGTGAGATTCACATCGGATCGAACATGAACTCCCATCGGAAACGCTATGCGATGCATCATCTCTCTGACGCGAAAGCTCCCGGTTCCTGCGGCAAGGTCGAGCATGCCAACGCGAACGATAATGCTTGTCTTTGCTGCCAAACCAGCATCGGTGACGGGCTTGTCATAGTCTCGGATGATGTCTTCCATATCCAATGGCAGCGCATGGCTGTGGTAGACGGAGACCTTGTCTTGGGCCTCTCGCTCCTTGCTGCGCCTGTTCTTGGCTTTTTCTCGACCTTTAATAAACATTGATCCGAAACTCACTCTTCTATTTGTACTCCCCGGCGTGCATTTCATTGCCCTGGCGCATCTTCCCGAATCCAAGGCGTTCCATGCTGTATAGCTACATAAAAGCCGTGATACAGCACACATTCTCAGCTGAATGTCATGAAAATGTAACAAAAGGGCATAGAATATTCCCCGTAACTACCAAATGGATGGCTGTGGGCCTGCAACGTTTCGCATCACAATCGCAGAGGAGCTGCGAAGGACGAAATGACCAGGCAACCAAAAGTTTGGAATAGGAGGTCTGATGACAGATAACAATCAACAGATTACTGCTGCGGATGCCGCAATAGTGACATCCGGGACGGGCACAAGAGGCCCCGAAGAGCGTGATCTTCCCAAAACACTCAAGCGCGATATGGACTTATGTCTGCGTCTTCTACGCGTCGTACTTGGTGAATTCAACCCTGAGCTGCTCGAGAAATTCGATGCCCTCAGACAAGACGCAGTCGAAGCAAGCGCCGAGCATTTCAGCGACGTTCTCGTTGACCCACACCCCGATGAAGATGGGCTTGCCAAGTCGGTATCGCTGATTGACGCTACGCCGATGCACGATTCCCAGCTTCTTGCCCGCGCCTTCACCACATATTTCCATCTCGCCAACCTGTGCGAAGAGAACTACCGTGTTGCAGCACTGCATCAGCGTGAGATGAAGGTCAGCATCGATTCGGCGACCGACCCTGTGAACGAAATGACCGGTGCCTATCACCAACTTATCGATGAAATGGGCCCAGCAAAGGCGACGGATTTGCTTGAGAAGCTTGAGTTCCATCCCGTCTTCACTGCACACCCGACTGAGGCCCGACGTAAGGCGGTAGAGGGCAAGATTCGTCGCATAGCTGATTTGCTCGAAATACGTCCAATGCTTGGCGGATCTGATCTGGAAGAGAACGAACGTCGACTCTGCAACGAAATCGACGCATTGTTCCGCACTTCACCCATTGCCTTGAAGAAGCCGACACCCGTTGAAGAGGCCGACACCATTATCGACATCGTCGACAACACGCTGTTCGACACGATTCCCAAGGTCTATCGTCGTTTCGATGACTGGATTCTCGGCAAGAAGGCCGGTACGGTTCCGCCCTTGTGCCCGGCATTCTTCCATCCCGGAAGCTGGATCGGTTCGGATCGTGATGGAAATCCAAACGTTACGGCGAAAATCAGCCGTCGCGTTGCTCGCAAATTCACCGATTACATCATTGCCAAGCTTGAGGATGCCACGCGTAAGGTTGGCCGCAATCTTACTGTCGAAACGGATACGACACCTTCGAGCCCCGAACTGCTGAACCTGTGGAGTCACCAGAAGGAAATGAGTGAGCGTCTTACCGAAAAGGCAGCCCTGATCTCTCGCCATGAAACGCATCGTGCAGTGATGCTGGTCATCGCCGATCGCCTTCATGAATCCATCAACCGCGACGCAGATTTGATGTATCACAGCTGTGAGGATTTCATCGCCGATTTGAAGATCGTACAGCGTTCGTTGGCTCAGGCCGGCGCAAACCGTCATGCCTATGGTCCCCTGCAGGAACTTATCTGGCAGGCGCAGACCTTTGGGTTCCATCTTGTCGAGATGGAATTCCGTCAGCATTCCCTCGTTCATGCCCGTGCGCTCGAAGACATTCGCGAGCATGGTCTCCACGGTGAACGCGGCGAACTGCAGCCCATGACTCACGAGGTGCTCGATACCTTCCGTGCGCTCGGTTCGATTCAGAAGCGCAATGGCATCAAGGCTGCTCGCCGATACATCATCTCCTTCACCAAGTCAGCTCAGCATGTCAAGGATGTGTTCGAGCTGAACCGTCTCGCCTTCGCCCATCCTGACGATGTTCCCACAATCGATGTGATTCCTTTGTTCGAACAGCTCGAAGATCTGCAGAACAGCGTTGACACCCTTGAAGAAATCATCAAGATCCCCGAGGTGCAGGCTCGTCTGAAGGCCACCGGCAACAAGATGGAAGTCATGCTTGGCTACTCGGATTCTTCCAAGGATGCAGGCCCGACTTCTGCCACACTGGCCTTGCACTCCGCTCAGGAACGCATTGCCAAGTGGGCAAAGAGGCATGACATCGATCTGACGCTCTTCCATGGCCGTGGCGGTGCCGTTGGTCGTGGCGGTGGTCCTGCAAACCGTGCAGTTCTGGCTCAGCCAGTGGGTTCTGTCAACTGCCGCTTCAAGCTCACCGAACAGGGAGAGGTCATCTTTGCTCGCTATGGCAACCCGGTGCTTGCCATTCGCCATATCGAGTCCGTTGCCGCAGCAACACTGCTTCAGTCCGCTCCAAGCGTCGAAAAGCGCAATACGGAGATGACCGAGAAGTATGCGGATATGGCTGCCGCATTGAACGATGCCTCGCACGAACGATTCCTCGACCTGCTGCACACGCCGGACTTCACTCCTTGGTTCTCGATCGTGACGCCATTGAATGAGGTTGGCTTGCTCCCCATCGGCTCTCGTCCCGCAAAGAGGGGTCTGGGTGCAAAGTCACTGGACGATTTGCGAACGATTCCGTGGGTTTTCTCCTGGGCTCAGGCGCGAATCAACCTTGCTGCATGGTATGGCCTCGGCACAGCGTGCGAGAAGCTCAACGACCTCGGCTCATTGCGCAAGGCTTATGAGGAGTGGCCGCTGTTCAGCACTTTCATCGACAACATCGAAATGTCGATTGCGAAGACGGACGAGCGCATTGCCAAGATGTATCTCGCCTTGGGTGATCGCGATGATTTGAGCAAGAAGGTGCTTCATGAGATGGAGCTCACTCGCAAGTGGGTGCTGCTCATCGTTGGGGATCAATGGCCGTTGCAGCATCGTCATGTGCTTGGTCAGGCAATTCGCATTCGCTCGCCTTATGTTGATGCACTTTCGGTGACTCAGGTTCGTGCGCTCCGCACGCTTCGCCGCCGCAACGACAAGGAAGAGTTGAGCAAGAGCCAGCAGGCGGACTTCATCTACCTGATTCTCTGCACCGTTTCGGGTGTTGCTGCGGGTCTGCAGAACACCGGATGATGTGGAATCGGTCGCATCGCGACCGAGATTGCGAGTTTTGCGGCAATTGCAAAGTACCTCGGCTTGAAATCGTTGAAATCAGGTCGTGGATAAGCCAACAATATGGTTATCTACTTTGCAATTGCCGCAAAACTCAACAATTGCCCTCACACTCGTTGAGTGTGAGGGCAATTGTGTATCTTGTAGACGCTTTTTTATCACGCCTTGGTGTATCGCTCGGGATTGTTGTCAAATTCGACCGCGCAATGATCGCTGCAGAAAGCGTATTGCTTTCCGTCTACAGTTCTCGTTGCTGCCGCGTCTTGAATATTGACATTCATTCCGCATACTGGGTCTTGTACCGTGGATTCTGCCGTTGCTACCATTGCACTGTCTCCTTTGCTACGTGTTCGATTATCTGCCATGTGGGTATCTGCTATGCGGGCATCTGCCATGTGGATATCTGCCATATAGGTTGCTGTTTCTTCACTCGTGTCCAGCGATGATCTGCGTTCTGTTGCCGTATGAACGTCACGATCCTTCCCATGCGGCGAACGCAGACGGTTGGCATTGATCACGACGGAAAGCGAAGAGAATGCCATCGCCGCACCCGCTATCATCGGGTTCAGCAACAATCCGGTGAATGGGAACAATACTCCCGCGCCAATCGGAATGCCGAGCGTGTTATAGCCAAAGGCGAACGCCAGGTTCTCTCTGATGTTGCGCATCGTTGCCCGCGACAGATCAATCGCCGTCACCACGCCAGTCAGTTTGCCGGACATCAGCGTGACGTCAGATGATTCGATGGCAATGTCTGTTCCAGTTCCGATTGCGATACCGATATTCGCCTGTGCCAGGGCTGGGGCGTCGTTAATGCCGTCGCCGACCATGCCAACAACCGTATTGTTGCGCTGCAATTCCTTGATCTTCGCGGCCTTGCCTTCTGGCAGAACCTCGGCAATGACATGTTCGATGCCAACCTGCCGTGCGATTGATTCGGCAGTGTTCCTTCCGTCGCCGGTGATCATGTAGATATCGATGCCACGCTGCTTCAACTCGCTGACGGCACTCTTGGAATCCTCCTTGACGGCATCGGCGATTGCCATGACCGCCACCAGAGTCCCGTCTATCGCCGCAGCAACCGGGGTCTTCCCCTCTGCGGCCAGCTTCCGTGACTGTTTGAGCAAATCCTCGGCATTCGTGCCTTCAACAGGGATGTGCTGATGCTTCAACATCGTCGCATTCCCGACAACGACTCTGTGGTCGCCCACCTCGGCAACGATGCCTTGCCCAGCTACGGCAGTGAAGCGTTCTGCCTTGTGCAAGGATGCGGAGGATTGCTGAGCCCTCTCGACAATGGCCTGAGCCAGAGGGTGTTCGGAATTTTGCTCGGCAGACGCTATCAAGGCAAGTGTCTGGTCATCGAGATCCTTCGGCAGGATATCGGTTACCGTGGGCTTTCCTTCGGTTATGGTTCCGGTCTTGTCAAGCACCAGGACTTTGAGACCGTGCAATGATTCCAACGCAGCCGCTGAACGAATCAGCACACCTGCCTGAGCGCCTTTGCCGGTGCCTATGGTAACCGACAATGGCGTGGCAATGCCGAGAGCACAAGGGCATGCGATCACCAGAACGGAAACCGCTGCAACGAGACCATGCACCGCCTGTGGTGCTGGTCCGAAGATCCACCAGATAGCGAAAGTCCATATTGCAATAATCATGACAGCAGGCACGAAATACTGCGCTATGCGGTCAGCGAGCCGTTGAATCGGGGCCTTTGAAGCCTGCGCGCTACGCACTAGACCAACGATGTGCGACAGCACTGAATCCTTGCCTAGCTTGGTGGCCCTGTACCGAAGTGAACCATGGGCATTCATCGTGGCACCGATAACGTCGTCGCCTTTGGATTTGTGGACCGGCATCGATTCGCCGGTAATCATGGATTCGTCAACGCTGGTCTCACCTGAAAGAACCGAACCATCAACCGGGAATTTCTCACCGGGACGTATGAGAATAACATCACCTGCCTGAACCTTCTCGACTGGAATCTCCTCGATCTGTTCATTCTCTGAGTCAGGATTGTGCACGATGTGAGCCGTCGCGGGTTGAAGGCTGATAAGCCTCTTGATGGCATCTCCGGTTCCTGCGCGCGCTTTGGTTTCAAGGAGCTGTCCGAGAATCATCAGGGTGATGATGGTTCCGACAGCTTCGAAATATGGCTCCCGAGAACCGGCAGGAACGACGGCCGGGGCTACGGTCACCACCACGCTGTAGATAAACGAGGTGGCCGTTCCCAAGGCAACCAAGGAGTTCATTTCCGCAGAACGATGCGCCATCGCCAACCAACCCGTGCGATGCACAGGCCAGCCGGAATAGAACATGACAGGCAAGGTCAGAACAAGCTGAACCCATGGATTCATCAGGAATGAAGGAATCATATGACCGAGGAACGGGTGCAGCATTGCGGCAGCGAACACAGGCACAGTGAAGATGATGCCAACGATCAGACGAATCCACAGGTCATGAATTTCCTGGGCACGGCTGTCATCGTTCAGCCCTGCAGACTGAGTTGTTTCGTTAGCACTATCACCTTCTGCGTCATCTGCGCCTTGATCTCCACGCCAGTCGGCTGCCCGGCGCTGATGCATGTCCGGCACTTCGCCACCGATGGTACGCGAGACCTCATGTTCTGCGTGCTGCGGCACAGCGAAGCTAACGGCGCTTTCACCACTCTCGGCATTGCTGGGTTTCTCGCCGCCACGGACCTCGAGCATGCCATGCAGCATGTTCATGCCGCATGCGAATGGGTACTCTCCTGCAGCAAGCGCTGGAAGTTCCAAGGTCGTCGTCTCATATGCAGGCAGCGCCTGATCTATGCCCAGGTCGGAAAAGACCACATGCGAGGAGCATTCACCGGCTTCCTTGCGATCGAAAACCAGTCTGATAGGCTTCCCAGACTGCACTGCTATATGTGAAGGGGCATAGCCACCCTTGACTTCAATGCGAGCAAGCTGCACATCTCCCTCGTCGGATGCCTCCTGCGCCTTCTTCGGCGCGAAGAAATACAGCGCCACCACAGCCGTCAGCACCGCTGCAATAATCACCGCTATCGCCGTTGTCATATACGCCTCGCCTCCTGCCACGTTGGTCAGTCACCGAATTCACATCAATCCAGTCGCCTATGCATGTGCTTCTTCATTCGCTGCACGAATAATGACCTTAACTATACCCCCTAGGGGTATAATTATTGCAGAAATGTTCTCTTGGCATATAACCGCGCAGCACAAGCGGCACATGTCAGGCAGGGCCACAAACAGTCAGGGGCATCGCCATGGATCAGACACGCAACGGCATCGACAATACTGTGGAAAACACTAACCGTAACGGCATTGAGCACGGCGGCACCGCCCATGCCAGCGTTGGCTATGTGAAGGAGAAGGCCAAGGTCGTCGCACGGATGAAGCGCATCGAGGGGCAGGTTCGAGCCATCACCAGGATGGTTGAGGACGAAAGGTACTGCATCGACGTACTCACCCAGATTGCCGCATCAGACAAGGCTCTCAAAGCCGTCGCCGTTGAGCTTCTCGATAGCCATCTCGATCACTGCGTCAGGAGTGCGATCAGCCAGGGCGGTGAGGAAGCTGACGAGAAGGTTCATGAGGCAAGCGCAGCAATTGCACGCCTCGTTCGTTCATGATCTTTCCAAACTTGACAGGTCGGCGGGTAAATCACCGTGTACATCACCGTGTAAATCACTGCGCAAACGGCAAACCACTGGGTATACACCATCAGGCAACGGCCTTGATCTGACCCTTCACAATCGACACCGATGCGCGCGACGTTCCCGCGCAGGCGCTAAGCTTGGGTACTGGACTTAAAAGGAGAACTCATGCTATTAAGCGACCGTGACATCAAAGCTGCTTATCAGGAAAAGCGCATTTCGTTGGATCCTTGGACTCCTGAGATGGTTCAGCCCGCAAGCGTCGATGTGCGCTTGGATCGCTTCTTCCGCGTGTTCAACAATCACGAATACACCTATGTCGATCCTTCGGAAGATCAGGGTCAGCTCACGGAGCAGTTTGAAGTTCGCAATGGCGATCCGTGGATTCTGCATCCCGGTGAGTTCGTCTTGGGCTCGACATGGGAGTACATCAAGCTGGATGCGAGCATCGCCGCACGGCTCGAAGGCAAGAGTTCCCTCGGACGGCTTGGCATTCTCACCCATTCGACCGCAGGTTTTGTGGATCCGGGGTTTGAGGGACACATCACCCTGGAGCTTTCGAATGTGAGTACGTTGCCGGTCAAGCTGTGGCCAGGCATGAAGATTGGGCAGATGTGCTTCTTCAGCCTGTCTTCCCCTGCTGAGAACCCATATGGATCGACAGGGGTCGGCTCGCATTACCAGGGGCAGCGCGGACCGACTCCCTCTCGCTCATTCGTCAATTTCTATAGGGCTGACGTTTCAAAGTAGCCTTAAGCCGATGAGATGGCTGGTTGCAGTACCTACTCCCCTTTAGCGGTTCATCGCCCGGAGCACGAGCTTTCTCAGTTCAGACGCAACGAGTACCAAGGCTGCGAGCGCGATGCATTCAAACCAGGCCCACGGACTCAATGGTGTCGTTCCAAAGGCCGTGTTGAGGAATGGCACGTAGATCACGAGCAGTTGCAGGGCGATTGATAGCGCAATGGCACCCCAGAGCCATGTGTTGGTAAACAGCCCCACAAATGCTGACTGTCGTGCCGACCGCGACGCAATCGCGTTGAAGAGCTGCGCGAACACCAGAATGGTGAAGCCCATCGTTCTGGCTTCGACCATCTGCGCATCATGGCCCAGCGCCTCGGCTGAACGATCCGTGAACAATCCGCCGCTCAGATGCATGTCCATGCCGATCAGGGTCACTACCGCCATAACGATGCCGATAAAGATGATGTCTCCCCACATCTTGCGGTCAATGACACGGTCGTGGAGGCCGCGAGGCTTTCTGCCCATGACATCCTCGGTCTGCGGGTCAACGCCCATCGCCAAAGCAGGTGCTGCATCGGTGAGCAGATTGATCCACAGCAGCTGGGTTGCGAGCAAGGGAACGGTCACCCCTTCCACCCCTTGCTGAGTGATGCCAAGGAATCCGGCGAAGATAACGCCACCGAAGACGGTAAGCACCTCGCCGACGTTGGAACTGAGCAGGTAGCGAAGGAACTTGCGAATGTTGTCGAAGATGACGCGTCCCTCTCGCACCGCAGCAACGATGGTCGAGAAATTGTCATCGGCCAGAATCATCTTGGCCGATTCCTTCGTGACTTCGGTTCCGGTGATGCCCATGGCTACGCCAATGTCAGCCGTTTTGACCGCAGGAGCGTCGTTCACACCGTCACCAGTCATCGCAACGATATTGTGCTGACGTTGCAGCGAAGAAACGATCTTGAGCTTGTGTTCAGGAGCCACACGAGCGTATACGGAAACTTCACGCGTCGTGGCATCGAAGTCGTTCTCCGGTAACGCATCGATCTCGTCTCCGGTCTTGGCCTGCCCACCGGCTTCGATGATGCCAAGGTCGCTGGCGATGCGGGCTGCGGTGAGCGGGTGGTCGCCGGTGATCATCACCGTTCGGATACCTGCTCGATGCGCTTCGGCAACGGCTGCGCGAACTTCCGTGCGTGGAGGGTCAATGATTCCGACCATGCCGGTCCAGATGAAGTCCTGTTCAATCGTTTCGTCCTGTTCGGAAATATCGCTCACCTGGCCTGCGGCATTCGTCCGCACCTCTGGAACGTCGGCGAGTGAAGACGTTCCGAGCGGGCGGTATGCCTGACCGAGCGTTCTGTATGCCTGACCAGACAGTCGTTCAACTGCGGCGAGTATCGTCTGGCGATCACCTTCGGTAAGTCTGCGAACCTGACCATTCACGCGGATTCTGGTGCAGTATTGCAGCAGCACGTCCGGGGCGCCCTTGGCAAATACGCTCAACTTATTGCCATCGCCACGGTCTTCGGCAATGATGGACATGCGCTTTCTTTCAGAGGTGAAAGGAATCTCTGCAATTCTGCGCATGCTTTCAAGCTGTTTATCGGCATGAACCTTGCGTGCGGCAACCACGAGGGAGACTTCGGTGGGATCGCCGACAATCGTCCATTCATCGGAGCCGTCTGCCTTGCGCACGTCTCCATCGTTGGCAATGGCCCCAATCGCCAAGGTGCTTAAGGTTTCAAGGCGCTGCGGTGCGCTGGCATCAAGTTCAGAGCCGTCCACCCCTACCATCTGGCCGATTGGGGCATAGCCCGTTCCGGTCAGCTCAACCTCGCCGCTGGGTGTGACCACTCGTTCAACGGTCATCTCGTTGCGTGTCAGCGTTCCGGTTTTGTCAGAGCATATGACTGATGCGGAGCCAAGGGTTTCGACTGAGCTCAGCTTCTTCACGATGGCATGATGCTGAGCCATGCGCTGCACGCCAAGTGCCAGCACGACCGTAAGAATTGCAGCAAGACCCTCGGGAACGGCTGCCACGGCCAGCGATACGGCAAGCAGCAGGGAATCAATCACATCTTCGGTGCTGTGGAATCCTGAAATCGTTGCGAGCGCCACCAGTACCAGCACTGCGATGATGCACACGGCGATGCCGAGAATCTTTGAAACATGCGCCATCTCTTTCTGTAGTGGCGTGGTTTCATCCTCGGTCTGTGACAGCATGTCAGCAATCTTGCCGACCTGCGTGTTCATTCCCGTTCCGGTGATGATTGCCCGGCCGGTGCCCTGTGTTACGGCTGTGCCATTGAAAACCATGTTGGTGCGGTCACCAAGAGCCTTCGCGATTTCAAGTGTCTCCGGCTTCTTGCCCACAGGCACCGATTCCCCGGTCAGCGAGGCTTCTGCAATGCGCAGACTGGCGGCACTGATCAGACGCCCGTCAGCCGATACGGTATCGCCCTCTCCCAGAACCATGATGTCGCCTGGAACCAGTTCGGCAGTGCTGATATGGGATACTCTCCCATCGCGCAGGACGGAAGTCTGTGGTGCTGTCATTTTCGATAGCGCGTCCACGGCTTTCTCTGCCTTGGCTTCCTGCAGATAGCCGAGCACGGCGTTGAGCAGAAGAATCAGCACGATGACGATGGCATCGAATGGAAGCGCTTCGCTCCCCTCACCGCCATGCGTCGTCTGCGCGCGTTCAATGAACCATGCAATCACCGATATGCCTGTGGCGACGAACAGCAGGTATACCAAGGGATCCCTGAACTGCTCGAGGAATTTCTTCCACTTCGGCACGGGTGGCGCGGATTCAAGCTCGTTACGCCCGAATTCTTTCAAACGGCGTTGTGCCTCGTCTGTGCTCAACCCTGCTGAGGCATTGACGTTCATTGCAGACAAGACACTCTGAGCGTCAAGCAATGAAGGATCCTTGTCCTCGCTCATGGTCTGATTGCCTGTGATTGCTTGGTCGCCTGCTGCATTGGGTACGGATACGTCGATATGTTCACTGGTAGGTCCAGTCATTCTCGAACTCCTAGATCAGCCGCGGAGTATTCAGTCATCGGGCAAGATGCGAATTTTCGAGTTGATGTTCACATCGGCGTTCTCGTGATAGCCCAGACTGCGCGGTTGTGTTCCAGCACGTATGCGCTGGCTGTAATTCATTTATTATGCCATATACCCTCTTGTTTGGTGCCTTACACGCGTGATGTTTTGGTATGAACGAAAAAATTGATCTGTTTTCCGCTTGGATGACAAGAGCAACAGGTAGGTTTGGGAGCATGGCTATTAAGAAAGGTCCGACCAAGGGTTCGGGCGGGAAGCATCGCAGCAAACTGCGCGGAAAAGGTCCCACCCCAAAGGCAGAGGACCGCACATATCACAAGGCATATAAGGCGAAGAAGGCGTACGAGCGCCGTAGCGCTTCTGATCCTAGACTTGCTGCGCGCCGTCGCGCGGCTCGTTACACTTCGGATTCAGACGATCTGGTTTTTGGTCGTAACTCGGTTCTTGAGGCGCTGCGGGTCGGTGTCCCATCGACTCAGCTCTATATCGCAAGTCGGCTCGAGCATGATGATCGCACGCGCGAAATCGTGCGTCTCGCTGGCTTGGCTGGATTGAATCTGCTTGAGGCTGACCACTATGAGATGGATCGCATCGCGCATTCCAGCAACCATCAGGGCGTGGTGCTGAAGGTTCAGCCATATGAATATTCTTCATTGCAGAATCTTGTCGAGCATGCCGAAAAGAAGTCTCGGGCCATGGACGGCGCATCGGAAAAATCCAAGATCCAGGCTAAGCCGCTGTTCATTGCGCTCGACAATGTAACCGATCCACAGAATCTGGGAGCGGTGATTCGTTCCGCCGCTGCGTTCGGAGCTTCAGGCGTCATCATTCCAGAGCGCAGAAGTGCTTCAGTGACGGCTGCCGCATGGAAGGTTTCTGCCGGTGCCGCAGCGCATATGCCCGTTGCCCGAGTCGTGAATATGACCCGAGCACTCGAAGGCTTGAAAGAGCGCGGATACTATACCGTCGGTCTCGATGGCGGTGGCTCGTCGGTGGTTGGCGAGACTGGCTTCGAACGTGACCCGTTGGTCGTTGTTCTGGGCTCCGAAGGTGAAGGTCTGAGCAGACTCGTGCGGCAGACCTGCGATGTTATCGCCGGAATCCCGATCAGTTCGATGGTCGAGTCTCTTAACGCCTCGGTTGCCGCAGGAATCAGCTTGTATGCGGTCGCGAAGGCACGAAACGAGTAATCGTCAGGCGACCGAGTAATCCTTACGTGAGTTTGGAACAAGTCTAGAAGCAGGGCGAAGGGTTCAAGGCTCTTCACCCCGTTTGCATTCACGAATCAGCTAGCCCACACCGCTGCATCTGGATCATCGTCGAGATTGTCGTCGCCATAGCTTGCCTCATCGTCGATGACACCGCTTTCGGCCTCTTCGTTGATATCCTTCATCGCAGCTTCATCGATTTTGTATTTTGGCAAGACATGTTCAATATAGCTTTCAACGGCATCGCCCATCGGGATGTCATGCCCAGCTTTTTCCGCCAGATACCAGCGGTCTGTCAGAATTTCATGGAAGAACTGCGCCGGTTCGATCTGTGAACGGTATTCGGCAGGAATCATGCGCACTGTGGGTTCGAATATTTCACGCATCCAGTCCGTGGCAACAATCTCCAGATCCTCGCCCTGGCGCCATGTCGAGGCACGGTAGGCATCCAGATCGTTAAGCAGTCTTCTGGCCTGATTCTCCTGAACGTCCAACCCCGTCAGACGCAGCAGCTTTCGTGAGGCATATCCCGCATCGACAACACGAGGGCGAACCAGCACTCTGTTGCCGTCGACTGCGGTCTTCATTTCCAGCTCATCAACGTCAAAACCCAGATCGTTGAGCTTGTTGACACGCTGCTCTATCTTCCACATCTCGTTAGGGTTGAAGCTATCGACGTCAGTCAGCGCTCCCCACAGGGACTGATAACGCTCGACAAGCCTGTCGCCGACTGCGACTTCATCGACGTCCGCCGGCAGAAGGTTCCCGGAATTCAAATCCATCAATTCGCCGATGATGTTGGTGCGGGCCAGATCAATGTCGTATTCGCGCTGACCATCGGTAAGTCTCGGATGCAAATCACCAGTTTCAGCATCGACAAGAAATGCAGCGAAGGAGTCGGCATCCCTGAGGAACAGTACATTTGAAAGCGAAACATCACCCCAGTAGAAACCAACCAGATGCAAACGAACCATCAGCACAGCCAGGGCATCGATCAGTCGCTCGGCCGTGTCGGCACGAAGGTTGCGTGCGAATAATGCACGATATGGCAGAGAGAACTTGAGATGTTTCGTTACCAGAATGGCTTCCAGCTCCTGCCCATCTGGCGTATGTCTGCCAGTCACCACGGCAATGGGTGTGACGGTTGGCAATTCAAGTTTCTGCAGGCGTCGAAGCAGTTCGTATTCGCGCTCACCCACGGATCGCGTTATCTCCTTCATTGCGTACACATCCTCGCCGACATGCACGAAGCGCACCACGTGCCGAGAGATGCCACGTGGCAGATTCGCCAGATAATCCTTTGGCCACTGTGACAGTGGCTTTTCCCAAGGAAGAGTGAACATCTTCGGATTCGAGCTTGCCGCTGTAATCCGCAATGCTTGGGCTACATGTGTCCCGTTCGTCTCATCCATCGAGTCGACGGAAGTCGCGTTACCGACCCGTGGGTCCATCCGAGAGAGTTTCTGATCATCCATAGTCATGTCTCCAGTATCCACACAGAGCCGAACAAGATTGTCAATCTGACAATACGCCGAACCGGGCAGTACAAAAAATACTCCCGTCATCTTCATGACGGGAGCAGATCAGAGAGAATGAAAAGAGAGGATTATATGGTAGCCGGATCAGGGTTTCTACAAGCCCTGATCCGGCGACCGGATTAGTTCAGACGCAGTTCGGTTGCAGTGGAGAAGAGATGCATCTTCGCTGGATCGATGTGAATCTTCACTGTTGCGCCAACCGCTGGGAGCTCGCGAGGAGACACGCGGACGGTTGTCATGTTGTTCTGATCGGACATCATCGTCGCGTCCTCAGCAGCCGAATCGTCGGTCAGAATATGCCCATAGATGTACCCATCGGAACCGAGATCCTCAACGTTTGCGACCTTCAGCGAGAACGCATCTGCTTCGGTTGAGCCTGCGAGGGAGGCATCTTCTGGACGGAATCCAAGAACAATCTTGTTATTGTCCTCGGGCGTGAGCTTGTCAACGGCTTCCTTGGGAAGGCTGATCGTGTCATCACCAATCTTGGCCTGGCCATTCACGACTGGGTGGATGTTCAGGTTCATGGAAGGTGAGCCGATGAAGCCAGCAACGAAGACATTGGCTGGACGATCATAGAGTTCGGTCGGACGGCCGACCTGTTGGAGCAGTCCAAGCTTGATGACGGCGATGCGGTCGCCCATCGTCAGCGCTTCGGTCTGGTCGTGTGTCACGTAGAGGGTGGTAACACCGAGCTGACGCTGCAGTGCTGCGATCTGGGTACGTGTCTGGACACGAAGCTTGGCATCCAGATTGGAGAGAGGCTCATCCATAAGGAAGACTTTAGGCTCACGGACGATTGCACGACCCATGGCCACACGCTGACGCTGACCACCGGACAGTGCCTTCGGCTTGCGGTCGAGATACTCGGTCAAATCGAGAATCTCAGCTGCCTTTTCAACACGCTGACGAATCTCGTTCTTGGGAGTACCGGCAATCTTCAGGGCGAAGCCCATGTTGTCTGCAACGGTCATATGAGGATACAGCGCATAGTTCTGGAACACCATGGCTATATCGCGATCCTTGGGCTGCATCGTGGTGACATCCTTGCCACCAATGAGGATACGACCCTTGTTGACTTCCTCAAGTCCTGCAAGCATTCTCAGCGTAGTTGACTTACCGCAACCGGAAGGGCCAACGAGAACCAGGAATTCCCCATCCTTGATATCTAGATTCAAATCATCTACCGAAGGCTTATCGTTGCCTGGGTAAATACGAGTAACATGCTCGAATACCACTTCTGCCATGTTGTTTCCTTTCATCGGCAGGTACGTGCCGAACGATCCGTAGTGAAGGGCTTCACTGTGGTGCTGTAGAGCAATTACCTTCCCGACTGTGGAAAAATACCTGCTGCAGCGTTATGTTGTGTGGTTCATCGAAGAAAACTCTCCCTTGAGCCACCACAAACTATACACCAGAGGAATTACCAAGCATATGGCGTGTCTCTTATGAAAATTCGGGTCGAAAACCTTAAACCATGGAGCACAATAGAAGTATGGACGATTTGAACATGGTCAATCTTCAACCAGGAGAGCAGATCGGCGGATACACGTTGATTGCACCCCTCGGTGGAGGAGCCATGGGTTCAGTATGGAAGGTTCGAGATGACGGCGGACAGCTCCACGCCATGAAAATCCTCCGAGACTCCCTCAATGATGAACAATCCCTGGTAAGCACCACAGTTGACAAGAACGCAGATTCGGGCAATTCGGAGACCGTCACAGCCCGCGAGCGCCTTCGCAGAGAGGCAATGGCGCTGCAACGCGTGCATCATCCGGGAGTCTGCGAAATCGTAGACATGGAACTTGACGACGCGCTTGCCTTCATTGTGACTGAACTCATTGAAGGCAACAACCTTCGTGATGACATCGCCGACAACGGACGGTATAGTGGCGACGATCTGGAACGTCTCGCCCGCAAGCTCATGGATGCCGTGCACGCCGTACATCGTGCCGGCATCGTTCATCGAGACATCAAGCCGACAAACGTGATGGTCGCCGCAACCGGACCGATTCTGGTCGATTTTGGCATCGCCATGGGCGAGGGGGAAAGCCATGTGACGCGCACGGGACTGGTTATGGGAACACCGGGATTTATCGCTCCAGAAATCATCGATGGCGCAGAATCCTCTGAAGCGACCGATTGGTGGAGTGTCACTGCCGTACTTGCCTATGCAGCTACCGGAAAGGCAGTTTTCGGCACACGTCCGATGATGACGGTTTTGGAGCGCGAAGCCTCCGGCAATGCCGACCTATCAGGACTGCCCCAGAGAACTCAGCAAGCCTTTCGCAAGGCATTGTCACCAGATCCGCATGTACGCTCGACACCCGAGGAACTCTTGCATGCGATTGCACTGGATGCCCTTGAACCTCAGCTGTGGAATCAGGCAATCGCCAACCAGGAGTCCTCTACGGCCATACTCGGCAACCAAGCCGGAATCGGCACCTCCTATGACCAAGCTGCTGGCAACGAGCAACAACACGCACCAGTCCCCGAACAGACACATGGGACCAAGGTGATGCGCCCTTTTGGCGACACCTCTTTGATTGAGACGCCCACGACTGCGCTCGGTGGCATGGTGGCCGAAGACCCGTCCAATCCCCGTTCGCTGTGGGGCATCGACATCGACACTGGTGGCCAGGAGCGGCAGGAATACACTGCTGAGCGCCGAGAACCCAACGACTTCGCTCCGTCCGATATTCCAGCAATGGAGCGTGACGCATACCAGCGTCGCGGCACGATTGTTCTGGCTGGCATCGCTCTGCTGATAACTGCCATGTTCACATTGTTGCCGATCTATGCCGTCATCGCCTCCTGCATGGGACTCTGGATCTGCATGTGCCTGGGAACGGCTACCGAAGCTCAACTGCAACGTGAAGAGCGCAGAGGAGGGTTCCGCGCGAAATCCGATGCCCTGGTGTCGTTCACGACTTTGCCTTGGCATATCGTCAAATCCTTCATCGTCATGCTGTCGCGGGCGCTGGTACAAATCATCATGGTGCTCATGGTGGTGGGGCTCGCCACGGTTGCCCTGTCGCTACCCACCACGACGCATGTCATGAACTTAGGTACGCTCACTCTGAACGTCCCCCTGCCTTCAGGCAGTGCTCTTTCCAGGACGGGCATCATACTGGCCGTGGCCATGCTGCTCGCCTGGCTGCTGACGACCTCCGGTCCTCTCGCTCAGATCATCCATATAGGTGCAGGCCGCATTCGAGGCAGATATCTCAGTGGCGATGCTCGCAAGTTCCCCAAGCCATACGATTTCGACGACAGCGAAACGGACGAAGAGCGTCACCATGATGAAGCGGAATCTGCCCATGGAACGTTCAGCCCAACACCATCGAGAGTGCTGTTCCTTGTATGGTTAGCGGCCTGCATGGCACTATGCGTGGCGTTCTGGCAGTTCCCAGGCATCGACTGGAATCCGATGCACGCAATATTGTGAGGAACATACAGTAGAGTAAGGCTGATATGAACCGTGAAAGGACATGAGATGGCTCAGAACCCCAACAAGAAATCAACCAAGAACAAAGCCACATCAGCATCCTCTTCGACCCGCGCCCCACAGAATGCCAATGCACGAAACAGACGTCGAGCGGCTGAGGAACAGGCTGAACGTGAGCAGGCTGCAGTGATTGCTAAGGAGCGCAAGCAGCAGACAATAATCGGCATCATCGTTGTCGCCGTTGTGGTTGTCTTGGTCGCGATTGCAGGGTTCTCGGTTTGGAGAGCCAACCGTCCCGTCAGCGAGGCAACCGTGCAGCAATCATATGACGCTGCACAGGCAGTCAAGACAAAACCATCGGGCGCAAATAGCAGGGGGGGGTTCCTGATTTCCAAGCGTGGTTTGGACAAGAAAATCGCCAAGGCTCCAACGGTTGAGATTTACATGGATTTCCTCTGCCCTGGCTGCGGCTCTCTGAACCGTACCCTTGATCCAACCCTGACGGCGATGGAGCAGGCCGGTCAGATCAATATCGAAATCTATCCGAGCGCGTTCCTGGATTCTCTGACGACCGATCAATATTCGACACGTACCGCAAGTCAGGTCGCCTACATTGCGCAGAACGATCCTGACCATGTTATCGCCTTCATTGCCAACCTCTTCGCTGAAGACTTCCAGCCAAGCGAAAGCGACTACAAGGCAGTGAGCGATGCAACCTTGCAACAGCTGGCAGTAAAATCCGGGGTGCCATCCGATGTCGCCAAGAAGTCAACGGACGGAACCTACAAGAGCTGGATCACGAAGATTTCAGCCTACACACCATTGCGTAAGGAACTGTGGAACATTTCAGGCTCGCGCAAAGGTCAGATGACGACTCCGACCGTGCGCATCAACGAGAACTATTGGGATTTGGTCAGCATCGGAAGCGCCAATAGCGATCTTGTCTCCGATTTCCTCAAGGCAGTTGGGCTTCCTGAATCAGAAATTGGAACATCTGGCAAGCTTCCTTCCATTGGCGGCACCGGAAAGCCCATTGCGATCAGCTAGCAATCGTGCAGCAATCAGCACAGCCGAATCAGCATACACAAATCAGCACAGACACTGGTACACCGGGTCTCGTTCATGCCGTGGCAGTAACCATGACATGGCATGAACGTGCCTTTGCTGCAGGAAGGTCACGAGCCTTTTCTTGATTCCACGGCAGCGGGGCACACTCTGTTCGTATTTCTAGAGATGTACTGCTATGCTGTTCCTTTGTTGCCTCCTTAGCTCAGTTGGCCAGAGCAGCCGCCTTGTAAGCGGCAGGTCGTCAGTTCGAATCTGACAGGAGGCTCGGATCCCTTGAATGACAAGAGTTCAGGCTTGTTCAGGCAACCACGTTTGGTTGCAACCCTTCTGATTTTTCAACAGCGTTCGTTTGTCCGCAGAGCGCAAGGAAATTAGCCAACATTCGATACCCACCCTGGGTCATCACCGATTCAGGATGAAATTGAACTGCATGCAAGGGCAGCGTACGATGCCTCAGACCTTGAATGATGTGGTCGTTCTGCGTCCATGCAGTGACCTCAAGCTCGTCAGGCACGGTGTCGCTGCGTACGGCAAGCGAATGGTATCGCGTGGCAACCATAGGGTTTGCTATGCCGTCGAAGATCTCGTCATCAATATGTTCGATGCGGCTGGTTTTTCCATGCATGATCGTGGGCGCATGCCCAACCGTGCAGCCATATACCTCGGCAAGCGCCTGAAGCCCTAGGCACACGCCAAACATGGGTGTCGAAGTGCGAGCGCACAGGCGGATCATGTCCTCGCTCATGCCGGATTCTGCCGGAGTGCCCGGTCCTGGAGAGATCAGGACACCATCAACGTCGTCACAGGCATGCTCGTCGCTGAGGTCGGCATCGTCGTTTCGCCGCACGGTCACGGTTGCGCCAAGCGTCTTGAGATAGCCGACGATGGTATAGACGAAGGAATCATAATTATCCACTACAAGGATGCGTGCAGAATCGCTCATTTCCCCTCCAGAGAGTATACGAATATTGTGCCATAACAGGTCATTGAATATGCCAAATCAGCGGTAGGCGCTGATGGTTGCCGTCATCTCGGTCATTGAACCGAGACATAATTGGACATCAGCTGCAGATATGGCACGTTGCTTGCCACCCACGGAAACAGCCATTCAAACATGGCAGCCGCTGCAGCCACTGCGAGGATAAGCAAAAGCAGCCATCGGATCGGTGCAATGCCTGATTGATGCCGATAGAACGCTCCATAGAGGCTGAAATCGGGGCGGGGCTTGGAACCATTGCGAATTGCTCGCAACGCCGGATAGCGCCACACTGCGAGCGCGGCAAGATAAATGACTGCGTACGCAAGCAGCAGCACCATAACGACTGGTCGCAATGAATTGAGACGAGTCAGAACGTCTCCCTGATTCTGCTCCTTGAAGGTGACTGCATTGGTTCCACTTGAATCGGCCAGTTCCTTGGGGATGCCGTCAGAAACCTTTGCCCAGTAATCCAGTTCACCCCAGCTGATCCAGCGGTGCGTGGCTTCCGAGTATCGGGGTTCACAGGTCGTCAACGTGATCATCCGCTTCACCGCAGCTGCCGATGGATCTGTCGGGTTCGGCGCAATGACACCTATATCCGTAGGAAGCACAATGCTTTTGGTCGTGTAATGGTAGACGTACCAGTAATCCTTGGTACGCACGATAATCGCATCACCCTCTACGAAGGTATCGACATGTGCCAGAGGTTCGCCATATCCTGCACGATGTCCGGCAACGGCAAAATTACCCACTTGGCCGGGCATCTGCGTATTCGTATAGCGGCCTACGCCATGACGTGCCAATTGCTCGTTCGTGGTTCCCTCAACCACGTTGCGCGACCAGGCTGAGCCAAAGCGAGGGATGTAAAGCTGTGCAATCAGGTCTCCGACCTTTGCGCTAGTTGGCTCCTGAGGAGGATTGCCCTGTTGGGCGTGAGCGATGGAAACCTTGCCGTTAGCATTGCCTGGATCCGTCCAAGACGAGCTCTGCCGGGTGGCGAGCTGCGTGTGTTCCGATTCAACTCCCGTCCACCACAATTGCCATGCAATGTACAGTGCGCAGACAACGGCCAGCGTGAGGAGAATCTCTCCAAGCAATCCCATCACCACGAGCAGTGCGCGCCTCGGACTGCGAGGCTTTGGTTGCGGGGCAATCTCAGCTTCAGACGACTCATCATCAAAGTACGAGTTCGAATCCAGATCTTCAAGTGACTGGCTTATGGCATGCCGCCCAATGTAAGAAGCGTTATGTCTACTCATTAGCTTTGGCCTTTTCATCTACTTTCGCATACTGCAATGGTTGAAGTACGGCAGTTGCCTTCGGGAATGTCAGAGATTCGGGCGTCTCGACTTTCCATCCTAGACCAATGGAGTTCACATACTGCTGATAAATCTGAATGGTTGGCGAATCATCGAGGGCTTCAATCATGCTCTGCGTTGGACCGATTGCTGAAACCGTATACGGAGGCGAGAATTTCTTGCCCTGGATCAGCAGCACATTGCCCACGCATCGTACAGCCGTGGTCGGCAGTATGCGCTGGTTCTGAATTTCCATGGATTCCGCGCCGCCCGCCCACAGAGCGTTGATCACGGCTTCGAGATCCTGCTGATGCACGACATAGTCATTGATGGTCGCCGATGATCCTGATTCATCGAGCTTCTGCTCCCACAACGGTGAATCGTCAAGGGTCACCGTCACGCCCGGCCCCTTGACCGCAGGGAGTACCGTACTGGATCCTGGATCCTCGCTCTCGCCCTTGCCTGTCTCGCTCGTGCTTGACTTCAGCGAATTGATGCGCGAACTCAGCCGGCTCACCTGAGCGCTCAGAGAATTGACCTTGTCCACGCGCTCCTCGACCAGACCCGCTGTGTCTGAGGTAACAGTGACAGAACGATTGACTCGAATATTGGTAATCAGCAGATACCCGGTAAGAGCAAAAATGACCGCAACGGCAACCATTCCAGGCAACGAATGGTGGACTTGATGCTTGCCGGTGCGCTGTGCCATATCCGACCTTTCTGGCTGTCGAAGTGGTTACTTTAGAATCTAACCATTATTATGACTAATAGCCTATCGAAGGAGACTACACTCATGGCAGATCAAGAGCTGCACGAAACCGGCGCTGATGCGTTGGATTCCGAGCCACAAAAGCCAATTGAAGAACAGCTGACCACGGAAAACAGCTTAGAAGACACCGATGACGATGAAAACTACGGGGTTTCCATGGACAAGGTTCAGGCTGTCCTCAACCAGACGGTTGACAAGAGTGAACTCACACCTCAGATGAAGCGCATGATTCAGCGCCAAGAAGAAAATACGAAACGCGTTGAGGACTCAATCAAGGGAACGAAGGCGAATTCGAGCTGGTTCGTCCCGGTCATGTGTGCGTTCATGATCATTGGCGTGATCTGGTGCGTGGTTTATTACCTCAACAGCGGCTACCCAATCCCTTCGATTGGAGCATGGAATCTTGCCATCGGATTCGGCCTCATTATGATCGGCTTCTTCATGACCATGGCTTGGCGCTGATCTCCCCGCCTCACAGCCATTGGGTAAGGCTCTTGATACCACTGCCCACAATACAATCCCACGTCACCCATGACGTGGGATTTTTGTTCCATCCGATATGCGACACACCGATTTGATTTATACAGTTTGTATATTACTATTGGAATCTGTTGGAACTCATATTTTTAGCTGGGTAAGTATCCAGAAGTCTTCCCCCCAACAATGACTTCTGGTCACCGATGGGACGAGCTATCCCCCAACCTGCTCGTTCCGTTAAGGGGCGGGAGCATCCCCTTCATTCCCGCCCCTCATTCTTTTTCTTGCCTTTCTCTTCTTAAGCCGATCTTGCAGTTTTAGCAGGTAGCTCTTGCCGTGCTGTGCACCCAAAGGTTGCACGCTCCACAAGAAGCCACATTTTCTACGACGCTGGTTGAGAAAGATCGTAGATTGTCGCGCCGTCCACGGTCGTTGCCTTGTAATGCGCGGCCACCCATGAAGCAATTTCCGATGCTGAGCCAGAGCCGCCCATTTGCCTTCCACCCATTGAGGAAGACGCGATGTAGTAGTGAATCAACCCTTTCTTGACATATTGCTTGAACTGCTTGAGTGTCGGGGCGGGATCTGAGCCATTGAAGCCTCCAATCGCCATCACGGCCTTCTGCGAAGAGAGCTGATAGCTTGCAGCATTTTGTGAGCCGGTCGTTGCAGCAGCCCAGCGATAGGAGTTCGATGACTTTTTCAGCATCGACACAATCTTCGAGCTGACCGAGCTTCCACCCATGCCCCTGCCTCCTCTCATGCCACCCATCGAAGCTGTTCCACCCTGTTGTGTAGAACCCTGACCCATGGCTTCGCCAATCCCAGGAGTACCGCCTGGCGTTGAATCTGAACTCGGAGGCTGACCCATTGCGCCACCGCCCTGATTACCTCCCGGACCACCGCCCGGACCACCGCCCGGGCCACCACCCATGCCACGCATGCCACGCATGCCGCCCATGCCATTGGAAGAGGTCACATTGGGTCCAGCAAGAACGATTGACCCCGTATGCCCCACGCTGACGGTATAAGCAGTCCAAGCGAGTGGGCCGGAAAGCAATGAGACCGCAGCAAGCACAGAGCCAGCCAAGGCAATCCTCTTAGAGGAGGATACTGCGGCAACAACAAGGATCACCGCTGCAAGAATGCCAACGCCAAGAATGCACCACTTCAGCCACGGCAACCATGTGCTTCTTCCCGCAAGGATAAATGCCCAATACGAAGAGCCAAGCAGCAGCAGGGGCGCAACAATTCTTGCCCATAGCGACTTGCGCGCCACCCATAGCCCGGTAACTGCTATGGCTGCAAGTATGGCAATTGCTGGTGATAGAGCAACGGTGTAGTACTGATGGAAGATGCCTGCCATGAAGCTGAAGGTCAGCCACGTGACGACGAGCCAGGAACCAAAAACAATAACGCTTGCGCGCCGAAGATCGACGCGAGAGGCACGGCCCAGCACCATGACACCGATAAAGATTCCGGCAAGCGCAAGCGGTGCAAGCCAGGCGATTTGCGTACCATATTCGCCATCGAACAAGCGTGTCCAGCCTGTCTGACCCCACATTCCTCCACCATTTGCAGTCGTTGCCGAACCACCAGGTATGACCGAGCCTTCTTCACTGCCTGTCAGCCTGCCAAAACCGTTATATCCAAAGGTAAGTTCCAGGAATGAGTTGTTCTGCGAGCCACCTATGTAGGGACGTGAGCCAGCTGGCACAAGAACCGTCAATGCCACCCACCAGCCCGCAGCGACGATGATGCTCCCAACAGCGACAAACCCATCAATCAAACGGCGCACGAAGCCTGTCGGCGAAGCGATGAGGAATGCAAGAACAAATCCAGGGAGCACGAGGAAGACCTGCATCTGTTTGGTGAGGAAACCAAATCCGATCAATGTTCCTGCAGCGATCATCCACCATGTGCGCCGACGGTTTCCTGACTTCGTTGCAGCATATTCAAGCGAACGCAGCACGGCGTGCGCAGCTGCCATCATCAGCAACACGAGCAGCGCATCTGGATTGTTGAATCGAAACATCAGAGCTGCAACGGGTGTCAGTACAAAAACGAATCCTGCAATCATGCCAGCTGAATTTCCCCAATACCTGCGGACTGTGGCATAGAGAAGCAAGGTGGTCGCCACACCCATAATTGCTTGAGGCAACAGTATGGCGAAAGAGTTGAGACCGAACGCACGCACCGAAAGTGCCATGATCCAGATGGATGCCGGTGGCTTGTCGACGGTTATGGCATTGCCGGAATCCAAGGAGCCCCATAGGAAGGATTCCCAATTCACAGATCCTGCCTGCGCTGCTGCAGCATAGAATTCATTGGCATAGCCGGAAGCCGTAAGATTGATGAAAAACGTTGCCACGGCGGCAGAGACCAGGAGCGCCAGCAGAATCCAATCCGATAGTCGTCGCTTCGGTAGACGATACATGGTGATCCCCGTGCGAGATGCATGCCGATTCCCAGACAACGTTGCTCGCTCATACCATCTTGCTCTTGCACTGTGCGGAGCAGCCGCTGCAGAAGAGAGAGAAGTCCCGAATTGTTCTGTCATTATGCGCTCACTTTCACGTTGGCAAGTTCAATCAACGACCCGCGTAACTCACGCTGGCTCTGATCCCCCCAACCCAGGGGAGCATATGGGTTCGTGATGCGACCTTTGATTTCCTTGCGCGCGTCTTGCCGCATCCGTCTCATACCAGCTATGTCCTTGCTCACCGTGTCAGGAATGTTGACCCTGCTGTCGCTGTCCTCCACCCAGGTCACCGGAATCTCATAAATGTGCATGTTGCATCGTTCTGCCAACACCAGCATCTCGGTGTCGAAGAACCATTCATCATCCTTGATTCGCGGCAGCAGGGTATCAGCAGCGCGTGCAGTGAGCGCCTTGAAACCGCATTGTGCATCATGAAATCTCACACCGAGATACGTTCTGAGCATCAGATTGTATGTTCGTGAGATGAATTCACGTTTTGTGGATCGTTCCACATCTGATTGCGCCAGTAGGCGTGAACCTATTGCCACGTCCGCGCCTCCTGCAAGAAGCGAGCAGATGAGAGTTTCCGTGAACCTGATATCCGTTGACAAGTCGACATCCATATATGCCACAACGCGGGCTAGTGACTCGGACCATGCACTCTTCAATGCCGCTCCGCGTCCCTTGCGACCGATGCGCACCGCTCTGACCATACCGCCATAGCTTTCGCAGATTCTACAGGCAACCTGCCAGGTGTGATCCGTACTGGCATTGTCTGCAATGATGATATTCCAGCTGAATGCGTTAACGTTGTTCAGCTGTCCCTCAAGATATGCGCCAAGTGTCCCGATGCACGCCTCCAAGGTGTGTTCCTCGTTGTAAACGGGTATCACGATGTCCGCATCAACGCCTTTCGGATGCCCTCGGCGTTCTGTGATCTCTGCTGTGTGAGGATCAGTTTCGGCTTTATCTGAACCGGCTGTCTGCATATTGCTTAATGTGTTCATGCTTCTATTGAAATGCTGCATTCTTGGCATGTTCTTCGCATAACGTCATAGTTATGTACGACTCGTGCAATAGTTTCCTGAACCTCTGCTGGACGTTCTCTACAAAGCCGACGTCTCTTCATGAGCATGAATCATCGTATCGTCAGCGCGGCAAGCATACGCACTCTCCGCATACATTACACAGCGCGAGCGCTGCTGCGGTTTCACAAATGTAGAAATTTGTATATAACTTGAACGATAGGACTGACCTTCTTCAGCTTCTGCCATTACAATCGCAACAGAAGGCTCAAACAGCACAGGATGAGGAGCTCTGATATGGCTAGACGTTGGACACCTCGGAGGTTTCTCATACGCAGACGCATACGCGTTGCAGTCTGCGTTGTGGCTATCGTGGCAGCATCGTTCACCGCTTTTGGCATCGGAGCAAGAAAAACCGTCGCGCTTGAGATCAATGGCGATACAAGAATCGTTCATACCTATGCAATGAGCATCAGCCGGCTGCTGCAGGAGCAGAAGATCGATGTGAAGACGCACGATCTTGTAGACAGCACCTCTGGCTACGATCTGACCAATCATGATGTGGTTCGCGTGCAAAGCGCCTACCAGACAACAATCAACATCGACGGTCAGCAGGTTCCATTCTGGACAACAGCGACGAGCATGCAGCAGCTGCTTTCCTTCTTCCACGAGAACCAAGAGAACGCCGTGAAGGTGACCGTTGACATTCCCAATGTCTACAACCAGCTCACTGGCGGGTTGGTCATCAATGCGAAGGGTCCTGTCACCGTCATTGCCGATGGGAAGAGTTCAATCGCTCCCAACGGTGAGCTTCCTGCTGCCTCGATTCTTGATTCCAAGGGAATCGTCCTTGGCAAGAACGATCGCGTCAGCGTCGAAACAGATCAGGGAACGACGATTCTGCGCGTTCGGCGCGTGAAATATACGCAGTCCACAAAAACCGTAACCGTAGCCCATGGAACGCAGACCGTTGTCGATGCTTCCCTCGCACCCGGTGAAACGAAGGTCGAGCAGCAGGGTCAGGATGGCGAAGACCGGGAAACCTTTGACAATACTGTTGTGGACGGCGTCGTAGAGTCCTCGAAGCTGGTGAAGAAAGAGACACTGAGCGTGGCAATCGACACGATCATCGCCGTAGGACCGCAGAAAACCGAAACCCAGGATTCCGACGGCAGTGGTTCAGGCTCCGGTTCTGGCTCAGGTTCAGGCTCAAGCTCTGGATCAGCTGGCGCATCCTCAGGGAGTAGCGCTTCTAGCTCTGACAAGTCATCGTCATCAAGCGGTTCGCCGAGCGCTTCCGAATCTTCGAAGCAACCTTCAAGCAAGCCGAGTGCAAGCAGTTCACCGTCAGGCACAGGCGCACCAACGACCACCGCTGCACCCAAGCCTACGTCCACTCCCACCCCCACACCAACCCCAACCACCACAACTCCGACCCCTAATCCCTCAACAGGCGATGGTGGCTCAGGCTCTGCCAGACTGTGGCATCCGACCGTTGCTCAGGCCAAGGCGTATGCAGCGGGCGCAGCGGCACAACGCGGCTGGACAGGCGATCAATGGGATGCAATCGTGTGGATTTGGAATCACGAATCCGGATGGAGCTGGTCAGCAGAAAACCCGAGCAGCCATGCCTATGGCATTCCACAGGCATGGCCAGCCAGCAAAATGGGAACAGGCTGGCACGATGATGGGGCGGTTCAGATTGATTGGGGTCTGCTCTACATTGCGCAACGCTACGGAACTCCATTGCAAGCCATGGCGTTCTGGCAGAAATATGGTTCATACTGATTGAAACCACGACACGAAACTACACAACTCAACGAACAGTGCACGCTCAGAGTGCATGACTGGGGAGACCATGCACGACACGAATCATCTTACAGATCATCAAGGCTCAGGTCTGCTGGGAGCTTCTGATATTCGAAGACTTGCGGCACAGGCGAACATCTCGCCAACGAAAAAACTGGGACAGAACTTTGTTATCGATCCCGGAACGGTCAGACGCATCGTTCACGAGGCGGGCGTGCAAGCCGGCGAACACGTTCTTGAAATCGGACCAGGACTGGGTTCGCTGACCCTCGGTCTTCTAGAAACCGGTGCCGTCGTTGATGCCATAGAGATAGATGCCGCACTTGCCCAAAATCTGCCGGTAACTGTTCACGAGTTCATGCCTGAAGCCTCCGGACGGCTGACTGTGCTCAACAAGGACGCATTGCAGGTCGAACCCTTGGACGTGCCTGGATTGGCTGATGGACAGTCTTTCACGCTTGTGGCGAACCTTCCCTATAACGTTGCGACACCTGTGATTCTCACGCTGCTCGAACGTTTCACCTCGCTGAACTCACTGCTGGTAATGGTGCAGAAAGAGGTTGCGGACCGGCTGGTCGCACAGCCAGGAACGAAGATCTATGGCGTGCCCAGCGTGAAGCTTGCCTGGTATGGCCAGGCTCATCGGGCAGGGCTGGTGGGACGGAACGTATTCTGGCCAGCACCCAATGTCGATTCAGCCCTGGTCAGGTTCCAACGGATTCCACACATGCATGACCATGGCAATGCAACTGCCGTTTTTGCCATTATCGATGCGGCTTTCCGCCAGCGACGCAAGACGCTTCACGCTGCATTGAAAGGCATCGTTCACGATGCGGCATACAGCTTGAGTGGTATCGATCCACGGCGACGCGGCGAAACGTTGACTGTCAACGAATTTGATGCCCTTGCTCAGGCTGAATCAGCGCGACCTTTTCAAGAACAGCACAACACAGAGGCAACTGGGTCAGACTATGACGCTAAGCTGAGTTAAGTCAATTTTGCGGAAGGGTTGGCATATGACGGTTCCCAAGCCATTCGATGAACGCCAAGCGCGTAAGCAGTTCATACGCAGGCGTCAAAAGCTGGTGTTCACTATAACGGTGGTAGTTCTTGCCGTAGCCCTGGTACTTTCTCTGCTTGTTGCACTTGGAGGTCTCGGAAAAACGGTGAAGCAATCGGTGGCCAGCAAGCCCAACTACGGCGTTGCCGTACCGTGCGCACCAGCCGATTCCACCTATGTCAACCATCCCAATGTAACGATTCGCGTGCTCAACGGCACTGACAAGTCCGGGCTGGGCACGGCGGTCATGCAAGCTCTGAACAATGACGGCTTCAGCACGCAGGGAGCGGCCGACTTCCCAAGCTCTCACGAGTTTACCCGCACTGAGATTCGTTTCGGAAAGAATGGCATTGCCGAGGCCTATACCCTTTCCACTGAATTCAACGATGCCATTCTTCGCATGGACGATCGTTCCGACAAGCTTGTCGATGTCATCGTCGGTTCAACCTTCAACAATCTGAAGAAGACCAACAAAACGACCGCTTCTGGGCAGAAGATTACTTCTATCGAGGGTTGCGTCACGGATCCGTCCACCATGAAGAATCTGCCAAAGGCCAGCAGCCACACTGCCGTCGACTGACGCACGCCACTGTTCGTTCAGTCCTTGGCATCATTCTGATCACAGTACTGCGCGGCGCTGAATGGCAAGGCTGAGCAATGCATAATCCAGCTCAGCTCTTATCCACTTAAGCTCTACTGCTTATCCTTTTATCCTTGCTGCTCGTGCCACCAGCGTCTAAGTTCTGCAGTCGCTGTCACTTCGTCAGTCGGCCCATTGTCAAGGCGGAACGCAAGCATATGCTTGTATGCCTTGCCAATCTCGGGACCTGGCTTCAGGTCAAGAATCTGCATGATCTGACTCCCATCAAGGTCTGGACGCAAGGCATCGAAGTCTTCCTTCTTCTTCAATTCCCTGACACGTGCCTCCATCTCGTCCATGGCTCGTTCAAACATATGCGCCTTGCGTTGATTCTGCGTCGTGGCATCGGCACGTGTCAGACGGTTCAGGCGCTCATAGAGGTGCCCTGCATCCTTCACATAGCGTCTGACTGCAGAATCGGTCCATGGCTCGTCAACATAGCCGTGGAAGCGCAGGTGAAGCCCGACGAGTTCACTGACGTCCTGAATCAGATGTCGGTCGAATCGCAATGCTCGCATACGCTTTCGTGTGAGCTTTGCGCCGACGACGTCATGATGGTGGAAGCTGACCTTGCCTCCGGGTTCGAATTTTCGTGTCGCAGGCTTGCCGATATCATGCATGATCGCTGCGAGCCGCAAGGTCAGATCCGGTGCCGGCACCGGCCCATCATCGTCGGTTTCCAAGGCAATCGCTCGTTCCAGAACCATCATCGTGTGCTCGAAGACATCCTTATGGTGATGATGCTCATCCATTTCCAACTGTAGGGCCGGAATCTCAGGGAACACGACATCTGCAAGGCCGGATTCGACAAATGCCTCAATGCCCTGGCGTGGTCTGTCCGAAAGGAGCAGCTTCACGAATTCGTCTCGCACACGTTCGGCAGAGACGATGCTCAATCGCTGCGCCATGTCAGCTATGGCCGCTGCCGTGTCGGGAGTGATCGAAAAGCCAAGCTGCGCCACAAATCGGACCGCACGCATCATACGCAATGGGTCGTCATCGAAGGATTGCTCCGGATCCACAGGAGTTCTCAGCACCTTCTTGCCCAAATCCGAAGCGCCCCCAAAGGGATCAACGAATTCCAGCGACGGCACGCGAAGCGCCATCGCGTTAATCGTGAAATCGCGTCGAGAAAGGTCGCCGAGCAGCTCGTGACCATATGCCACTGCAGGCTTGCGAGAATCAGCATCGTAGGTATCGCTGCGATATGTGGTTACCTCGACACGCACTTCGGTGCCATCATTTCTATGCTGGATCGCTCCCAGCGTCCCGAACTTTCGTCCCATGTCCCAAAAGCCGTCTCCCCAGCTTCTCAGAATGGGCTCAAATTCTTCAGGCCTGGCAGATGAGCAGAAATCCAAATCATGCGAACGCCTATGTAGGAGTAAGTCTCTCACCGGTCCGCCGACAAGCGACAGCTCATAGCCACGTTCTGCAAATAATTGACCTAATTCAATCGCTTCCGGCCACACTTCAAAATCCACGAGTACCCTTCCAAGTAACCCTCACCTATGGTTACCAGCATACCGTTACCCCACCTGCACAATAACTTACGTAAAGTGTAACTATGATTACGCCCGCAGACTTCGCACGCATGCTTGCGCATGAGGCCGATGTTGCGGAGAACTCTGCCCAAAATATCATCAAGGCAGACACGCTGCTATACACCTCTCAGAGCATGCAGGAACGCACAAACTACCCTTCAGACGACACGTCGGCAGGGGAGCATGGTGATGCCTCCGGAGTCCCGACACCAGCAATCATGGCACGTCGAAGAATCATCGGAAACCTGACCAGCTTTGCGTCTCTGGGCAATCAGGATCTGCCTGTCGTGCGAGAATATTCTGCTGGCGGCTTGATATTCAATGAGAAGCAGCAGGTTGCCATCATCGCCCGCCATTCACGATCAGGCCATCTTGAATGGTGCCTGCCGAAAGGCCATATCGAAAAAGGTGAGACCCCTGAACAGACCGCGGTTCGAGAAGTGCACGAGGAGACAGGCATTCTTGGCGAGGTTCAGGAATCGATTGCAACCATAGATTACTGGTTCACCGGCACCAACCAGCGCATTCACAAGCTTGTCCATCATTTTGTGCTGAAGCAGACCGGAGGCTATCTGACCGTCGAGGGCGATCCAGATCATGAAGCCGAGCAGGCGGCATGGGTCAGCTTCAATGATTTGGAAAGCGTTCTGAGCTATCCTAATGAACGCAAGATCGTTTGGCTGTACGCAAGGAAACTGAAGAAACAAGCATGATGGACTGGCAGCACACAAGGCGTTATCACGCCACATCGTCGGCACGCATGTCGCATGTCGCCTGGGCCTTGATTGCGTGTATCACGGCGGTGCTCATGGTGGTGGCCACCACAGTGGCGAGCACGCCTGCACACGCTGCAACCACTGACAACGCGAAGACTGTCTCCTCTCAATCCACGAACGCTGCAGATGCAGATACCTCATGTTCCAACGCTGAGGTTGCAATCTGCATCGAATCCGCCACGGCAGTGCTGACGAGTACGTCAGGGTATGCCACTTCAGTGACCATATTCAATTCCGGAAGTACGGCATTGAAAGCCGGAATGCTCACGGTCGAGATGAATGCCATGTATTCATTCGCCTCCCGCGTCGACATGCAGGACTGGGCAAACGGCGATGCCCACATTCCCACGCCCAGTGTGTTGGGAACGGTTCAGGTTCCCCAGATCCCGGCAGGGCACAGCGCAAATGTCAGCATCACGGTTCCAGCTGACAACAGTCAGCTCGCATCAATATTCAGCTGGGGTCCCAAGCCTCTTCTCTTTGACTTTTCCAACGGCGTGGACAAGGATCATGCAAGCGTGAATTCCTTCGTCACCCGTTCGACCGATGGATTGAAAACCGCTAATACGCCGCCACTTTCTGTAACTGTCGTTCTTCCCCTCACAGCGTCGAGCTGGAGTGGCAATGCCGATGCCGTAAAGAAATTGGAGGTCGGTGCCGGTGATCAGCCATCGGCTTCGAGTTCAGGATCCGCGAGCGCATCGAAGCAGTCTGAGCCACGCCAGAGCGATTCAGGAACGGATGACGCGAATTCATCATCGTCATCAGGGGCATCATCGCCGCTCTCAACGGCATCCTCATCACCTTCTGCCTCCTCGTCATCGTCTGCATCATCATCTGACAGTGACAAGGAAGCATCCCATGCCGATGCCGAGCATTACCCAAGCATCGTCTCCCTCAGTGAAAAGGCATCGAGTGCCCAACGCAAGCAACTCGAGCTACTCAAGAAATATCCAATGGTGCAATCCATTGCCGATCCGCTCTATCTGCAGAACTTCCCCATTCCGCCGCAGACGAGCGGCATCATGCAACCGGCTGATTTCGACATCACAGCGTATGCAGCAAAAGGCTCGTCAGCATATGCGGCAGCAGGAATCAGCGATTCCATGTGGAACGAGTCACTGGCGCAGCAAGCCTTGCAGACCGCGACCGGCAATCCCAAGTCCACGTTGGAGGCTTACGCTTGGCAAGGTCAGGGAAACTGGACTCAAAGTGCCTTGGATATTGCAAAGAAACAGGGGTATTCGACAGCTATCTCACTGACCGACTTTGCCTCAAGCGACGATTCTGCTTCCGCCCATACGAGCAAATACGATGTAAAGACTGCAAGTGGGGATATCAGTGTGCTCGTCGCTCAAAGGCAACTGAGCCTTCTTGCACAGAATACGGCGACGACGAAGTCTGCAGACGCTGAAACGACCTCGGCAGGGCGCCTTTCTCGTCTCATGGCACAGAGCGCGTTCTACCAGATGGAACAGCCCTACGCGGAGCGGGTGTTGCTCATAGCCATGAAAACCACCGAAGATTTGACATACGCTGACCAGGTGATGTCAAACCTGAGTAAGGCTTCATGGCTCACCATCAGCGATCTGGCAACTCTGCAGAAGGCTACGGCCTACAAAAGCGGGCAGGCGGCAACACATTCGATTCCAACAGGCACCGGTTTGAGCAATGGTGAGCTTACAGCTCTGAATTCATCGCTGAATGCTCTGACTGCGAGCAAAAATGATATTTCACGCTTCGCCATTTCCATTCTTTCTTCAAAGGAGCAATCAGAATCCTCGCCAACCTCATCGGGAACCTCAGACGCACAGGCGCTCGCACGAGGCGATGCTGCACAGACCGGTCAACACAGCGATGACGCTTCCGGCTGGATCAGCCAGCTCAGCCTTTCACAGAGCACCGTTGCCATTCATTCGCTCGATGGCACGGGCCGCAATACTGCCCTTCCAGGCACGGCTGCGCAACTTGCCCAGGCATTGCTATCAGGCGTCCACATCACACCGTCCGACTCAGTCACGGTGGTCACTGAAACGGCTAGCTTGCCCGTCACGGTAAGCAATGACCATCCATACGCGGTACACGTGATCGTGAGCTCTAAAACGGATTCCGCAGAAATCGTGACTGCTCGCGAGGCGCAGGTCGAGATACCAGCAAATGCCGAGGTTCAGGTCACCTTGCCAATTCGCGTAGCAGCCGCCGGTCAGGCCAATGCCTCTCTGGTACTTCTGGATCGCACCGGACAGGCTTTTGGAGTCACCCACAGCACGCGCATCACCAGCAGCCTGCGTTTGAGCGATATGAGTGGGCTTGCAATTCTCGTTGTCGCGGGTATCTTTGGACTGCTTGGCCTTTGGCGCCAATTTAATCGTAAAAAGGATCCAGACGAATGAACTCTGTCGGGCGTAACTCTCTCATTATGGCGTCTGGCACAGCAGCTTCCCGAGTCACGGGGCAGATACGAACCATTCTGCTTGCTGCCGCGCTTGGCACGACGGGAACCGCCATCAATGCGTATCAGACCGGTGCCATGATTCCGCAGGTCATGTTTACGCTGATTTCAGGGGGTATCTTCAACGCCGTTCTCGTGCCGCAGATCGTGCGCACGCTCAAGTCCGAACATGCAGAGGAGCGCCTCAACAAGCTCATAACAACGGCAATCGTGCTCTTGCTTGGGTTGACGCTGCTGCTGATGCTCGGCACTTCCGTCTTGACTTCGATTTATCTCGATTCGCGTTGGGATGGTCCACAGCGAGCGCTGGTGGACTCATTCACGCTCTGGTGCATGCCTCAGATATTCTTCTACGGTCTGTATACGGTTCTTGGCCAGCTGCTTGCGGCAAAGGGCCGATTCACGGCATACGCGTGGAGCTCCGTAGGTGCAAACATCATCAGCTGCGCAGGATTCATCGTGTTTATCGTCATTTTTGGCAATGCTCAGCATCAGGATCTGGCGTTCTGGACACCGATGAAAACCGCCCTGACCGCAGGAACCTGGACCATTGGCGTGGGCTTTCAGGCCTTGGTGCTGTTCTGGCCATTGTTCCGCAGCGGATTCAAGTTCACATTCAGATGGGGCATACGTGGCATCGGCTTACGGTCAATGGGACCAATCGCGGCATGGAGCCTTGGTGTCGTCGCCGTGAATCAGCTGGCGAATGTGATCGATGCGAGAATCACCAATGGCGCGCCACTTGCAGGTCATGATCCATTTGGCATTGCGGGCAATGGCTCGTACCAGAACGCCTATGCCCTCTATATCCTGCCGTATTCTCTGATAGCGGTTTCCGTGACCACCGCAATGTTCCCGAAGCTGTCGAAGGCCATTGCCGATCATCGCATCAATGATGCCAGAATCGATCTCAGCCAGGCCCTCCGTAACGTGGGACTGCTGATGATGTATTTCACCGTAGCGCTCATCGCCATGCCTGTACCCATCACCCGTGCCCTACTGCCTTCGGTTGACGTTCGAGAAGCGATTCTGATAGCGCAGCCTCTTGTCGGACTTTCCTGGGGACTCGTGGCGGTCAGTGCCTTTCTGCTCATTCAGCGCACCTTCTACGCCTTCGAAGATGGAAGGAATCCGTTTATCTTCGCGCTGCTGTTCAACGCGCTGCAGGTTATCATCGTGCTGATTGCCACCACCCTCGTTCCACCGAGCGAATGGACAAGCTGGGTTGGAATTTCGCTTTCGCTGGGAGTCGTGATCGCGTTCCCGTTCCTTGCCATCATGCTCAGAAAACGTTTTGGCGGTCATATGGACGGCAGGCGCATATCGCTGACCTATGCCAAATCGATTGTTGCCGGTGCAGTTGCGCTGATCGTTTGCAGATTGCTGTATACCCCCGTTCTTCATCTCGCAGGTTCCGACGTCACGCGGATTGATGGTCATATGAGCTGGGTGCAGTCCATCATCATCTGCATCATCCTTGTCGCGATTCTTACGCTGGTCTACGGTGGACTGCTGGTGATGCTCAGGACCGAGGAATTCACGAGCATGCTGGTAGGTGTTAAAGGCCGGGTCTCGTCAATGCTTGGCTCAAGGTCTTCGTCGACGACCATCGTCTCGCCTGATGATGATGCCGCTGAGGTGTCCAACACCATTCCAGCACCCGATGTCATGCCTGCCTCAATACCAGTTTCTATGGCTCGTGCACAAAAAACTCGGGAAACATCCACAATTCCTTTGGAAAATTCTCGACCTTCGGGTATCCGCAACGTTAGAATGTCAGGAGTACCGGTTGACAGCACATCGGTGGGGCATTTAGAAAGAACAGGGAGCATGAAACCAACAGTTGGTGATACCTTCATTCACCGGTATACCTTGGTGGCTTCCTTGCGTGATGAACCCGGTCTACAGGCGTGGAAGGCGACCGACAGGGTTCTTGCACGTGACTGCCAGCTGTTCATCGTCACCGACGAGACGCTGGTGTCGCAAACCAACACTTTTGCTTCTGGTCTGGCGCTTCGTCATAACCGCCATTTCACACCCGTCTATCACTTCAGCACCCAGCAGGGCGTCGGACTGCTCGTCACCGCACTCGATGCAGGGATATCCGTGTCCGACTATCTCGCCGGTCCAGAAATGTCGACGCTGAGCTTCGAAGCCATGCGTACGATCGTTGGCGAAGCCTGTGACGCTCTGATCAGTCTCAAGCAGGCTCATCTGATTGACGCAGCGGTTTCCGCAGATACCATTCGTCTGTCTGAATCAGGCATTTCTCTGGCTGCAGCCCCTATCAACATGATGCTTGAGCATCCACTGGCTCGCGTCTCCACCCGCGAATCCTTCGAAGAGCTTGCAACCCGTCAGCTATCAGGCGTTCTTTATGCGATGCTCACACGAACTCCTGAAATCCGGGGCATGAAGTTCACCGAGGATTCGCTGCCATCGACCATGCCTGACGAATTCGGCATCATCTGCAGACGCGGATTGCACATCACTGGATCACATGGACGCGAGCCAATTCCGTTGATTACGCTCGCCGAACTCTCGGCTCTTCTGGGAACGTGGAGTCCTACGGCAGAGCTTTCTGACGAAGATATCGTCTGGCCCAAGGCGACCGGACGCCAATCGATCGAACAGGTCGGCATCGTTCCAAGCCCCGACCTTCAAGTGTTGCAGATCCCTGATTCCTTTGCTCCCCAGGACGAAACGAACGAGGATTCGGCAGAGCCAAAATGGGCTACGAACCAGCTGCTCTTCCCCGAAAGCAGCGAAGTGCAGCTGGTTCGTCCAAAGTCCAGCGACGGCGATTTCTTCTCGGCCTTTGACGACGGCACCCACACGCATCCGCGCGCTTCCCGCAGGACCAGCCCTTACGATGTCTCCCAGATCCGCGGTGACTCGCTCTATAACACAGGCGATATACCTGCCGATACCGGCAGCCTCGATCTTGGCGATCTTGGCGACGGATATGAAAGCGCGGATCGCCAACGTCAGGCAGAACGAGTGCTTGACGAGCAGATGACCGCCACCATGCAGCCGCTTCCGCCCAGCTTTACACCGAAACCGCGCGATTTCACTCCACGGGCCAAACCTGACAGCCAATTCCGCACTGAGCGAGAGGAATCAACGAACGATGACTCCTCCAGCGGGAAAATCATGGGCTTCTTCACCACGCGCTCCATGGCGATCATCGTCGGCATCATCGTGATTCTTGTTGCTCTGTTCTTTGCGGTGACCGCTCTGTTCGGCGATGTTGGCAAGATCGGTGGATCGTCGTCAGACACCAATACATGGCCGGACATGTCAAATGTCACCTTGCCGGGTGTATCGAGTCCAACCGCGTCGACAGGCGGCTCCGGAGCTTCGTCTGCCAGCCCATCGGCAAGTGCATCTTCCAGCGCGAAGGCTTCGAGCAAAGCTTCCTCCAGTGCATCCACATCGAGTTCTGGCTCCGCCTCTCCCACTGCCGCGGCTGTGACCCATGCCGACAAGGATGCCGCGAAGGTTCCAGATCCAGCGGTACAGAACACCACGGCATACGCAGCGGGGACCGAAACGTACGTCAACCAGCCGGGCGGATTGCAGGGGCGAGGATGGTATATCCATCTCACCCAGGCTGAACGTGTGTCCCGCTTGGTTATTTCGATACGTCAATCAGGTGGTCAGGGGCAGATTTATGTCAATTCCACGCCCACTTCTCCCAATCAGGGCAGTCCCGTTGCACAGTTCACCTTCGATGCGAGCGGAACTACCGAAGTCAAGCTGGCTACGCCGGTCAGCACTCAGGATGTGATGGTATGGGTGCCGCTGACATCGACTCCCTCCGGAGGGCTTTTCTTCAACTCGGTCAAAGTGTACTGAAGCAAAGTGTACTGAAGTCGTAATAGCTTCCCTGCATGGTCCCTAAACCATGCAGTTTGTAATACAGTATGAAATCAACGTGTGGCATTGTGCCCCATGGCATCGGATTCCGGCGTTTGCCGTCTTGATGCGATGCCAGCAATGTGCCAAGTCTTAAGTGGGAAGGCCAGCAATCATGTCGGATAATCGAGATATCCCATCGAAGGTCATCAAGAACGACCCTTGGTTCGGTAGTTACGCCGATCGAGCAGAAGCGATGCGAGCATCCGAAATCCGAGCACTGTTTGCCGTTGCCAGCCGCCCAGAGGTGGTCTCTCTCGCCGGAGGCATGCCTTATCTCGACCGCATGCCCTTCGACGAGCTGGCACCGCTTTTGGCGAAAATGCTGAAGGACAAGGGCGACATCGCGTGGCAGTACGGCTCTGCGCAGGGCGATCCGCATCTACGCGAAGACGTTCTGCAAATCATGGAACTTGAGAACATCACCGATGCGCAGCCTGATGATGTCATCATCGTCAATGGCTCGCAATCCGGACTGGATCTGATAACAAGAATCATGTGTAATCCTGGTGATTCCATTTTGGCGGAAGCGCCAAACTATGTTGGCGCACTGGGTGTCTTCCAATCGTTCCAGGTTCATGTCGTCAATGTGCTGCTTGATGAGAATGGCCTGATTCCTGAAGCCTTTGAGCAGGCAATCATCGAGCAGCGAGCATTGGGTCATCCAGTCAAGTTCCTCTATACGGTGCCGAATTTCCATAATCCTGCCGGTGCCACCATGAGTGTCGAGCGTCGTTCAAAGGTTCTTGAAATCGCTCGCAAATATCACGTACTGATCGTAGAGGACAACCCCTATGGTCTGCTGAGCTTCGAAGGCAAGACCTACCCTGCACTACGTTCCATGGATCCTGACAATGTCGTCTATCTGAGCAGCTTCTCCAAGATCATCGCTCCAGGCATGCGCGTTGCCTGGATGGTCGCCCCTCCAGGGATTCGCCATAAACTCGTGCTTGCAAACGAATCTGCGATTCTCTGCCCGTCCAACATGAGTCAGATGACCATAACGACCTATCTTGATAACTTCGATTGGAAGGCTCAGATCAATGACTATCGTGGCATGTACAAGGAACGCTGCGACACCATGGATGCCGCGTTGAAGAAATATCTGCCATATTGCTCCTGGCACAAGCCCAAGGGCGGTTTCTACATATGGCTCAAGATTCCTGAAGGGCTCGATTCGCGCGCCATGCTACCGCGCGCCATCACCGCAAAGGTCGCATACGTTGCTGGCACGGCATTCTACGACAACGGCGAAGGCACCGATCACATGCGCCTCTCCTTCTGCTACCCGAAGCCCGCACGCATCACCGAGGGCATTCGAAGACTTTCCACAGTCATCGATGCAGAGAGGGAGACGGCGGAACTCTTTGGTACCACCGGCAAGCCTGATCCCGATCCACGCGATGTGGAATATCCAGGGCCTGCAGCCAACTGACACGTGAGTCATAATCATGAGCAACTTCGAACAGTTTTGTGAGGTAACAGCCTAGAAAGGCAACAGTCATGGTCAAGAGGGTAAGCAAGCCGGAAACCGTGCAGACTGCGGCAGTGCATGCTGCGGCTGCCGTTGATTCTGATACAGTCGCTGCTTCAGCGAAGCCATCGCATCGTGTGTTCTCCGCTGAAGAGCGCAAGAATAGCTCCATTCTCGTTATTTGCGGCGGATTAAGTCACGAACGCGATGTGTCATTAAGTTCAGGTCACCGAGTCGCAGGCTTTCTGGAAGATGCGGGCTGGTCGGTTCGACTTCATGATATGGACAGCGAGTTGCTCGATTATCTGAGCAATCCAGAAACCCACCCGGACGTGGTGTGGCCACTCCTGCATGGTGCCAACGGGGAGGACGGTTCCATTCGTGACATTCTCGAAATGGAGGATGTCCCCTACGTGGGTTCGCGTGCCAAGGCTTCGAGAACAGCCTGGAGCAAGCCCATTGCCAAGAATGTCGTACGCAAGGCCGGCTTGCACACCCCGCATTCAGTGACCTTACCGGAATCCATGTTCAGGGAACTTGGGGCCACCAAAGTCATTGACCTGCTCGTCAACTCCGTTGGACTTCCGCTGTTCATCAAGCCCACGATGGGTGGTTCCGCGATGGGCTGCACACTCGTCACGGATGCCGAGCAGCTTCCCCAGGCGATGGTGAGCTGCTTCGCCTACGGCAATGTGGCGTTGGTCGAAAAGGCCGTCGTGGGTACCGAGGTTTCCGTTTCCGTGCTCGAGATTGACGGTGAGGCGGTTGCTCTGCCGCCTCTCGAAATCGACACCCCAAACGGCACCTATGACTATGACGCCCGCTATACCCCCGGGCCCACAGAATTCTTCATTCCAGCACGTGTCGAACGTTCGATACTGGATGAATTGCGAACGGAAGCCTTGACAGCCCACAAAGCACTGGGCCTGCGTGACATTTCCCGCACTGATTTCATCGTTGACAAGCATGGCGTGCCGCAATTCCTGGAATCGAACGTGACACCAGGCATGACCGACACGTCGCTCCTGCCGGAATCGGCGCTTGCAGCCGGCTACCACCTGGCTGATCTGTATTCGCGCATAGTTGAGTCGGTATTGTCCCAAAACCGCCATAGAGGGGCATAGAATGCCTTCCAACGGTGCAAGCGATGATCGTGCGTTCTCCCTGTCATTGCTTTCACGCTGAGCACATCATCGTAGAGCTACTCGAAAGCGATTATTGTTATGGTCATGACTGAAGCATCGAATAATACTCAACAGCAGGACGTAATCATCATCGGATCGGGTCCGGCTGGATACACAGCGGCTCTCTATCTTGCACGGGCAGGATACAAGCCTCTTGTGCTCGCTGGTGCGCTCACCCCAGGCGGCCAGCTGGTGAATACCACCGAGGTTGAGAACTATCCCGGCTTCCCAGAAGGCATCCTTGGCCCAGATCTCATGGACAAGATGCAAGAGCAGGCCGAAAAATTCGGAGCACAGGTCGAATATGAAGACGTTGTCTCGGTTGATTTCCTTGCAGATGACGGGCTGAAGCATGTCACCACGGACTCCGGTGCAAGCTATGCGGCTCGGGCAGTGGTCGTCACGACTGGCGCACAGTATAAGAAGCTCGGCGTTCCAGGCGAAGTCGAATATTCTGGCCGCGGCGTCTCGTACTGTGCCACCTGCGACGGATTCTTCTTCAAGGACAAGCCGATCATCGTTGTTGGCGGCGGTGATTCAGCCATGGAAGAGGCTGACTTCTTGGCCGGATATGGATCCACCGTGACCGTCATCCATCGTAGAAATGAATTCAGAGCTTCGACGATCATGGCCAACCGCGTGCTCGCCAACAAGAAAATCAATGTCATCTACGACTCTGTCGTTACCAAGGTGCTGGGCGACGACAACGGCGCATCCTCGGTGGAACTCAAGAACGTCGTCACGGGCAAGACCAGCACCTTGGACGCGAAGGGCGTGTTCGTTGCCATCGGGAGTACTCCTGAAACCGCTTTTCTGAATGGCGCACTCACAACCGATGCGGATGGCTATATTACCGTCGAGCACGACTGCACGCGCACATCCATTCCTGGCGTGTTCGCAGCCGGCGATGTCGTGGATCGCATTTACCGCCAGGCCGTTTCAGCCGCAGGCATGGGATGCCGAGCAGCCTTGGACGCACAGTCCTATCTCAGTGGGCTCTCAAACAACGCCAGAAACAGCACTGCTGCGAAGGATGCAGCAACGCGTCATGACAGCGTACAGCAAACAAGCGCCACAGCACCGGCTTCAGCCTGATTGTTCTCCGCACTGCTCGTTACCTGCCCTGCCTGCCTTTCTCTCAGCATGGACCGCAGGCAGGCAGCAGCGTCGGCATTCCCATCACACCCATTCATCGTGTGTTGGTTGACTCTTCTGAGCATTGGGCAATAGCATGTCAACGATTCGTTGCATGTCTTCAGGAGAGGAGAAGACAATTTCTATCTTTCCCTTTTTCTCAGAACCCTTGATGCTCACCTTGGTTTCAAAACGATCTTCAAGACTGTTTCTCACGTCAGAATCGGCCCAGATATTCGCTGTGCTGTGACGACCAGGCTTTCGATGGTCCGGCCTATGAATTGCCATGGCAACGATTTCTTCTGTCGAACGAACCGAAAGGCCTTCAGCAATGATTCGATTCGCAAGAGCCTCCATGGCTGCGGTATCTGAGAGCGCCAGCAACGCACGTGCATGCCCTGCAGACAGCACTCCTGATGCCACTTTCTTCTGCACAATGCTGGGTAGCTGCAATAATCTCAGCATATTGGCAATTTGAGGACGAGACTTCGATATCGATTGCGATAACTGTTCCTGCGTGAGTCTGAAGTCCTGAATCATCTGCTGATAAGCCGCGGCCTCTTCCAGGGGATTGAGTGCCACTCGATGCAAGTTTTCCAGCAGGGCATCACGCAGCATTTCATCGTCGGGCGTGGTCTTGACTATGGTTGGAATCTCTGCAATCTTCGCGAGTTTCGAAGCCCTCCACCTGCGCTCCCCCATAATCAGCTCATAGGGTTGCTGCTTGTCTGTCTGCACCTCCTGAGCGGTGCGTTTTCTCACCACTATTGGCTGCAAGACCCCGACCTCTTGAATCGAGTGTGACAATTCAACCAATTCATCCTCGTCGAAGATGTTTCGCGGCTGATGAGCGTTCGGCGAGATTTCGTCGACTTTCAGCGACGTCAAATAAGCACCTTTGACTGGTTGCAAGTCCTCAGTTTGGCTCGAATCCGGGTTTTCCGCGTTCTTCGGCTGCCTAGCTTTGTCGCTCGTTTGATGCGCCGAGAGGCCGTCGTGCGCTGATTGCTTCGAACTTTGTGAAGAGCCATTCTTCGATGTTTCACGTGAAACATCGTCAATCTTCCCGTCTGCATCGATACGGTGAATGGCTTTATTTTCGGCGTTAGCTTCACGATGTTGACGATTCGCATCACCTTGGAGCGTCTCACCAAAGAATAGATCACTTGGATGCGATAATTCATCCAGATGAGGAACACTGGAGCGTCGAGTCCTCGATGCCTTTACTGATCTGATGCCTTCCGTGTAATCTTCGAGGCTTCCGGTCGCGCTGTGACGATGCGAGGATTTGACACTCTTGGTTCGTGATCTTGTACCAAGTGCGTCACTTTCGCTGCTTCCTGGTGACGTTTCACGTGAAACATTGCTCGTTGATGACGACGCAGAAGAACCGTTGCGCTTCGATGGCTCATCGTCGTGCCGTGAATCCATGAGCTCCGGCTGAATCTCCAATGAGCGCTCGGATCCATCAGTTTGAGCGCGTTGTTCTCGCTCGTTGTGCTCGGAGTCAGAGTTGATATCACTGTTGTTGAGATTGTTGCTGGTATCGTTCGGATGCGGAAGATCTGGGAATAACGCTCCAAGGCCCTTACCTAAACGAGATCTGGATGCCATTCCTTATTCCTCATTTCCTTGATGATTGTTGCTGAGTTGCTGTAACACTGATTCAGATCGTGAGTTCACCTCATAGGCGGCTTCGCCGTATGCGACCGCACCTGCTCCGTGCGGATCGTAGGTGATGATGCTTTGCCCGAAACTTGGTGCTTCGGAAATTTTAACCGATCTGGGGATCGTGGTATTCAACACGATTCCGTTGTAATGCTGTTGGATTTCATCAAACACTTCTTTACTCAGCAAGGTACGCTTATCGTACATCGTGATAAGCATCGTTGAGACTGTCAAGCTCGGATTGAAGTTATGCTGGACAAGGCTGATGGTATGCAATAATTGCCCCAAACCTTCCAACGCATAGTATTCGGCCTGGATGGGAATCAGCACTTCATGCACAGCGCATAAGGCATTCAACACCAGCAGACCGAGGCTGGGGGCACAATCCACAATAACGTAATCATACGCGGTGGGGGATTCACTGAGCAGCTGGTGCATTGCCGTATTCAGCAAGTTGTTCCTGTCAGGAAGGTTCGCGAGTTCCATCTCGGCGCCAGACAGGTCGATGGATGCGGGAACAACATCAAGGGTGGGGAAGTGTTCGGATCTCGATCGTACCTGATTGAGGGTCAGACGTCCTTCAAGCACATCGTAGACCGACTTGTCACCTTCAGCGTGCTGAACACCCATCGCAGTTGAAGCGTTGCCCTGTGGATCCATATCTACGAGAAGTATCGACAACCCGTGATCGGCAAGTGCACTCGCTATATTGACTGCAGTGGTCGTCTTGCCAACACCGCCCTTCTGATTCGCAACGGCAATCAATCGTGTTGACGAAGGTTTCGCAAAATCCAGAGAAGCAAGCTTTCTTGCCTTCTCTGCAAGATTTACCATTTCGGTACCCATGGAGCCAGCACTGCTGCCGAAAATACGTTGCAATACTTCATCTGCATTCTCAAGATGTTCATCTTCGGATTCGGAGGATAAGTGGTTGCTCGGGACCGTCACTCTATGCTCACTTTCCTTGATAGTACAGTGCTATCCATCAGATTCTTCGTGACTGAATATGTTCCCCATGAAGAACCATCCCACAGTCTTTCGAAACTGACAGCATAGTCCAGTTTCATCATGATGCTGGACATCTCTCAATATGGTGAACTCACAATCGCGTTGTGGACAAATGTGGATTCCTGTGGATAAGTCATGTGTATAAACAACATCTGCGTAACTTGTATCCACCGCCTATTCCCGGCCATTGCAACAAAAATCAGATACAACAATGATCCATTCACCGCAGCCTCAGCATTGTGCATAACTCGCGCTGCATTGTGCATAACTACAATTGCCATGCTTCCCTGCCCATAAATGTTTCACGTGAAACACTCGAAGCTGAGAGGTCAAGGCAATGTCAAGAGTGATACGAAGATACCGTCATTGTTTGTCGATGATGACAACATGGGTTGATTGAAGATCCTGCCCCACTGGTGCCTCGATAACACGAGCATTGCGTCCATGCAGCTTTTGGATATTCTTGGCTGCCTTATCGATTTCAAGCTGGGCTGACTTGCCTTTAAGGGCGATCAGCTGGCCTGTGTGCTCAAGAAAAGGCAAGGTCCATCCCACGAGCTTGTGAAGGGGTGCAACTGCTCTGCAGGTCACGACTGAACAAGACATAATCGATGTCGAGGACGTTGTCTGACCATCGTCTTTCGCGTGGCGGCGTCTGTGATGTGCCTGCTGTGCATGTGCTTGCCGTGCCGAAGGAGGGAAGGCTTCCTCCGCACGTGCTCTCACAACGGTGACATTCTCAAGTTTCAGTTCGGATTTCACGAAGGAAAGCCACTCTACACGACGTTCCATCGGTTCAATCAGTGTTATAGGTGTATCCGGGAGCATGGCGGCAACGATGATTCCTGGGAATCCGCCACCCGAACCGATGTCTGCAATGCGTCCTGATCCGTGATGCGTGTCAAGATGCTGCTTGATGAAGGGCACCACCGCTGCGGAATTGAGTATGTGCCTTTCCCATATGATGGAACGGTCGCGCGGTCCTATCAGTCCTCTGACGAGACCTTCCTGCTGAATCATCTCATGGAAGCGGAGCATCTGAGGATAGGCATTGCCAAGGATGGCTTGCGGGATGTCAGAATTGCTCAGCAGATCGATTACTGGTTCTGCATTGGGGAAGGCTTCAGCTTCGTGTGCTTGCCGTGAAGAAGTGTCCTGAGTCACTCCGAATCACTATCTTCAACATTGCCATCTTCCACGTCTGTGTCTTCCACGTCAGTGTCTTCCACGTCTGCATCATCAACAGCGTTGTCACCAACAGCCGTGTCATCAAGGATTGCATCATCGTCAGAAACCGCCTTCGAGGAACTGGCGGCATTGACGGCATCTGAATCTTCTGCCTCGTCGTTCTTACGCATATAGACGCTCACATATCGGTGCGGCTCTTCGCCATGTGAGCGAGACTTGAGACCTTCCTCACGTACGATGTCATGGATGACCTTACGCTCGAAGGAGTTCATCGGAGCGAGATCCACTGCCTCACCAGACTCCCGTGCCTCGTCAATGGCATCAAGAGCCAGATTGCGAAGGTGCAGACGCTTGCGCTTCAGATAGCCGTCGACGTCGACTATCAATCTGGAACGCTCCCCTGTCTTCTGCTGAACTGCCAGACGTGTCAGTTGCTGAAGCGCGTCAACGACGCTGCCGTTCTTGCCGATCAAATTCTTGATATCGGTGTTGTCATCGGCCACAATTTGGACAAGTGGTCTATCATTGCGAATTCCCATTTCGATATCACCATCGTAATCAGCGATATCCAAAAGCCCTTCAAGGTAATCCGCAGCGATATCAGCCTCTTCATTGAGCTGATCGATGGTTTTGTCTTCGGTTTGCGACATATTCGCTCCTTACACGTGCACTTGGTAATTCAGTCTAAGCCAATCCTGGAGAACTTGCATATTCGCCACGCACTGCACGTTGATGCGATGCTCACGACTTGTCATGGGCTGTCATGGGCACCGCTTTCCGCTTGATTCAGGACGTCACGCTCTTCATGCCAGTCGGTGACCTGTGGCGGACAGGTTCACCAAGGGTGTACAGCTACCGTCTTTTTTTGTTCTTCCCTCGCTTTGGCTGCTGCCGCTGATGGGAGACACCGGATTCCAGTTGCTGCACCTGCTCCTCCTTTGCCTTGGTCAGAGCCTCTTCTTCGAGGGATGGTTCGCCTGCCTTGTCTCTGCGACGATTTTCACGATTACGGTCGCGCACTTCCTTTTCCTCGGCAGCCGGGGAGCCTGGGGTTGGCATGCGTCGTACCTGCCATAGCGTCTGGCCAAGATTCCACGTATTGTTGGTCAACCAGTAGATCAGCACGGCAAACGGGAAAGCCACGCCAGAGAAGATATACATGACAGGGAAGATGTATGCCATCATTTTCTGCATGCGATACTGAGAACCTTCCATCGAGGCGCGGGGCATGTTCTTTCTCGTGTTATGGAACTGAGAGTAGAACATCGTCAGACACATCAATGCGATGAAGATAATGATGACGATTTTACTTGCACCCTGGGCGGTCGTCAGGTTGTCGGAAATATGAATGCCAAATATCTGCGTCTGTTCGAATTCCTTGGCTACCTTCACGGTGAAGGCACCCAATGGTGCTCGCTTGCCGTTGGCGATGTATGGCACGGCTGAGAGCACATAGAACATCGTCATGAATATGGGGCTCTGAATTAGGGCAGGCAGGCATGATCCCGCAGGATTGGCATGGTTGTCCTGGTAGAGCTTCATCATCTCTCGACTTGAAGCTTCCTTGCTGGCTCTGTCAGTCTTGCCTTTGTACTTGTTCTGTATCTTGCGCATCTGTGGCTGAATGGCCTGAAGTCTTCGCATCGACATCATCTGCTTGATGAACAGTGGAAGAATCAGGAGTCTGACCAACACCACGAGAAGGACTACCGACAGAGCCCACGCAACGTTGGATCCACTTGAAAACCCTATGAAGGTCAGGAACTTATGGCAATAGACCATGACGTAGGTCATGACCCATTCTATTGGCCGAAGAATCCGGTAGAAGAATCCGAACAGGCCGGAATCAAAAGTAAAGTTATGCGAAATCATTGTCTCAGGCAATCTCCTTATCTGAGGCAGTTGCGGTCAGACGAGGCTCCTCATGTGCCTTCGACCATGAACAACGATATAACAATGAAAAATGCTGGGGCACATCGTCAATGCCGCCATTGCTCCATGGGCGGCAGCGCAGCAGCCGAAATGCTGCAAGGATCACGCCACGGCATGCACCAAAACGGTTGATTGCTTCGACGGCATACTGCGAGCACGTCGGGTAATACTTGCATCGTGGTGCCATCTGGGGTGAAATTCGTCGCTGATACCAGCGAATTGCATGCAGCATCCACATGGCCGGAGTGCTTGGACCATGAGCGGGCCTGTGCTCTGAAGTCATGCGGTCCCCCCTTGCGCTACAGTGCGTGCAGACTGCTGATCGTACTGCCGTGCTACTTCTGAAAACAGCTCTGCAACCTGTTCAGCCAATGAAGCATATGACTGTTGCGCCGCGTGCGGTTTGGCTCTCATGACCACATCGCATACAGATGGAAGCACATGCTCGCTCGCAGAAGCCAGTTGACGAAAACGCCGTTTGACATGGTTGCGGGTCACGGCATTCCCCACGTTCTTTGCAACCGCCAAACCCACCCTGCGCCGATGCATGCAGCGGTCACTGTCATCAGGAGCGGAATCGCAGGACTCCAGGAAATGCTTATCCAGGGAATCACGATCTTCATCTAGTGCCGAATGTCCAATCGATGCACCCGCTGGTGTGGATACAGCAGTAGCTGAGGTATTGGCAGTATCATCAAAGAAACGATAATGCAACACGATATCTCTGCTGGTGACCCTGCTTCTGTGTTTCAGCACTGCCACAAAATCGCGATGGCTCTTAAGCCGTTCCACCTTCAAATGAGTTTCGAAATCAGATGTTGAGCTGAAATCAGTTTCAGGCTGAAAGCGTCTTGCGACCCTTTGCGCGGCGGCGATTGACGAGTGCGCGGCCTGAACGGGTGCGCATGCGCAGACGGAAGCCGTGCTTCATGTGGCGACGGCGGTTATTCGGTTGGAATGTCCTCTTCATAATTTACAACGCTCCTGGATTTTCAGCCATGCAAAGGCACGGCTCATGGTGAGTCAAGCTATACCAAACTACACAGCTTAGCGCAATCAGTCAAAGCAGAAGAAATTTTTTCGTGTTTTTCCGACATAATCGCAACGAGAAAAGCACAGAAAATACTGGAATTACAGTGCTTAGCCGTGGGGGAGTTATCCACAAATTACATGCTTGTTATTCACAAATGAGTCATTTCAACACGCAATACTGTGGATAACTCGACAAATACGGTGTAAACATGACCTATTGTCTATTACTGATGGTGTGCGTTGCGATATGGGGAAGAAGGAATGATGGTACAGGGTCCAGAAGCTGCCTCGCTGGAAGCGAAGCATATTTGGGATTCTGTTCTGCAACTTCTCCGCAACAGTCACACCCTGACAGCCCGTGACAAAGGCTGGTTGGAAGACATTTCTCCAGAAGCGGTTTTCGGCAGCACGATCGTTCTCTGCGTATCGAATAAGGCTGCGCAGGAGGCCATTCAGGACACGTTGAATGGTTCGCTGCTCGATGCGTTGCAGACGGTGAGCGGCATTGCGATGTTCCCCGCAATCAAAATCGTGAAGCAGACGCGACCCATTTTCAGAACGGGACAGGCGGCTTCAAACTCGCCAACTCAGACAGCTGAGCATTCGCAGGCCGATGGACAATCGCAGCCACAGCCGGGCATCGACGCTACCGACTCTTCGGAAGACACAGGCTCTGATCATTCAACACCAGACCAGCACGCAGGCACGATAGGGTCTGACACAGCGGGCAAAGCTTCAGAAGAAGCGGAATTTACCCTGGCTGATCCCATTGCCGTTCCCAAGCATGTCGAGCACGCAGCCGCAGACGAGCGCACGTCCTCGCCGGCAAGTGTGCAGAAAACGCCTCAGCAATCATCCAGTGCGCTTCATGACATTGCTGAAGAGCCTGCCCATACCTTTGATGGGCGCACCCCGCTGCCGTTTTCGATGCCAAGCTTTCCCGTCGGACAGCAGAAGGTTGAGCGTGATCCCGAAACCCATCTCAATACCAACGCCACCTTCGATACCTTCGTTCCTGGCGATTCGAACAGATTCGCTCGAACCGTCGCCTTGGCCGTTGCCGAGGGATCAGGGCGCGACTTCAACCCTTTATGCATATACGGCAGTTCCGGGTTGGGCAAAACCCACCTGCTCAATGCGATAGGAAACTACGCGCTGGTGAAGGATCCATCTCTGAAGGTCAGATATGTGAATTCAGAGGAGTTCACCAACGAATTCATCGATGCGTTGCAGAATTCGGCACACGGCAGTGGTCAGATTGCAGAATTCAATCATCGATATCGACAGGTCGATGTATTGCTCATCGATGACATTCAGTTCCTAGGCGGCAAGGAAGCCACTCTGGATCAGTTCTTCCACACCTTCAATGCCTTGCATGATGCCAACAAACGCATCGTCATCGCTTCGGATGTGCAGCCGAAGAATCTGAAAGGCTTCGAGCAGCGGCTGATTTCTCGTTTCGATTCAGGTCTTACCGTTGATGTGAAGCCGCCAGATCGTGAAACTCGTGTGGCCATTCTTCGCATGATGTCTTCAAACAGTGGAGCGAGGATTCCGAACGAGGTTCTTGATCTGATAGCCGAACGCTTCACCGAAAACATCCGAGAGCTTGAGGGAGCGCTGACACGAGTCACGGCAGTGGCGAGCCTGAATGGTCAGAATGTGACCAAGACCCTGGCCGAGCAGACGCTTCAGGACTTTTTCACGACTGATGTGGAAATCAGACCGACCGACATCATCACGCAGGTTGCCCAGTATTTCCATCTCACCTTTGACGATCTTGTAGGCAGGACCCGCACGAAGAACATCGCGCTGGCACGCCAGATTGCCATGTATCTAGGGCGTGAGATGACCAGCATGTCCCTTGTTGACATCGGCGAGGTATTTGGCGGGCGCGACCACACCACAGTCATGCACGCATATACCCGTATCTCTGGAGAGATGCAGGAGAAGCGTGAAATCTATAACTATGTGATGGAACTCACGGTCAGATTGAAGCAGCATCCAATCGAGTAGTTTCCGCAACGCGCACAGCTGTGCCGCGATGTGACTGTCTGTTGTGCATGTCTGCTCCATGCATGTGCAAAACTTCGTACTCAAACACACCGAGGGGGAAATTATTGTGAACAAAGTTATCCACATGTTTATGCACAGATGTGGGATAAGCTTGGGAATAACTGCTTACTTTCGGTGCATAACTTGTGTATCGGCTGTTGATAGGTGCAGGGAAAATGTTGATAACTTACATCGTGTTTTCCAATTGTGGATAACTACCCATGTTATACACATTTTTCCACTACCTTATCCACAATCCTTGTGTGGTGAAACGCTGTGGAAAACCAAGGGGCGCGGCACTTATCCACATTATCCACAGCCCTTATGAAGATGATTACAGACACACATACTTAGTTCATCATCACGGCAATAACGAAGCAGCGCATCATGTGAAGCGCAATCACAAAACCTTGGCTAGAATGAATCCAGAAATCTTACTATGAAGGCACATTATGAAAGTTGAAATAAATTCATCGGCACTTGCCGACGCTGTAGCATGGACGACTCGCGTCATCCCTGCGCGCCCTGCATCACCAATCCTTGCCGGAATCAAACTCGAGGCAATCGATGGAACACTGCAATTCAGCGCATTCGATTATGAAGTATCCGCCCGTCACCACATTGAAGCAGGCATCGATGAGCCTGGAACGGCTCTCGTTTTGGGGAAACTGCTGGCCGACATCACCAAGTCACTTCCTTCCGAGACGACGTATCTGACCACGGATGATTCCAAGATGACGATTCAGTCAGGAAAATCGACCTTTACCTTGCAGCTGATGCCCGATGCGGAATATCCTGATCTGCCGTCGGTCCCTGCACATCTAGGGCAAGTTGATTCACAGACCTTTATGCAGGCCATCGCTCAGGCGACGGTCGCCGTCTCTCGTGAAGAGAACCGTCCGGTTCTCACCGGCGTCAAGATCAGCATCGAGGGCGACAAGGTCGTTATGACGGCGACGGATCGTTTCAGACTTTCAAGATCCTCATTCACCTGGACTCCGAAGAACAGCGATACCGAGACCGTCACTTTGGTACGCGGTTCCCTGCTTCGCGACATCGCCCGTTCACTCGACGAGCATGAAAACGTTGTCATTGATTTTGATCCGCAAAATCCATCACTGCTAGGTTTTGAAAATGCCGGACGCGTGTCAACGTCTCAGTTGATTGATGGAGAGTTTCCTGCGGTCGACCGCTTGTTTGCTGCGGAGTATCCAATTCAGGCAGTGCTTGACCGGCAATCGCTGATCAATGCCATCAAGCGCGTCGCCCTCGTTGCAGAACGCAACGCGCCCATCCGCATGGTGTTCTCGAAGCAGGAGCTTGTGTTGTCTGCTGGCGCGAGTGACGAGGCGCAGGCATCGGAAACGCTCGACATCGATATGGCTGGTGACGATATCACGGTCGCATTCAATCCTTCCTACCTGATCGAAGGTCTCAATGCCATCAGCGAACCGTTCGTGAGGATGAAAATGACGACGGCTGTAAAGGCAGTCGAGTTCAATGGGCAGCAGGAGAGTGATTCTGATGAGTCGCTCGATTATAGATATCTGCTCGTTCCCATGCGCTTCACCAACTGATGGCATGAGCAGCATTGCCGAATTGCAGAGCGTGGAGGCAATGGGAAGATTGCAGAGCCAAGGCTAGGCAGAGGGAACGCATAGGGTGCTGCATGGCGAAATGAGAAGCGGCTCGGGGGATTGGTATGTATATTTCGAGACTGGCGCTGGATCATTTTAGATCCTGGGATGCGTGCGTACTTGACTTCGATCAGGGCATCAACATTCTTCAGGGAAAGAATGGCTTGGGGAAGACGAATATCGTTGAATCCATCGAGGTTCTGGCGACCGGCTCGAGCCAGCGCGTCACTTCGACGCTTCCACTCATTCAGCGCGGCAGTACCACGGCGGTCGTTCGAGCGAATGTGGTCGAGCATGCCGATGAGAAGCTTCGGGGGAGCGCAGGCAACGACAGTCACGCAGCAGGGGCTTCACCAACGACGTTGGAGATGAGCATTCATGCTCGTGGTGCCAACCGAATGCGTGTCAATGCAGGACATTCCCTCATGATGAAAGACGTTCAGGGTCTGGTATCGTGCGTGAGCTTCACTCCTCAGGACCAGCATCTGGTTACGGAGGATCCCGCTGCGAGAAGGGTTTTTCTGAATCAGGCGGGCATGCAGCTTGATGGGCATTATGGGGAGATACTGCAGAGAACGAGGCACATCGCTCAGCAAAGGGTCGCATTGCTCAAGCAGCTGGGCCGCAATGGTCAGTATCATGGAGAAGCCTTCGGCCAGGGTTTCGTCTCGGACGATGCCGGTGCAGATGCCGGTGCCCTGAGCCAATCCTCTCAAGCGGCTGCACTGAGCGGACTGGAGGTGTGGACTGGTCAGTTCATCGATGCAGGCGTTGAACTGACGAGACGCCGAAAAGCGGTCATCGATGCGCTGAATGAGACCTTTCCTGAGATATATCAACGATTGTCTGGAAAGCCAACCCTTCCAGATCAGGCAGATGCACATCTGGAATACCGGCCATCATTCTCAGAGGTGCTCGATCAGGAGCATCCCCATGAATCCATAAGCGCTCATTTTGAGCGCATCTTCAAGGGGGAGATGGCTCGTGGATTCAACCTGATCGGGCCGCAGCGAGATGATGTCGAGTTCATGCTCAACGGTTTTCCAGCTCGAGAGTACGCGTCCAATGGGGAGCAGTGGACCCTTGCGATTGCCTTGAAAATGAGTCTGTATCAGGCATTGGTGCGTGAACGTGGCAGCGAGCCCATCATTGTGCTCGATGATGTGTTTGCACAGCTGGACGAACAGCGCAGGGCGCAGATCATCCATTTCGCAAGCCAGCAGCATCAGGTATTGATTACGGTTGCCGCTGCCAGCGATATCCCAGAGTTTGCAGATGCACATATCATTGATATTCAGCAGGTGTATGACAAGAATCAATATGACAGCACGATGTTCGAGGCAATGATTCAGGCTCAGGCGATTCACCGGCCCAACGAACAGCCTTCCGGTGATGAACAGATCGAGGGGGAAGCAGAGGCATCGAGATGAACGATACTCCCGTGGACATTCTGCTGCATCTCAACGTGAGCACATTGCCCGAGCAGACTTTCAGTCCCTTTGAAGTCAAGGGCATGACGACAAAGCGTCTGCGCGAGAGATCGAAAGAGGCGTGGTGGAACTTTGGAAAGCCTGGAAGAGATCCCGATAAGTTCGGTGGGATACTCGAACAGTTTGCACAGCAGTCACAATGGGTTCCTCATCTGAAGATCGCACAGTTGGAGCGTCATTGGAGCGATGTGGTCGGAACGGCCATCGCGGCCCATTCCCATGTGGTGGCATACGATCGTGGAGTGCTGACCATTCAGGCATCGTCAACGGTATGGTCCACGCAGCTGAATTATCTGATTCCACAGTTGCAGGGCACGATTGCAGAAAAGCTCGAAGGTCTTCCCATTGAACGCATCAGGGTGACCGGACCTCATTCGTATTCCTTCAGACGGGGAAAATTCGATATCCCCGGTCGTGGAGTGCGAGATACGTACTTCTAAGGGCATATAGTCCCGCTCAACAAGTATCCTAGCTGTAGAAGGTTTATGGCCTTGAAGGGTCGTTTTTTTGCTTTTTAGACTATAATGGTGATGTTGCAGACATTCGATGACGCTGACATTGCTGAAAAGCCGATATGAGCCAAGATGAATCGGTTGATTGCAATCGACGGAGAAAGGAATGGTCGTGGCGACACATGACGCGAATTCAGATTCGTTGGATGCGACTTCTTCTCAGGACGATACCCACCCCATCAACGAAGGCAGTGAATTGAACGAAGGTAAAGAAATACACGCAGACAACGCTGAACATGCCGAAGCTGCATCTGAGGCAGACGGCCTCGAGGATGCACAGCTGGACGATTCCCTGGCACCCAAGCATTATGATGCAAGCGATCTGCGAGTTCTCGAGGGACTTGAGGCCGTGCGCATCCGACCCGGCATGTATATCGGTTCGACGGGTCCGAGAGGTCTGCACCATCTGGTCTACGAGATTGTCGACAACTCCGTAGACGAAGCGCTTGCAGGATATGCCGACCATATCGAAGTGACCATACTGCCAGACAATGGCGTCAGCGTCGTAGACAACGGTCGCGGCATTCCAACCGACGAGGTTCCCGGTGAGGGAGCAAGCGGCGTTGAGGTAGTCATGACCAAGCTCCACGCAGGTGGCAAATTCGGTGGCGGCGGCTATGCCGTCTCCGGCGGACTCCATGGGGTCGGCATTTCAGTAGTGAATGCACTGTCCACCCACGTTGACGTTGAAGTGCGTCAGAAGGGCTATCACTGGGTGCAGCACTATGTCAACCAGAAGCCGACTGCGCCATTGCAGCGCACCGAGCCCATGGCCGATGGTGAGCAGACCGGCACGACCGTGACCTTCTGGGCAGATCCAGCAATCTTTGAGACGACCGTCTACGATTTTGAAACATTGCGCAGTCGTTTCCAGCAGATGGCCTTCCTGAACAAGGGGCTGCGCCTTTCGCTTACCGACCTGCGCCATGTTGACGAGGCGGTCGATGAAGTCACCGGCGATGGGGAAAATGTGGCCGAGGAGCTGCATCAAACGGTTTCGTACCTCTATCACAACGGCATCAAGGATTACGTTGCCTACATGGTGAAAGCCAAGAAGGCGAATCCTGTCGAAGAGGACGTCATCGACATCGAGGCAGAGGATGTCAAGCTTGGCATTTCTGCTGAAATAGCCATGCAATGGACTTCAGCATATTCGGAATCCGTGCACACCTTTGCCAACACGATTTCTACGACCGAAGGCGGCACGCATGAGGAGGGGTTCCGCGCAGCGCTCACCTCGATGGTCAATCGCTATGCTCGCGACAAGAACATTCTGAAGGACAGGGACGATAATCTCTCTGGCGACGATGTTCGCGAAGGCTTGACCGCCGTCATATCCGTAAAGCTCACGAATCCTCAGTTCGAAGGCCAGACCAAGACCAAGCTGGGCAATTCAGAGGCGAAGACCTTCGTGCAGCGTGTCATGACGGAGAAGCTGGGGGATTGGTTCGACGCCCATCCCGGCGAAGCCAAGATGATCATTCAGAAGTCCCTGGAAGCATCCCGCGCTCGTATCGCCGCGAAGAAGGCTCGTGAGAATACTCGCAGAAAGTCCATCTTCGAGACTGCCGGCATGCCCGACAAGCTCAAGGACTGCCAGTCCAACGATCCCAGTGAGTGCGAGCTCTTCATCGTCGAGGGTGATTCCGCAGGAGGTTCCGCCATACAGGGCCGGAACCCTTTGACCCAGGCAATCCTGCCACTTCGTGGAAAGATTTTGAACACCGAGCGTGCAAGCATCGACCGCATGATGAAGTCCGACACCATCGAATCGCTGATCACGGCAGTAGGTGGGGGTTATGGCGAGGAATTCGACCTGAACAAGGTTCGCTACCACAAGGTCATCATCATGGCAGATGCCGATGTTGACGGCGCCCATATCGCAACGTTGAATCTCACACTGTTCTTCCGCTACATGCGTCCGATGATCACTGCAGGTTACGTGTATGTAGCCATGCCGCCGCTCTATCGACTCAAGTGGACCAGAGGTTCGCACGACTTCGTCTACACCGATGCGGAGCGTGACCGCGTGCTTGCCGAGGGCAAGGCATCGGGCAGGCAGTTGCCCAAGGGCGAAGGCATCCAGCGATACAAGGGTCTGGGAGAAATGAGCTATCAGGAACTGTGGGAAACGACCATGGACCCCGAGCACCGAGTCTTGAAGAAGATTCATATCGAAGATGCAGCGCAGGCGGACGAGACCTTCTCCATGCTGATGGGTGACGATGTTGAGCCACGCCGTCTGTTCATCCAGCGCAATGCCCATGACGCTCGATTCATCGATGCCTGATACAGGTAGACAGTCACAGCATAAGAATCTCAGCATCTGAGATTCGTCTCAATATCTATACGTGCGAACAGTCCAAAACACTAAGGAATAACAGTGGCAGACGATAACAATACCAACGGATCCGACGAATTTGACCATGATTCCTCTGAGCGTTCACAGGAGCCGCTCAGTCCCCAAGAGAGCGACACCAACGATTATGGTCTCCTCAATGGAGAACGGGTGCAGCGCATGGATCTGCAGCAGGAGATGCGCGAATCATATCTGGCATATGCGCTTTCCGTCATAGTCGAGCGAGCCTTGCCCGATGTGCGCGATGGCATGAAGCCCGTGCATCGCCGTGTCATCTACGCCATGTATGACGGTGGATATCGACCGGATCGCGGATATAACAAATGTTCTCGCGTGGTCGGTGACGTGATGGGTAAATACCATCCGCATGGCGATAGCGCCATCTACGAAACCTTGGTTCGTATGGCTCAGCCATGGTCCATGCGTTATCTGCTCGTCGACGGTCAGGGCAACTTCGGTTCGCCTGGCGACGATCCTGCAGCGGCTATGCGATACACCGAATGCCGCATGGCACCTTTGGCGATGGAAATGGTGCGTGACATCGACAAGGACACCGTCGATTTCGCGCCGAACTACGATGGCAAGACACAGGAGCCGACGGTACTGCCTGCTCGCTTCCCGAACCTGCTGGTCAACGGATCGTCGGGCATTGCCGTGGGCATGGCAACCAACATTCCTCCACATAATATGGGTGAGGTCGCCACCGGCGTGCATTGGGCGCTGGACAATCCGGATGCAAGCCGAGAGGAGCTGCTGGAGGCTCTGCTTGGCATTATCAAGGGACCTGATTTTCCAACAGGCGCAACGATTCTTGGACATAAGGGCATCGAACAGGCATATCGTACCGGTCGTGGACTCATCACGATGCGCGCTGTCGTAAACACCGAAGAGATTCGTGGACGCATGTGCCTCGTCGTGACCGAACTGCCGTACCAGGTCAATCCTGACCGCTTGGCCTCTTCGATCAAGGATGCGGTGCGCGATGGCAAGATCCAGGGCATCGCTGACATGCGCGATGAAACGTCGGGCCGTACCGGTCAGCGACTCGTGCTCGTCCTGAAGCGCGATGCCGTGCCGAAAGTTGTGCTGAACAACCTGTACAAGCATTCACAGTTGCAGCAGACCTTCGGCGCGAACATGCTTGCGCTGGTTGACGGCGTCCCACGCACCTTAAGCATTGACGCATTCATTCGCCATTGGGTAAACCACCAGCTCGACGTCGTTGAACGCAGAACCAAGTATTTGAAGCGTGAAGCCGAGGAACGCGATCACATCCTGCAGGGCTATCTCAAGGCTCTCGACATGATAGACGAAGTCATCGCCCTGATTCGCCGTTCTCCCGATGTCGATGCGGCTCGCACCGGATTGATGGAACTGCTGGATGTCGATCAGGTGCAGGCGGATGCCATTCTTGCCATGCAGCTGCGCAGGCTGGCAGCCTTGGAACGTCAGAAGATTCTGGACGAGCATGAAGAACTGATGCGCCGCATTGCCGACTACGACGACATTCTCGCCAAGCCAGAACGTCAGCGTGCGATTGTCGGGGATGAACTTGACGAAATCGTCCATAAGTATGGTGATGAACGCAGAACGAAGATTCTGCCATATTCGGGCGAAATGAACGTTGAAGACCTGATTGCCGAGGAGAATGTGGTGGTAACCGTTACCCATTCTGGCTATATCAAGCGCACCAAGGCTGATGAATATAGGGCGCAGCATCGCGGTGGCAAGGGCATTCGTGGTGCCAAGCTGCGCGAGGATGATGTGGTCGACCACTTCTTCCTCACCAGCACCCATCATTGGCTGCTGTTCTTCACCAACAAGGGACGAGTGTATCGAATCAAGGCATTCGAGTTGCCGGAGGGTTCACGCGATTCGAAGGGGCAGCATGTAGCCAATCTGTTGCAGTTTGCTCCTGACGAGAAGATTCAGCAGGTGCTGTCGATCAGTGATTACGATGCAGCGCAGTACCTGGTTCTCGCCACCAAGAGCGGCAAGGTAAAGAAGACCAGGCTTAGCGAATATGACTCGACGCGTCAGGGCGGACTCATAGCCGTGCGCCTTATGGAATTCGCTGGCGATGGTCAGATCGACGGAGCCGATGCACAGGCTGATGATGGTCAGACTGCTGACGAATTGGTCGGTGCTTCGCTGTGCAATGCTGGGGACGATATCATTCTGGTATCTCGCAAGGGCATGAGCGTCAAGTTCTCCGCCGATGATTCCACGCTTCGTCCGATGGGTCGTCAGACCGCCGGTGTTCAGGGCATGCGCTTCCGTGAAAGCGATGAGCTGCTCAGCATGGATGTCGTTCCTGAGGATTCCCATGATGATCTGCTTGTGGTCACGAATGAAGGGTTTGCGAAGCGCACGGCCCTGAGTGAGTATCGTTTGCAGGGACGCAATGGTTTCGGTGTGAAGGCCATCCAATTGGCCGAAGGTCGAGGATCTCTCGTAGGAGCTGTTGTCGTGAGTGAGGATGACGAGATTCTTGCCATCATGAAGTCAGGCAAGGTCATTCGTTCGAACGTTGCCGAGGTCAAGCGCACGGGACGTACCACTCAAGGTGTCACGCTGGCCAAGCCGGATAAGGGTGACGAGATTCTCTCGATTGCTCGCAACATGGAAGATGCCGAGGATGACAGCACTGCCGCGGAAATGGTCGAAACCGGAGAAGTCGCTGAAAATGCCCTCGCTTCCGCACCGAGTGCCAATGGGGATGCAGATGGCAATTCTGCTGAGAATGTGGACGATTCCGCGAAATGAAGCAAAAGACCATAAAAGCTGGTAGCGTCACAACAGAGTTGCGAGGCATGTCGATCAAGGAGAAACGATGAGCCAGAATAACGATGAACCGCGTAAGCCTATCGATTTGAACCATGATGAGCTTCTGGAAGGCACGGACGAGCATCTGGATGCACACGGTCAGAGCGATGGAGCCGAGAAGGATGGCGTGCTGCATGAGAATACTCAGCACGAGGAGCATGAGTCACGTCCGGCACGGTCTGCGCGTTCATTGTCTTCCAATCCGGCGGTGACTGAGCCCCAGATTCGTGAGACCCCATCCGTTCGTCCTGTGGAGCAGGCTCGCGTCTCCTCCTCTAACGAAGGTGCAAGGGAACGTCCAGCCCAAAGAACGCCAGGCAAGCAGCCATCGGTGCCGAGAGCTCGTAGAATGAAGCTTTCGGTGACACGCGTCGATCCTTGGTCTGTTACCAAGGTTTCGTTCCTGCTCGCCATCGCCGGTGGCATCGTTCAGATCGTGGCAGTGGGATTCATATGGTTCCTGCTCAATTCCATCGGCCTGTTCGACAGTGTGACGCAGCTGGTGTCAAAGACTGGTCTGGATGCTGGAAGCTTCGATCTGGCCAGTGTACTCAGCTTGGGAACCGTGCTGAGCGCAACCACCATCTTCTCCATATTTGAAGTGATTCTGGTCATGGTGCTCGCAACCATCGGTGCGTTCCTGTACAACCTGGTCAGCGCGCTGGTTGGCGGCGTGCATGTCATTCTTGGCGATGACTGACTTCTCCATCATGGCGAACAACGCCATCATCGATTGAGATAGATGCTGCCTTGGGTATGTTGTGCGGTTGAGTGCGTAATTCTGAAAGCAGTATTGCGCAGAAGATCAGTACAAAGCCCAGGGCAGTCTGCATATTGACGTGTTCATGGACGAGCACGATGGCACCGAGTACGCCAAACAGACTTTCGGTGCAGAGAATGATCGATCCCTGCGTTGAGGGAATCTTAGAGAATGCGGCATTCTGGAAGGTCTGGGCAATGAGCGTCGAACCCACGATCAGATACACCATGGACCAGGAAACGGCTGGCGTAAAGCTTGCCGCTTTCGGGAATGGTTCGAATATGGCTGCGCCCACGAGAAAGAGCATGCCGGCGACGATGAATTCATAGACGGTCAGAATCAGCGCATCGAATTTCTTGGCAAACAAGCCTTCAAGGACGAGATTCAACGCGAACAGCAATGCCGAAACCATCGTCAATGCGTCTCCCATGCCGAAGTCAAGGCCAAAGCCTGAACTGGGTAGCGAAATGCATCCAATGCCAATCAGACATACGACCGCAGCAACGAGATTACGTATCGTCGGAGTTCGGTGTGCAATCAACCAGACGAGAAACGGAACAAGAACGCAGTATGTGGCAGTCAGGAATGCGTTTCGACCCGGCTCAATGGTGCGTAGACCTTCCATCTGGAATATGAAGGCTGCCCAGTAGCTCAGTCCAAGCAAAACTCCGGCGATGAGCATATGCGATATTGTTGTTCGACGAATGCGATGCCAGAGCACAGCCACCAGGATCAGCGATCCCAGCGTGAGGCGGATCGCCATCATCCATTGGACTTGTATCGCGTCCAAGGCAATTTTAGAAAAGGTGTAGCCACCACCCCATGTGGCGGCCGCTATGAGCAGCATAAGGCGAGCCACCCAGGGAGAAAGCCGCGTGCGTTCGGGTTCCGCAATGTTCTTGACTGCAATGTTCATGACTGCAATGTTCACGAATGTTGAGTCTAGTCATGAAGGGCGAAGAACGGTCTGCGTGTGCTCCCGGATGCCCATGCAACGCTGCGTTGGATATTGACTCGATGTCGGCAAGGGTATTTGGAACTTTGAGCGAGCAATCCTACAGTGAGATATATGAAAAAGGTTGGGTAACCATTGAGTGCAACATCGATATGAGGAGCGGCAACATTATGAGATATTTGGTTACTGGAGCATCAGGCGGATTCGGCGGCTATGCATTGGACTGGCTTCTTAAGATTGCTCCCGATGATGATATTGTCGGTTTGGTTCGAAATCCCGACAAGGCTGGCGATGTTGAATCCAAGGGCGCAGAAGCACGAATCGGCGATTATAGTGACATCGACTCGCTCACGAGAAGCTTTGAAGGCATCGACCGACTGCTGTTCGTTTCAGGAGCTCCCGGCAATCGTCAGCAGGAACACACGAATGTCGTAGAAGCTGCGAAGAAGTGCGGCATCTCGTTCATTGCCTATACGAGTTTTGCGCATGCCGACCTGGTGCATAACATGCTCTCTGAGGATCATGTATTCACCGAGGCCAAGATCGTGCAATCCGGGATTGCGCACACCTTCCTACGCAATAACTGGTATCTGGAAAATGAAACGACACTATTGAAACATGCGTTGGAAACCGGGCAGCTGGTGTACATGGCTGGCGAGGCAACGGTCGGATGGGCGTTGAAGCGCGAATATGCCGAGGCTGCGGCACGAGTACTGATTGCAGGAAATCAGCCGAAAGTCATGGAACTTTCCGCCAATCCCACGCGCTATAGCGAATTGGCACAGGCGTTGGAGGCGGCAACCGGCAAGGCCATCGATGCCGTTGACATGGATGAGACGCAATTTGCTGAAGCGCTTCGCGATGAAGTGCCTGAACCGGCCATTCAGGGGATGATAGGGACTCAACAATTGATTGCTCACGGTGATCTGGAAGTGCAATCCAGCGATTTTGCGCTCGCTCTGGGGCATTCCCTTGTCGGCTTGGAAGATGCAGTGAAGGAACTGGTTCGATCCCGACACCTTCTCTGAATGGCTGAATTACGGCGATTTGCTGACCAAAGTGTTAGAATTTGCTAGTCCGGGCTATGGTTCAAAGGGCTGAGTGGGACTTTGAACGTATGGCAATTGATATGAGAGGGGTGGTTTACGATGTTGGGATTGGTTCTTGTACTTCTAGTTCTCTGGATTATTGGTGGTATCGCTGGAATCATACTCAAGGGATTTCTCTGGCTGTTCTGGGTTTCTCTTGTGCTGTTCGTCATTACTGCGGTATTTGGATTCGTAAGAGGATTGTTCAGCGGAAAACGCTCATGATTGATTGCTCATGATTGATTGCTAACGATGTCAATCAAAGAGTTGAGGGCTGCATGGTATGCACATGCAGCCCTCATTTGTTGTTCTTTCGAGTTTTGTTGCCATTCGCAGATATCAATGTCGGAAATGGTTGAAATCAGGGCAGCATATTGCGAAAATTGACCTCCTCTACTTTTCAATTGTCGCAAAACTCGACATTGCGACGTTATCGCCACGAGATTGTTACTCGTCGTCGCTGTAAATTGCCTTTTCGATGCGGATATCGGGAATGATCCACAGCAGGGCGACCAACACGTATATGACATACGATGCGATTGGCTGAATGAATGCAGCTCCTGCGGCAATGGCATATCCCACCACCGAAATTTTGCCCTTGTAGTCCTTGCCGAGGGTTTTGCCAAGCGGCGATTCCTTGCCCTGCAGATGAATGATCAGGTTTTGCAGAAGGATATAGGCAACGGAACACATCAGCAGAATTATGCCGTATACGCATGCAGGAGCTGCAGTCAGAGGGTGTTCGTTTGTCCAGGAGGTCGATGCGGGAATCAAGGAAAGCCAGAAGAGAAGATGAAGGTTCGACCAGAGTATCTGCCCGTTCACGGCATCGACCATCATGATGAGATGGTGGTGATTCGTCCAGTAAATGCCGACATATATGAAGCTCAGCACATATCCTAGAAAAACAGGCACATCTGTTTCCAAATCAGCGAAGGATGCCCCCCGAGGGACATCCAGGTCCAACACCATAATCGTGATGATGATGGCAAGCACTCCATCGCTGAAGGCTTCCATACGATTTCTTCCCATACGAGCTCCTCTCGTTGCTGCTTATTCTTGCATGCATGGAAAACAACGGATGCAAGATCACGTGATTTTCTTCTGAAAGCCCGTGTACGTTAACCCTGCTGTTGTAAGTTGGAATCATGCAGGTTGATCTTCTCGATGAGCGTCACTATTCTCAGGCAATGCGAAAGACAGTGCTGCCAGCGTTGGACGCGTGCCGATCTGAAGGCTGGTTTACAGCTTCTGCTGGTTCGCATGACTTGCACCACCACGATCCTGGGAAGATACATTATGTATGTTTCGATGCCCATGCTTTCGATGCACTGCATATCAGCGGTGCCACGGCAATATTTCGCGGTGCGGTCGTCATTTCCCACGGCCTGACGGAATTTGCCGAGAAATTCAATGAGCTTGCCTGGTATTTCCTTCTTGCGGGGTATTCCGTGTGCATTATCGAGCACCGAGGTCATGGTCAGTCGGCACGAGACGTTGCTGACCCCGATCTTGTATGGATCGATGATTGGAACAGGTATGCAGAAGACATGTCCTATTTCTGCTCCCAGATTGCGCAGGAATATGCCGATGGCTTGCCTCTGTGCCTCTTTGCGCATTCCATGGGTGGAGGCATCGGTGCTGCCGTTCTGGAACAGCGTCCGACGATTTTTGACAAGGCTGTGCTGTCTTCGCCAATGATCGCTCCGCGAACCGGCTTGCCCAACTGGCTTGCTGCGGCGTTCGTGAGTTCGGCATGTGCCGCAGGATTCTCCAAGCGCATGGCTCCAGGTCAGCGGCCTTTCGTTGCCTCGGCGCGCGTGCAGGATGTTGAGAATGTCAGCGCTTCGCGCGCGAATTGGTTTCATGCATTGCGCATGAACAACATGCGACGCCATACCAGCGCTCCCACATATGGATGGGTGAGAGAGTCGCTGAAGCTCTCCCACAGCGTGCTCCAGCCAGGTATGTGTGCACGCATCGAGACGCCCGTATTGGTCTTTCAATCTGGCAATGATGACTATGTGCTCAATCCTCCTCAGAATCGCTTCGTTCAACAGGTGCGTGACGGCGGCTGCCCTGCCGAGTTGATTCGAGTTGATAACGGCCCTCATGAGCTCTACAGCATGCCCAATCCAGCGATGGGGCCTTATATTGACAGAATGATCTCGTTCTTCAACGATCCGATTCGACTGTAGGCTTTCAGCCGTTCATGGAGTCCCGAAGTTGCATAACGCCAACATGGGTTATATAGTTATGTATATAACTAAATAACCTGAGTTATGGTGAATTCGGCAGATGACTTGTGCGGCCTCATGAGCAGCGCACAAGCCCGCAAGCTTTGCATCAAGAGATCGACGAATGAGAAATGAGGAAATGAATGCCCGAAATATCTTCATCATCTGAGCCAATCTTTCTTGCTCTTGCGAGGATTATCAGCAACGCAATACTTGCAGGAACATATAAGCCAGGCAGTCAGGTGCCATCCACCAATGAATTGGCAACCTTTTTCAAAATCAATCCGATAACTGCGGGACGTGCCCTGACCGTGCTCACAGAACAGGGGATTTTGTCAAAGCGCCGAGGAGTGGGGACCTTTGTTACTCAGGATGCGGTTGCGCTGCTGCGTGCATCACGAATTGATGAATTCACCCGCACGTTCATCGATCCTCTGCTTGCGGAAGCAAAGCTCCTAGGCATTTCCGATAGAGAGATAGCACAGAAGATTGCGGAGAGAAACAACACGTTGCTAGGAATTGAAACCATGTCTGATCCTTGGAAGGAACGATAATGAATAGCGAAGAAAGTGGGATTTCGGATGGCATTGTCACCCAAAAGCTTTCGAAAGAATTTGGAACTACCCATGCGTTGGACAACGTCAACGTTACTTTTCGCAGAGGCACCATTCACGGTCTTCTTGGACGAAACGGCGCTGGGAAGACGACGCTTATGTCCATTATCTGCAACCATAATTTCAAAAGCTCAGGCAATGTATACATTGATGGGCAAGATCCTGCGGAAAATGCCGCTGTTCTTGGAGACATTTGTTTTGTTCACGAAGATCAGCGGTGGCACGACAATTACACGGCAGACATGATCCTTGGTTCCGCTTCGAGATTCTATCCGAACTGGGACAGGCAATTGGCAGCGCATCTTGCTAAGAAATTCAGTCTGCCAGCAGCGACCAAGGTCAGTAGGCTCTCACGCGGGCAGCGTTCCGCATTGGCAATAACGATTGTCTTGGCATCGCATGCCGAATACAGCTTTCTGGATGAACCATACCTAGGTCTTGATCCCACAGCTCGTGGAATTTTCTATGAGGAACTTGCTACCACGCAGGCGGACGATCCACGAACCTTCATCATGTCGACCCATCTGATTGATGAGTGTGCTGGGCTTATGGAGACGGTGACCATCCTGGATCAAGGCCATGTGTCGCAATCCGGTGAAGTCGATGATGTGCTGTCGAAAGTCTGGTCATTCACCGGCATGAAGCGGTCTCTAGAGCCGATGCTTCCGGCCTTGGAAATACTGTCTTCCTCCAGTATGGGTGCCATGTGCTCGGTGGTGTTCAAGGGCTCGCTTGACGACAGGCAAGTTGCGCAATTACGAACGGGTGACGTTTCAGATCTGCGGCATGCAACCCTTCAGGAACTGGTCTCGGCTATCGGGGCTTTTGAGCCACAGAGCCATGAGCAGTCAACCGTTGAGAAGGATGATTCGTTCCATGGAGGCCACAGAGATACCGCCACGAAAGGAGTATTGCAATGACTGGAACAGCATCATCTTCTGGAATGCAGAGAGACAGGGGCATGCAACGCGGGGAGAATGCACCATTGAATCACAATCCGAACGGAGCCGTTCAGCGACATCAAGGCAAACGGCGCAACGTTATGGCTGTGCTGACTCAATATCTGGCTGAAAGGCAATACTCTCTGCTCATTCCCCTATACATACTGGTTCTGATGTGGCTTATCAGTGTGATTATTGTTCTCTTAATGGGAATCAAGGCGGGACTTCCATTGCCAACGTCGATTCAGGAGGGCAATGCAGTCGGCAATGTCGGCTCGGTCATGAGCACACCATATTTCCTGGTCGTAGGGGGAGCGTTATGCGTGAATAGGCAGTTCAACGCTGCGCTTTCATTTGGGTCCACGCGAAGGGATTTTTGGATAGGCACTACCTTGGGCTTCTTTGTCACTGCTGCGGCGAGCGGGATATTCGTGGATATTGCTCTGCTCTGTGAAAAGATCACGAACCACTGGTGGTTGGGCGTACATGCATTTGATGTGGCAATTCTAGGCTCGGGAAACTATATCCTTGCCTTCTTGGTCATGTTCACCTTGACGTTCACCAGTCTCATGATTGGGGCAACATTCGGAACGGTTTTTCGTTCCTTCGGCACCAAGGCATTGGCTGTATCGATCATTGCCACCGGTGTGGTGCTTCTCGCGGCATTCGCAGTTAGCATCTGGCAGAGCACACCCATCCTGCGACTCTTCGCGGAGTGGGGCGTATGGACCTTGATTGCCTTCCTAGGTGTGGCAAGCTTGATCATGACCATCGCCGGATACTGCGTCAATCAGCACGCCACCATCTGATTTGGGAAGCAAACGGTGAGGGAACAGCGTGATATGCCTTGCCGCTTGCAACTCCAACAATCTAACTCTAACAATCTTCAGTGCGACAAGTCAGTTCATGTCAGCTCTGCTGTGGACGAGATGGCGCATCGTAGTACGCATCCTATCCCTCTTCTGCCAATTCGGGATGTAGGCGCACTTCCCGCCGAAGTTCACGCTTGAGAGTGCGTCGTGCCTGGAGCAGGGTTTTGATATATCGCTTCCCCAGAATCTTGCGTCTATAGATTACTGCAAAGAGCGTGTGCGGAATCATGCATGCCACCGCGGCAAACCCGTTCATGCCGAATGTCATGAAGGCATAGACGGTCAGAAGTGCGGTGATGACCACAAACGGTAGCCAGTGCAGCCAGGATTGTATATAGAACAGGGCTCTTTCAATGTTTAATATCGAATAGGCGAACCCATGCGCTTCACTCACCAAGGCAAGGTAGAGCAGCAATATGTAGCCATACATATCGAGCAGCGGATGCACTTGATCCAGACCTGGTTCAACGATGATGATGGCAATGCTGGGAACGATCATTCCTGCGAGAATGAACTGTGCCGTAGTATGCTGCATTTTCGCAATGAAGCTTGACGATTCTTTTTTGTAAAATTGAATCGCGCCGTTGATGTATTCGAGCCGCATGGTTTTTTTCTGATACGCCAGGAGATTCGGGTTAGGTGATGTCGGTACGACGCTTCGTCGGTTAATGACGAGCATGTCCATCGCCCCGATGGCAAGGCTGACAATTATCGCTGTCGGCAATCCCGTCACGTACGCCATGCCAAGCCAGAGAAATGATAGCAGTGCAAGAGACAAGTAAGCGAACAGCAGTTGCAATACATCGAAACGATTGTGCTTCAGCTGCTCCTCTCGAAGTTGGCCTTGCATCCTCGAGTCGGCAATGGCAAACATAAGAACCAGCATTTGAAATCCAAAAAGTATGGTTATGGCATGTTCTCCACTAGTGAAGAGCACATTGTAGATGGCCTTTTGCTGATTGCTTGGCACATAAGAAGTCAACAGTTTGCATGCTTGGTTGAATGCAAGATCGAGTTGGAAACCAACCCAGGGGAAAATGAACGCACAGGGGATTGCTGGTAGAAGGTATCGTATATGTTTCACCGTTCTCCTCTCATCCTCTCAATTGGCCTGTTACCGGTCACGTCCGGCTTCAAACAGCTTATGGGAGCGAATCGAAGAACACTATACGATATGACTAAAATGAGTCAGTTTCTCCACAATGATGTAGTTTTCATGGTGTTTGTGTATGGAAACTGTGTGGGAGTCAGGCATCCACGGTACCTGCCATGGCACCGAGTTCCCTGACGGCTGCGATAAGGGAAAGCTCGAGTGTGCGCACGCTGTGCACTTCCTCGTCGGTATCGACATGCACCACCACCTTCAAGGCGGCGATGAGCAGCGCAACCGCGAGACGTGCCTGGTGGGGGTCAGAGGTGCGCCGCTCTGCAAGTACATGCATGCTTTTGAACAGTTCCTTGAAATGAGCACCAATCTCAGCAAACGCTTCGGTATGGCAGCTGGAAAGCTGTTCGCGAAGTGTGGTCGTGTCCTTGGGCAGAATAATGCACGATGCGAACACACCGCACAGGTCTGTGAGTAGCCCACCCTTGCTATGAAGGAACTGCTCTCGTTGCACTGCCGTCAAAGGGTGCAACGAGATTCCAAAAATCGCATCTGCCTTGGAAGGGTAGTAGTTGAAGAAAGTTCGAGCCGAGACATTGGCTCCTGCACAGATTTCCTCGACAGTAACCTCTGCAAAACCGCGCTTCTGCGCAAGCGTCATGGCAACATCATGAGTGGTGTCACGCGTGAGTTGTTTCTTGCGCTCGCGCAATCCGAGAGTCTCCATGTCGTTCACTATCACTTTCTATTCCTAAAGGCTTATGGTTCTTTGGTCGTTTGCATGCTTGCGAGCAAGAAAACATACCGTTTTCAATCACATCGTCTTCGAGTGCACACCATATTTCTAGTCCGAGTGTAGATGTTCTATTCCGACTCGTCCCCGGACTTTTGGGCAGCAGCTTGGTCTGCCGCCCTGTCTGCGGCCTGCTCTTCCAAGGCAGAGCGCTCCCTGAGCGGTGGTACGCGGAACATGCTGGTCAGGATCAACGCGACGACGAGCACTCCTGCGCCTATCCAATAGACGGTGCGCGCTGAAGCATCAAAGCCGTTGATAAAGGGCCGCGTCAGCCTGCTGTCAGCACCGTTCAAGAATGACGTATCGCTTGTGGATGTCGAAGAGGAAGAGAGTGAACCGCTCTTGCCACTGTTCTTCTTCATGGAATCGGAGAGCTTGGGAACGACCTCTTTCACCACACTCTTGCGCTGTGATGCATTGGCATAGTCAATGCTCAGCTTTCCATCAACAACGCTGAGATTGCGTTGGGAAGCGACCTGTTGCAGTGCCTGGCTCTGGGCTGCAGGTACCGCCGCTGCCACTTGCTTGTCAATCATGGACTGAACCATGGCGGCATCGGTGATGCCTTTGGCCTTAGCCTGCTGCTGTACGGCAGCACTGACCTTGGTTTCAACGGCAGCTTTTGCTCCCGCATCAACCTTGGTCGTAGCCGCATCGAGCGACTGCTGCGACTGCTTCTTGATCTGCGAGACGATAGGATTCCAAATCTGCTTCATGACTGCCTTGTTTTCTGAAGCGGCTGCAACGCTTGGCGTCAAAGCGGCATTCAAACCGTTGCTCAATGCAGTCTGATCCGACATGGCATTGAGAATATTGGTCGGCATGACCGAGAACAGTACGGACAGCAATACCGCAGTGCCCATCGTTCCTCCTATCTGACGGAAGAAGGTGGCCGAGCTGGTGGCAACGCCCATGTCCTTGCTCAAGACGGCATTCTGACTTGCCTGGATCAATGCCTGCATCAGGAAGCCGATGCCAAGGCCAAGCACAAACATGCCGAGCATCATGGCCTGAAGAGGCCGTCCGATGGCCCAAATCAGAAGCCCATATCCGATCACTGCAACGGCGGTGCCCAGGGGAGGGAACCATTGGTATTTTCCAGTACGTGAAATGATAAGACCCACGGTGATTGAGGAAATCATCAGTCCGATCACCATAGGAATCGTCGCAAATCCTGATTGGGTCGGAGAAAGGCCTTCTGCAATCTGCAAATATAGTGGAATGGTCAGCATTGCGCCAAACATGCCGAAGCCGAGCAGTGCGCCGAGAATCGATGCCATCGAGAACGGCCTAGAAATGAAGAGGCGCAGCGGCAGAATCGCATCGTCGCCCATATGCTGTTCGATGACGATAAAGGCAATCAGGCCAATGGCCGAGATAATGTAGCACACTATGGAGCCTGTGGATCCCCATCCCCAGTCACGACCCTGCTCTGCAACAAGGAGGAGTGGAACGAGCGCGATGACGACCGTCGTTGCACCCCACCAATCGACGCGATTTCGGCGTTTGTCGCCAAAGCGCGGAAGGTGCAGGAATGCGAAGACCATGCCGAAAGCCAGCAGTCCAACCGGCACGTTGATCAGGAAGACCCAACGCCATCCTGTGATGCCAAGGATGCTGCTCGCGTTGGCAAAGATGCCGCCGATAAGCGGACCGATGACGGTCGAGACACCGAACACGGCAAGGAAATAGCCTTGATATTTCGCTCGATCACGAGGAGCCACGATATCGCCGATGATGGCAAGTGGCAGTGACATGAGGCCACCAGCTCCAAGACCCTGGAAGGCGCGGAAAGCCGCCAGCATGATCATGGATGTCGAGAAGCTTGACATGAGCGAGCCCGCGATAAAGAGACCGATTGAGATGATGAAGAGCGGTCGGCGTCCGTAAATATCCGAAAGCTTCCCATAGAGCGGCGTGGTGATCGTCGATGCGATCAGATAGGCGGTGGTCACCCATGCCTGCTCGTTGAGCCCGTGGAGATCATCGCCGATGGTTCTGATTGCGGTGCCCACCACGGTCTGATCCAGGGAACTCAAGAACATGGCCGTCATCAAGGCATAGATCACCAGCATGATCTGACGCTGATCCATAAGGCTGTGACTGCCGGGCGCATGTCTGCCCTGGGGACGACCTGTTGCTGCTATTTCAGATGCCATAGGATGCCATCGTTCCTTCCATCGGGGAAATCAGTACCATACACGAATTGCCATGTTCCAAGTACGCCGTGCAAGTGTGCCAAGCGAATTCACAAGAAGCGCTCGAAGCAAAAAGTTACAGTACTATAACTTTGCAGAGATGCAAAATTATGCTTTCGGCAAGTGTGAGGCATACCACAACTGCCAAATGGATTGCATCAGGCCTGGAGCATGCAATCCGACGGAGAACCGGGCTACGACTTCGCGAATCGCTGCTGTGAAGGACGTGACATGTAACACGCTGTGCGGGTAGTGGTAATGTTGCATGTCTAGCATGACATTCATTCATAGAGTATAAATTGGTGTGAGGCCGTGTTATTCCTGACTTTTCCACGAAGCATGTGATGAAGTGGTATAGCCGGTCAGGTGCTCACCGTTCGACTAGGGAATGGAGCAGGACATGTTAGAATCCAATGCACGTGAACTTGCAGGCGAATTGGTTGGTCGGCGAGAATCCATCAATCGCGAGCTCAGTCGCAACGGTGTCCGTTTCGGCATCTATGCCAATGGCCATTACGAGGATCGGCTCTTCCCCTATGATCCAATTCCACGAATCATTGAATCTGACGAATACGACAATCTTGAACGAGGACTCAAACAACGAGTCAAGGCGCTCAACGCATGCCTTCGTGACATCTATTCAGACAAGCGCATCATCAAGGATGGCGTGATTCCCGAAGAATACGTGTACACCTCCGTTGGCTACTGCCCACAGGTCAATGGTGTCACACCTCCGGGTGGAGTCTTCGCGCATATTGCCGGAGAGGATCTTGTCCAAGGAGAAGACGGGCAGTGGTGGGTTCTGGAAGACAACCTTCGCATACCGTCCGGTGCGAGCTACCCCCTCTTTGTCCGTGACATTGAACGGCGCATCCATCCAACACTCTTCCGTGACGTGCACATACGAGATAACCGCGCATATCCCCGGCTGCTGCGCAAGTCAATGGATTTCGTCTCCACTGAGGGCATAGCCGTCCTGCTGACGCCGGGCAGTCAGAATTCAGCCTTCTTTGAACATGCATATCTTGCCGAAAAGACCGGAGCCACACTCGCCTTTCCGGAAGATTTGGAAGTCGTGCAGAACCGCGTGTACTTTGTCGACTATGCAGGCAAACGTCAACGAGTCGGCGTGATCTACAGGCGCTTGGCTGACGAATACCTTGACCCGTTCAGCTTCAATCCTGATTCAGTCATCGGAGTTCCTGGGCTGCTGGCAGCGTACAGTGCTGGCAATGTGGCCATCATGAATGCGCCAGGCAATGGTGTCGCCGATGACAAGGCCATGTATTACTTCGTGCCCAACATGATTCGCTACTACCTGCACGAGGAGCCGATTCTTCAGAACGCGCCGACCTATATGCCGATGTTCGAGAAGGATAGAAAGATCGTGCTTGATCGTCTTGGCGAGCTTGTCATCAAGGATGTGGCCGAAGCTGGCGGATACGGGGTGGTGTTCGGTTCAAGTCTGCATGGCAAGGAACGCGAGGAGATGGCGGATAGGATTCGTGAAGATCCACGTCGCTTCATCGCCCAAGAGGTCATTCAGTTCAAAGACATCGACATCGTCAATCCAAAGACAGGCGAAAGGATGCCGCGAAAGGCCGATTTGCGGGCGTTCGTGATATCCGGCCAGCATACGCACGTCTGGTATTCGGGATTGACGCGATATTCGTCGTTCAAAGGCGAGATGATCGTCAACTCATCGCAGGGCGGCGGGTTCAAGGACACATGGATTCTTTCGCCCGAGCATTCCGAGGAACTGGATGAGAAAACCCAGCGTGATGCTGTGAATCTGGTTGGCAACTATTCCAAGCATGCGGCGACCTTGGTCACTGCAGCCAAGGCTGACAATCTCTATTGGCTTGGCCGCTACACCGAACGCGTGTTCACCACCATCGGTCAATTCTTCCCCTTCTATGATCTGGTCATGGACACTCAGGTCGAGGCATTCAAGCCATTCGCCAAGGCATTGGACCTGTCGGAAGACTTTGACGACTTCGACAGTTTCATCCATTCCTTCCTCTATGACCCTAACAATGCCAATTCCGTTCGCAGCGCCATGCAGGCAGCTTTCAACAATGCGGTTGTATTGCGTCCTGAACTTGGATCGGATCTGGTGCAGTACGTTGAAATGTCGGTGAATACGATAACCGGAGCTGCTCATGGCGGCTTGAAATCCGAAAACATTTACAGACAGCGTGACATCACCGATTATATGCTGGCGCTGTGGGGAGGGGTCGAGAATTCAGCATTGGCACCCGTGCTCAAGGCATTCCTGTTCATCGGTAAATATCTTGAGCGAGTGGACCTATATACGCGATTTGGTCTTCCTGAGGCTGATTTGCAAGCGCCTCTGAACAAGCTCGCCACCTACGGTGTGATGCTGAACGGCATGCCGTTGCCGCAGTGCTTTGCATCGGGGGCACGGCAGTTGCTCAAACAGCTGCCAGAACGAGGCTACGAGCAGCTTTCGCAGCGCATCAGCGAGTTTCTCAATGGATTTGAAGGGCGGGTACTGGATATTGATAGCGGGAAACCACGAGTGATGAACTCGATGAATATGGATTTTCGACTTGAATAAACGTTGTTGAGTGGGAATGAACACGCTCGGTGGACATATGCTCGCCGTTTTCTCTGACGCTTGACTGACCAAGTGTGTTGTGATGCGTGTGTGTATGCTAACAACGTAAGAATGCGTGAGATGCTGGTTTGGGACTTGCTGTTTCACGCATGTATTGAGGAGCAGATTGCTTGTGAAGAAACTTGTATTCGACTATGTGATGAAGCTGAGCTTCAGCGATGCCGTGACAGATCATCGCTTTCAGTTGCGCTGCGTGCCAGCTTCAGGTCCACGTCAACAGGTTATCGATGTCAAGGTGAAGGTTCTTCCATCAACGGATCTGGAGACCGAGCATGATGGCTTCGGCTCTGTCGTCATGACTGGCTTTATCCCCAAGCCGCACGCATCCTTTGAGTATTCGGTCACAGGCATTGCCTTTGTTGACAATGACCATACGCAGTCAGAAGAATTCAAACCACTGTATACCTATGAATCAGTGCTGACAGTACCAGGTCCGGCAATTGAGGCACTGTGCAGGAGTTGCAAGGAGAAGCTGGCTGCAGAGCACAAGAGCGACGATTCAATGGCAACGGCCAGTGAGGTCATGAGCCAAGTATTCAATGCCTTTACCTATACGCCAGGTGCGACGACGATCCGCACCACCGCTGAGGAGGCGTTGGAGCAGGGGACTGGGGTGTGCCAGGATTATGCGCATACGATGCTGTCCGTCTGTCGTAAGCTAGGCATTTCCGCGAGATATATCGCAGGTCTGCTGATGGGTGAAGGGGCCACGCATGCTTGGGTTGAAATCTATGACAATGGTCGTTGGGTTGGTTTCGATCCCACACATAATCGGCTGGTCAACGACGATTACATCACGATTTCCCATGGCCGGGATTATCGCGACTGCGTCATTGACATCGGCACCTTCTCCGGGGCAAACGTCGAACAGCATCAATGGGTCAATGCATCGGTGCATGAACAGATCGCATAGCATGAGGTGGTGAATCCTCCAGCGCAGTTGGAAGAACTGCCGGGAAGACCTGCAAACGAAATTATTTGACAATATGTCCATAAATGCGCTTAACTACTGAAACAGGCATAGGCCGGTTGCGGCATCATTGATCGGCTTGCCTGCATGCATATCAATCATCTGGCGGCCTTTGGGCATGATCCATTCGGGGAATCCCGGCATCGATTTTTTGCCGAATGCCGCCATATTCTTATCATCAGGAGAACAGTGACATGGCACGAGTGGCTTTTGCAACGGAGGAGAATCTCAACGATGACTCCCTTGAGGAATATCGCAGGCTGGAGTCAGCAGGAAAATTATCGAACATGAAACGAGCGTTGTTGCGCGATCAGGCGACCTACGAAGCATATATGGCCTGGTACGTCTCATGGCAGCGTTTGGCGGAAATCATAGGCACGCGTGCTGCAACGGTCTATGCCCATGCAATCTCGACGACGAATAGCTGCCAGCTGTGCTCGCTGTTCTTCGTGCATGACTTGCGAGAACTGGGACTGGACCCCTCGAGTTTCGAGACAACCGAGGAAGAAGAGCTCCTGCAAAGCCTTGCGCAGCATATAGTGAAAAATCCAACGACAGTGCCTGACTCCCTTTTTGCTGACTTGCATGAGCATTACACCGATGCTGAGATAATCGTGCTGGTTGGTTTTGCTGGCCAGATGATAGCAACCAACAACTTCAATTCCGTGCTGAAGATCGATGTTGACTCAAGGCTGCTGCCACTGCAAGATGAATTCCATCCGGCAACATGGCGCGATGCGATACCTCAGTAAATGTGATTACTGTCTATAACCCTAACTTATGGCTCTGATTGAGAATCGTTGCAATTGTAGGATTCCCCGAGTAACAGACGCCCGCCGTTCCTGATGTGGAACTGACGGGCGTCTTTTCGTGACTTGTAGCAAATTTATACATCGTATACAGTCTTGCTGACGGTGCATCAACGTATTACACACAAGCTTCAGCAGGCATGTGCATGCCATGAGATGGGACAGGACAATGCAAGCTTTTGAATTTCACGAACCGACACGAACCATTTTTGGACGGCACGCACTTGACCAGCTATCGAGCGTGCTCCTCCAGCTTCATGTGAACAGCATACTGGCAGTCAGCGGCACCACCTATCCAGAAGAGCTGGGAATCCGAACAACGGTCGCAGCTGTGTGCGACGAGCTGGGCATTGACCTGATCTGGAGCGATGAAGTACGTCCAAATCCACGGTTGGAGCTTGTGCACCGACTCATTGGCACGGCACGAGAACACCATGTCAACCTGGTCATAGCGGTTGGTGGTGGCAGCTCCATCGACACAGCGAAGACGATTGCCTTGGGAGTGCCGTATCACAACGATGTGTGGGATTTCTTTCAACGAAAAGCCGTTCCAGCAACGGCCTTGCCCATTGGAGTGATTTCGACGATTCCTGGAAGCGGGTCAGAGCAATCGGATTGTGCGGTGATCCAAGAAGGCAAGAACAAGGTCTTCTTCGAGCATCCGCTTATCCTTCCGACCTTTGCAATCATCAACCCAGAATTCAGTCGTAGCGTTCCAACGGTGTATCAGAGCAGTGCCATCGCAGACATGACCGCCCACCTGCTTGAAGTCTATGCAACGGATGAGGCACCGGTTGATGTCACCGACAGACTTATTGAAGCAAGTTTCACCAGTATCCTCATCTATGGCCGCAAGGTGATCCGCGATCCAGAAGACGTTGATGTCCGTTCAGAGCTGCACATGCTCTCTGCGGTAACGCATAACGATGGCATTCTCGGCAAGGGACGCATTCCCGACTGGGTCGGGCACAAGATCGAACACGAGATATCTGGACTGTTCGGGCTGATTCATGGTGAAGGCATGTCCATCGTCACCCCGGCATGGTTGCGTTTCGTGGCATCGCGCAAACCGGACAAGCTGGTGCAGTTCGCCACGCGAGTCTTCCACATCGACGCCGTGAGTTGGACCAATGCCGAAATCGTCGAAATTGCGGCCGCTGAACTCGAGACATTCTACAGAGAGCTGGGATTGCACACCCGCTTGAGCGAGCACGGCATATCTCAGTCCGATCTTGAAAAGATTGCGCTTCGCGCCACGAAGCATGGAAGCATCCTGCTTGGCAATTATCTGCAGTTGAATACCGCAGACGTGATCGAACTTCTGGAATATGCATTATGACACATACGCTTTCTCCCTCTTCTGAAGCCGATACGACGCATGGTGAACGTCAGGAAGCCATCATTCGCTTCGACAAGGTTTCCAAGACTTTTCACAGTGGCGACGGCGAACACGCCGCATTGCTCGACATCAGCGCAGACATATCGCCGGGCAGCATTTTTGGCATCATTGGCCTCAGCGGTGCCGGAAAGAGCACACTGGTGCGGCTTATCAATGGCATCGAATCGGCAACATCAGGCGAAGTGATTGTCGAAGGTCGCAAGCTCTCTCAATTGAATGCCCGTCAGGGGCGAAAGCTGAGAACGACCATCGGGATGATCTTCCAGTCCTGCAATCTGATGCCTTCTCGAACTGTTCGAGACAACATATTGCTGCCCCTGCAAGACGAGGATCTCTCACGGGAAGAGCGCAATACGAGGGTTGACAGCCTGCTGAAACTCGTCGGATTATCTGGCAGGGAGCGAGCCTATCCGAACGAACTCTCAGGCGGTCAGCAACAGCGCGTGGCAATCGCTCGAGCGCTCGCCAACAATCCCAAGATTCTGTTGTGCGATGAGGCGACCAGCGCTCTCGACCCGGCCACGACAACGTCCATTCTGGATTTGATCAAAATGATCAATCGTCAAACCGGCGTCACCGTCGTCATCGTGACGCATCAGATGTCCGTGATCAAGCATGTATGCGATGAGGTGATGGTTCTCGATCATGGAACCGTTGTGGAACAGGGATCCGTGTATTCGATTTTTGTGAACCCTCATGCCGAGCTCACCAGAAAGTTCATCGAAACCACGTCGAATCTCGCAAGGATTGACGATCTGGTACACGGGGATGATCCTGCGATCAGGATTGAGCCAGGGCAGCGGCTCATACGTCTGCAATATTCGAAGGAAGATGTTTCTGAGCCTCTGGTTTCACTGATAACCGCTCGCTTTGGCGTGCTTGTCAACATTCTGCTCAGCGACATTGAAAACATCGGTGGAAGACCTATCGGCGGTCTTGTCGCAACCCTTGAAGGGCCTGCGGAGAACATGGAATCAGCTCTTGATTTCTTAAGAGCGAAGGATATTCGAGTGGAGGTTCTCGAACATGTTTGATGTCGTAACTCGATGGTTTCCCCACGTAGTTGAATATCGTGCGGAATTCGTGTCGTCAATCTGGGAGACGGTGGTCATGGTCAGCATCTCGGGGGCGATTTCGCTGGTATTAAGCCTTGTTCTCGGCGTGCTTCTGGTAACCACTCCCCGAGGTGGCCTGCTTGCCGCGCCGCTGTGCAATCGGATACTGTCGTATGCCATCAATGTGCTGCGTTCGGTGCCCTTCATCATTCTTGCCGCAGCCCTCGTGCCATTGACACGAGCATTGACCGGAGCGGCCCTCGGACTCAAGGGTGCCATCTTCCCGCTGGTTGTTGGCATTACGCCATTCTTTGCGCGCCAGGTCGAGGCGGCTCTGATGACTGTGCCGCCAAATCTGATTGAAACCGCATATTCCATGGGATTCACGCCCTGGAAGATAATCCGTCTGGTGTATCTCAGAGAAGGCATACCCGCCCTTGCCAAGGGAACGACCATCACTCTGGTCAGTCTCATAGGGCTGTCGGCGATATCAGGCTCGCTTGGCAGCGGTGGGCTTGGCGACTTTGCCATCAGATATGGCTACCAGCGATTCATGTTCGACGCCACGCTTGCCTCGGTTATCGTGCTGCTCTGCATGGTAGGTTTTGTCGAATTCGTCGGCAAGATCGTAGTCGATGCAACGGCACGTCAGTAGCGCACTCAGTCCCATTTCACGATATCAAGGCAGAGGCATGCCTGCTTGTGGCAGCGTTTCCTCGGCAACATCTCATTGTTTGTTAACAAAAAAAGGAGAAATCAATTGAAATCAGTAAAAACCCGTCTCATCATATTGGCGGCAATCCTTGTCACAGTGGCGGTGGCGGCTGTGGCTGTCTTCGCCTATAACCGTTTCAGCAGTAGTGAATCCGACCATGTGACCACGGTCAAGGTGGGAGTGGACAGCGACTCGTACAACGATATCTGGGATGCAGTGAATGCAGAGCTCAAGGAGTATAAATCAGGCATACAGGTCGAATTGGTGCATATGGATGGAAGCCAGATCAATGCGGCGACTGCCAACGGTGAACTCGACCTGAATGCTTTCCAGCATCACGCGTATCTCGATGATCAGAATAAGAGCGAGGGGTATGACCTCACCACCTATGCCAACACTTTCATACAGCCCATGAATGTCTATTCCGACAAGATCAAGAGTCTCGACGACCTGAAGGATGGTGACAGCGTAGTACTGCCAAATAATCCAACGAATTTGGGTCGAGCATTAAAGGTTCTGGAGCGGGCTGGGGTGTTGAAGACGAATCCCGACAAGGGATATCTGCCCACCGAAGCCGATGTTACCGACAATCCCAAGCATCTGGTCTTCAACCCAGTCGAGTATCCGCAGGTACCACGCCTACTACCCGATAACACGGTTGGCATCATCAATACGAACGTCGCGATTGATGCAGGCCTGGATCCCATTGATGATGCGATATATAGCGTGCCTGTCAACCCGGGTGATGAATACAATCAGCCATGGATCAACATCATTGCCGGACGTGCGAAGGACGTCAAGAATCCTGCCTACGTGAAAGTCGTTGAGGCGTATGGCAGTGATTCGGTCAAGAAAGTCATTGAGGAAAAACATGCTGGCCAGTGCATCTATGTGTACAGCAATGAGGTGAGCCCAAATCAACCGGCAAAGAAGTAATTGTTGCGGCCACTTGAGCGCATATGCGTTGATTGTTCTTCGTACCGCGTTTCAATCAACGCATAACGTTTTGCTTTCAAGAGGCCACAACGATCTTAGAGGTCATAACGATCAAACCGTCGAGGGATATTGCTCGAATTCGGCTTACTCGTCGAACAGTGCATTGATTTCGTCGTTGGCTGCGTTCAGCGACGAGACCTTCGACTTGCCCATGAGCACCGAGTCAAGAGCAGGAGCCATGATTTGGCTAATCTTCGAGGCATGATCCGTGATGGGATAGAGGAATGTGGTACCTTCGTCAATGTGCGTGGTAAACGGCGTCACGTCAATGCCTTTGGCTTTCCAGGATTCGATGGCTTTCTCGGTTCCTGCTGGAACTGCCGGGAATACGACGGCATCTTCGCCAACGATGGTCTGGCAAGCTGCCGAACCTAGGAACTCAATGAACTTTGCTGCCTGATCGATTTTCTTGGAACCCGCCCAGATGGAGTCGCCAAGACCGTTGTACATGCTGGCGCGGCCTTCTGGACCTGTGGGGTTTGGAGCCAAGCCAACGTTGACCTTCTCATAACCGAAGAACTGATTCGCCATCCAGGAACCGTTGGAAGCGATGGCAATCTTGCCCGCTGCAAAGACGTCAGCGGAGCTCTGACCTTTGGTGGATTCCAGCGTTGGCACGAAGCCAGCCTCGATCATCTTGCGCTCCCACGCAATGGTGGCTTGGAATCGTTCATCATCGAAGTTGTACTTGGTGCCCCAAGGATTCTTGTTGGTGTTGCGCCATCCGGTTGAACCCGCCAACGGTGCGTACTGTGTCTGACCGATGGCATCGCCGGAACCGAAATCAAGGGCGAGGCCGTACACTTCGACGCCGTTCTTGTCAAAGCCGGCTTCGTTGCCGTGCTTGCCGTTCTTATCGACCGTAAGCTTGGCTATGATTGTTTCAAGATTGCCCCCGTCATCAGGATTCCAGGTCAGGTTCGCCATCTGTTCTTCGTTTATGCCAGCGGTTTCGGTGAAGTCCTTATTATAGAACAGTGCCGTGGTATCGAAATCTTTTGGCATGCCATAATTATGCCCATCAGGGCCGGTCCACAAATCAGCAAGGCCTTTCTGATAATCACTGGCGTTAATGGTCATGTGTTCATCCAGTGCAACGAGCTGCTCCTGCTGAATGAATTCAGGATAATGACCCAGGTGATCCGTGAACACGTCTGGTGCCGTTCCTGCAACGAAACCGTTGGTGATGTTGCTCCAATAGTCATCCCAGCCATACTGGGTGACTTCCACCTTGATATCTGGGTTTTTCTTCTCGAATTCGCGTGCACATCTCTCATATGCTGACTTCTGATTTGCGTCCCACAGCCAGTAAGAGAGCGCACCACTGTCAGCTGAGCTATCTGAACCACCACATGCTCCCAAGCCTGTGGCAATCAGTGTCGCTGCTGCAACAGCACTGGCAATCTTGCGTGCCCTTCGAGTATTTCTCATGGTTATTCCTTTCTTCCGGTGAATGGCGTTCACCTGTTTTTGGCATCACGAAACCAAGGTGATGTGCACCTGAGCTGTGGTGTGATACCGAAATGTTGTGCGAGATTTTCGCTGAAATATTCTGCTGTGCGTGGTTGCTTGCAGCGGTGCAAGCAACCACGGTGAGTGTTTACTTGACGCCTGAGTACCCGATGGAATCCACGATCTTCTTGCTGAATGCGAAGAAGAGCGCGAGCACCGGCAGAGCGGAAATGAGTGTTGCTGCCATCAGGCCAGCCCAGTCTGGACTACCTTGCGGAGTCTGCGAACGGAATACGCCCAAAGCCACGGTGAGCATCTTCGTGCCTTCGGTTTTTCCGACAAGCAATGGCCAGAAATAGTCATTCCAGGTGTTGATGAAGGTCAGAATGCCGAGCGTGGTGATGGGTGCCGAACTCATGGGCACGATGATCGTGAAGAATGTTCGCCAATGTCCAGCGCCGTCAAGCATTGCAGACTCTTCTATCTCCCTATTGATGCCGAGGAAGAACTGGCGAAGGAAGAAGATCGCGAATGGAGTCATGAAGAATGTTGGCAACACCATTCCGGGAATGGTGTTCAGCAGGCCGATGTTCTTGATGAAGATGAAGTTCGGCAGTGACGTGAAAATCGGTGGGACGAGCAACGCAGCCAGGAACACGCCAAAGACCATATCGCGGCCTTTCCAGTGCAAACGGGCGAAGGCATAGGCGGCCATGGAGCCGAACGCAACCTGACCGATGGTCACCAGCGAAGCATAGATGGCTGAATTCAGCAGATACTGCAGGAAGTTGACGCTTGCTCCCGATCCACCTTCGGCAACTGCCTGAGCAGTTGAGGAAAGACCAAGAACGCGCTGGAATGCACCGAAGGTAAAGTCAACGGGCAGCAGCGAGCCGGGCGCTGAAGGCAGTGACTTCGTTGTTGAAAGCGCTGTGCGAAGCATCCACAGGAAGGGGAAGATGGTCAGGGCGAGCGTTGCATAGAGCGCTACCCAGGCGGCAATCCTGCCGGGGGAGAAGCGGTTTTTTACGCCGTTGAACTGTGCTTGATTATCCATTGTTGCTCCTATGCCATATCCGATTCATTTGCGCGCATCATCTTGAGCTGCACGAAGGCCACGCCTGCAAGAATGATGAAGAGCACCACAGAGAGTGCAGATGCGTAACCGAATTCACCCTGGTCGAAGCCTTTCTGATAGATGTAGTACTGCAAGACTCGTGACACATTCATAGGCCCGCCCTTGGTGGTTACCGCGACCGTGTCGAAGACCTGGAATGAACCGGTGACGGTGACTACGAGAACCATGGCAAGCACCGGCCGAAGCAGTGGAAGCGTGATGCTGCTGAATGAGCGCCATTCGGAGGCTCCATCAATGGATGCCGCCTCATAGACATAATTCGGAACCGTCTGCAGGCCCGCAAATACCAGCAAAGCGGTATATCCCATATGTCTCCACACATTGACGAAGGCGATGGTCGGGATTGCCCAGAACTCACCACCGAAGAATGGAATCTTGGGGATGTTCAATGCATCGATGACGATGTTGACAAAGCCAATCTGATAATCGAATAGCCAGAACCAGAGCATGGCTGCAATGACATTTGATACCAGCCACGGAAGCAGCAGCATGCCGCGCAGCGTGATTGATTTGGTGAGGCGTTGCATCAAGACGGCAAGTCCAAGAGCGATGACCGTCTGGAAACCGATATTCAGCAGCACATATTCGATGGTCACCATGATGGCGTTCAGCAGGAGCTTGTCGTGCACAATCTTCGCAAAATTGGCCAAGCCAATGAATCTCGGCTTGCCGAGCAGATTGTATTTCGTCAATGAATAATAGAACCCGCAGAGTGTGGGCCATAGGTAGAACAGCAAAAATCCCGCGAGAGCGGGGAGAATAAATACCAGGGCAGCTCGGCGCTCGCGAACCGAATGCGCTGATAGCGTGGTTGCAGGATGCTTCTTTCTTGTTTTCACAGATCTCTCCTTCGAGGTCTTTTTCTGAGTAATGCAGCAGAGAACATGCTCAGCGAGGCAAAAGGTTACACGAGTAGATTTTTAAATGCAAACGCATTGTATAAATTCTGCGATGTTGTTATCGGTAACAGTGTTGAAAAATGAATGCAAATATTTTTTGTGCGCCTCGTGAGCGAGTCATCCTTCAAGCATGGGGCGATGGTGGTGTCAGCCGCAGTGGGATATGATACATATTTCAAGACGAACCCTATGAAGAATGCGCCTTGCAACCATGACCCCATTGGGAAATCTCATTGTCGCAGGTGCCGCCAAGATTCGAAACAGGTCTCACAGTGAACAGCAATAGAACAGGTAAGGCCACACGAGCCGATGTTGCCGAACTCGCACAAGTCTCGACTGCAGTCGTGAGCTATGTGATGAACAACGGGCCCAAGAAAGTTGCCCCGCAAACCGCAAGCCGAGTTCGTCAGGCTGCCGAATCGTTGAACTACCATCCCAACGCCTATGCGAGGGCGCTTCGCAAGGGTTCTGGCAGTTTGCTCGGCATCATCGTCCCCGATTTTCGCAACCCATACTTTGCTCTGCTGAACGAGGCAATCGAAAAGGAAGCATACGGTCGTGGATATTCGACGATGTTTCTCACCGCGCATTCAGACCCTGAACTGGAGCGGAAGAGCATTGAGAAAATGGTTGACCGAGAGGTCGATGCCATTTTCATGGCGCCCTGCCAGAAGGTTGAGGAACTGGAGCGGTTGAAGGACTATGAATGCAGCTTCGTCATGCTGGAAAACAATGTGCAGATACCGGGCTTTGCCTGTATTTCTTCCGACTTCTGCGAAGGTGTGAGATTGGCGATCGACCATCTGGTGTGGCATGGGCGGACGAATCTCGTGATGTTCTATGGCGAGGACAACAGTCGTGATGAATCGCGCATCAGGGTATGGTACGAGAAGCATGAAGAGCACGGATTGCGTAGAGGGCGCGTCTATCGCAGTCGGTATACGCATGAAAGCGCGTACAGAGCCGCCACTGCAATGCTGGATGCCGGTGAACGGCCGGACGGCATATTCGTGGTTTCTGACTTCGAGGCTGGCGGAGTGCTCAGAGCCCTACACGAGCATGGCATCCGCGTGCCGGAGGACACGTCGCTCATATCCTTCGATGGCACATACTTTGGCTTGGAGACATGGCCCCAGCTAACTTCGGTGCGGCAGGACATCCCACGCATCGCACGAGGGGCGCTGGAGGCGGCATTGAATCCAGATGCGCCGGGAATGCAAATCATTCCCGTAGACATGACAATCCGCGAATCATGCGGATGCCATGTGGCGTAGGTCTGCGCTGACAGCATCGGGCAGAATCGTGCTGCTGCGGCTACAGTGAGATCAGGTAAAGAGAAAGCTGGTCAGATGCAGAAGCATGCACACATGAAGGGTGAAGATTCATCACACGGAAGCGATGAACCGCAGCATCCCTTGAGCAGCTCCTCGCATCAGTCGCACAGTCCAAACAATCGTGCGAAGCTTCATACCAATCGCAGCATTCACCGTCCCAAAGAAGACACCAAGGGTGAGAGAACGAAAGATCGAATTCTGGATGCGGCCTTGCATCTCTTTTCCCAAAGTGGGTCGAATGCAGTTTCAATCCGTGCAATAGCAAGCGAAGCCGGGATTTCGCATTCTGGTCTGCTGCGATATTTTGCCGACAAGGATGATTTGATCGTTCAGGCAATCAGACGGCGAGACAAAACCGCGGATGCAGCCCGATCATTCTTCGCAAATAACGGGGAAGTGACTCCAGAGACCATCATTCCATGGCTGCTTGAGACCATACGTCAGAACGCAGCCAATCCTGGCATTGTCGCGACCTTTGTCAAGCTGTCTGCGGAGGCAACCGATGCCGGTCATCCGGCGCATGAGTACTTCCACATGCGTTATTTGACCTTTACCACACTGCTTGCTGACAGCATCGCTGAACTGAGCAATGTTGACACCACACGCGCGAGGCGTGTTGCGCAGGAGTTTATCGCGTATATGGACGGCATACAGATCCAATGGCTGCTGGATCCTGAAAGCGTTGATATGCTTGCCGATGCGAGAGATTTTCTTGAACGCGCAGGCATTGATGTTCAGGGCATTCTCAGACGCTACGCCGCGTCTGAGAACAGCGATGACGAACGATAGAAATCATGGAAACCGCAGAGATTCCAGACATGTGCATAGGTATCGAACTGTTCGATACATGGGTTGCCAGCTATCTTCTCCGGTGTGCCATTCCAGGCACAATCTGCAATGAGCGCCAAACGAGGAAGTAGCAGCATATCAAGATCAGCTGTGGAGCGGATAGTCTCAGTCCACAGTGCCGCTTCAACGCCACGAGTCAGCACCGATGATGCAGCTGTGTCAGTGGGATGATCGTGGCTCTGGTTGCATGACAGTGGAGTCCAGTTCAGACAATCCTGAGAAGGCTTGGGAGCATAGCCGGGGAAGCCCAGTGTTTTCATGCGTTCATTCTGTTCGGGGACAAGGCTCGGCTCCTGATATTTGCGATCAAAATACATGGTGGACTGCTGGGAGTCTATAACCGGCGAACCCTTCGACTGCAGGCGTTGCGGATCGTCATAGCAGAGCGCATACATGGCCGCTGCTTGCTTGGCAACCGCAGAGAATTGTTTCGGCCATGCTTCGACCAGGCTATCTTCACTGGGAATATCGTCCCGATCCATCCAGAATTGATAGGCATCTGCAGTAACCTTGCCGCGGCAACCCTCCTGCCATGCAATGGTCTTGAGCCCCAGATCGTGAACGGCATCCTGAAACATGGTCATCGCCATGTCATAGTCAGAATCGGGCATCCCCAGCACTTCATCGCCACCGATATGCACATAGTCGCCTGATGCTACACGGGCCAAAGATGCAGCGCATGATTGTAGGAATCTCTGCGACTCTTCGGCATGTGCATCGATATATGACACCAGCGGATGGATGAATGAAGGCTTGCCGGAAAGCTCGGGATACCGCTGCAGCAACGAGGCGCAGTGTCCGGGCATGTCAATCTCAGGAACCAGAGTGAGATATCGTTGCTTGGCATAGCGCCGCAAACTATCGAGCTGCTCCCATGTGAAGCAGCCGGGCGATTGCAAAAGCTTGTCGAACCCATCAACGGGAATGCGCCACGACTGATGATCGGTTAAATGAAGATGCAGCACGGACATGCCGTGCAGGGCAAGCAGGTCTATGACGCGCTCTATTTCCTGAATCGACGCTTGATATCGTGCCACATCGAGGCAGAGAGACCGCCAGAGATAGTGCGGAGTGGTGTGCCTGCGCGAACTTTCCCCCATCGTCAGCGCGCATAAGGCTCGGAAAATGCCCACTTCGGAGTGTGCTTGAATGATCGGTTGATGGCTGTCGGGATTCATGCTCGTGGTGAAGCTCTCGCTTGCAGCATCGTCATGAGGCTCTATGCCGTTGACATCAATGTATCTGGACGCTTCATGCCGTTCCGTGATGTGCTCAGATGCAGGGCTGCATTGGAGCGTCAATGAGTCGAAAGGCAGCAGAGATTCGAACTGTGCGCCTCTGCCCTCGCACAGGCGCTTGAAATTGCCTACTCCTTCGGTGCCAAACCCTCCGGCTCCATAGATGACATTCACGTGTGCGTTCATTGCAATGCCTTTCTTTCCCCATTGTCCAAATCGAGTCGCATCGATTGCGTGGCCGGTGTCTCTTGCATGGATGCGAGCGTGTTCGGCAGTAAAGTCGCGAAACGTGAGGCAATCAGATTGATGCCTTCCTGGTCGGGGTGCAGATTGTCCTTCAACACATGTGCGTCCGGTGCGCCCAAGAGATCCAATCCGTTCATCACGGCCAGCGCTGGGTCGTTTCGTTGTCGAACCACCCGTTCAATGATGCTGCGGGTCGCTGCCAAGGTGAGTGCGCCCTCATCATGTTCGACGCTGCGCAAGGCTACCCTGTATGTCCCGTCTGACTGGATGATAATCGGGCCTGGCGCATTCTCCTGTATGGGGCAGGTGCACGCGGTTATGACAATCAATGGCGTGTGCTTCTGCCGCTCTCGAATCGTGTCAAGAAAGCCGTGCAGTGCAGGGATGAAGCTTCTCTCGCGCATGGAATCGGCATTGACGATATTGATGCCGATTGCGCAGGTGATGACATCAGCCGGATGTGACGCAATGCTGCGCGCTGCGGCTTGGTCGAGCTGAGCATTGCCGGATAACGATAGGTCAGTCAGATCGAGGTGCAGTCGCTGTGCAACCTGCATCAGCCACCTATCTGCCGGACGGGGCGACTGCGCGCCATGACTGATGGAGCTGCCATAGTGTGTCCAGCGCTGGCGCGGAATGCTGCCTTCACTGCGGTGCACGGCTTGGTCGGACTCCACGCTGATGATTTCGATCAGGCATGTGTGCGAGAGCATGATGGTGTAATTCGTGCTCGCCCCCTCTATGGGTTCAAGCGAAATCGTCATGGGGGCACCGGCATGCAGAGCAAAACTTCCATGATCCAGATCGGGTATGAGGCGGCCAAGACCGGTCATCTGAACATCCTTGCGCCGTGATTTGCCATGATCGTTCGAGATGATTGAAATCCATTGCCGCGTATCGTCCAGTGAATATCCGGTCAACGCAATCGTGGTCGGTGCGGTGATGGTCAGTTCGAGACAGATGCCAGACGGGCAGAATTCATTCCACATGAACCAAGGATCTTCGATTTGTGAGCGAAGATATGCACTCATGCGATGCGGCATGATGCCTGTGAACGGCCCGGGTGTGGTTTCGGCAACATGGTTGAGAAAAGCTTCGAGCTGATGCCCGGTGTACGTGCATGTCATCCGTATATCCCTTCAACAGTGCTTCTGCAGTGTTATTACAATGTCATTGCTATTCCAATGGTGGAGCGTGCAGGCTCGTCGGGCATGCACGCCCATGCGCTCTCATTGACGTGATGCTGTTTCGGCAAGTCGTTGTGCTGCCGTCGCCATCGCCTCTATCTGCTGCTCATCCAGTCCGACGCCCCATGATGCCAATTTTATGAGCGGCATCTGAGCAAATATGGCCGCCATTTCTGGCGAAGGATCAGCGACCGATTCCCGAACCTTGTCGACAAAAGGTTTGAGAATCTGAGCGCCGTAGGGGTTGGCAAGCCATTCTCCAAGCGTGGACATGGTCTGAAGTTGAGCGACATAGTGATCGCCATCAAGGCTGATGGTGGTGGAGCTGACGATATCTCGGCTCGATGTGCCAATCTCAACGGTGTAGTCCCCGGCATAAACCCGCCAACGGTGCTGTTCGATGTTCCAGCTTGCAAACGCACGAGCATCGAGTTCCACAGTGATGCTGCGACTTTCTGCGGGTGCCAGATCGATGCGTGCAAAGCCTTTGAGCTCGTGAACCGGGCGATCGGGTTGATTGCTGCGAACATAAATCTGTGGAACGGCGGCTGCTTGGCAGTTGCCAGTGTTCGTAATCGTGAGCGACACCTTGGCATGAGTCCCATCGATAACTTCCACCTTGATGTTGCTATAGGCAAATGTTGCGTAGCTCAGACCAAATCCGAATGTATAGGCAACTGGAAGGTTCAGGGTGTCATAATAACGGTATCCGACATAGAGCCCTTCTCCATACAGCACATGGCCGTTCGAGCCAGGGAAATGCAGGTAGCTGGGATTGTCTTCGAGCTGTTGCGGAATCGTCTCATTTAAGTGTCCGGAAGGTGAGACAGCTCCAATGAGTATGTCAGCCAGTGCTGCGCCTCCTGCTTCGCCCAGCAGCCATCCCTCGAGTATGGCGTCTGCCTTGTCTGCCCATTGGCCCAGTTGTATGACACCGCCGCCCGAAAGAATGACAACCGTTGGGGTGCCTGTTGCGGTGACGGCTTCGAGCAGTGTATTCTGTGCGTCACTGAGTTCAATGGTGGTTTTATCTGCGCCTTCGGTTTCATCCGATTCGAAGTAGCCAACGTTGACAATGGCAATGGCGGCGCGGTTGGCGGCATCGACTGCCTCATCAATGTACCGTTGCGCGTCGGATTCATCTGAAGCTTCGGCAGACTTGTCATGCTGTGTCAAGGCATAGCCGGGCGCAAAGGTGATGGTGCGGTTGGGAAGGGCAGATCTCAGCTCGTTCACAAGAGCATGGACGCGGATGGCAGAAACATGTGAAGAACCACCTCCCTGATACCGAGGGGTGCGAGCAAATTCGCCAATCATGGCAATTGGTGCGGTGTCGCTTGTGGAGAGTGGCAGTATGCCAGTGTTCTTCAGCATCACCACCGATTCCTGTGCGGCCTTGCGGGCAAGCTCGTCATGGGTTTCGGCAAAGCTTTGCAGATCATGCTGTTCGCCCGTTCTGGAGGATTGAGTGCGTTGCGCGAGTAGAGCAATACGGTCGGCAACGGTGTCGAGCACGGATTCGTCGCAGGCTCCGCTGCGAACTGCGGCAACGATTTTATGATCGGTGTTCGACGGTGGCATTTCGATATCCAAACCAGCCTTGACTGCAGCAACGCGATCCGCGACCGCTCCCCAATCCGACACCACAACGCCATCGAAGCCCCATTCATCGCGAAGAATCTTGGTGAGAAGCTCATGGTTTTGGCTGGCATACACGCCATTTACCTTGTTGTATGAACACATGAAAGCCCAAGGACGAGCCTGCTTGACCGTCATCTCAAAGGCGGGCAGGTAAATTTCGCGAAGTGTGCGCTCATCGACATCCGCACTGACCCGGAATCGGTCGGTTTCCTGGTTGTTTACGGCAAAATGCTTGGGGACTGCGCTCACTCCTTGTGATTGCACGCCCTTCACGAAAGCCGTGCCATATGTTCCGGCAAGGAAGGGGTCTTCGGAAGCGTACTCAAAGTTGCGTCCTCCCAGAGGGGAGCGTTTGATATTGAGTCCTGGGCCTAGCAGCATGCTTACATGCAATGCGCGGGCTTCCTCGCCCAACGCAGCCCCGACCTTATGGATCATGTCTCGATCCCATGTGGATGCCAGACCTGCGGCAGTGGGGAAGCAGATTGACGGGACGCTCGCTCCCAAGCCGAGAGAGTCACCTTCGGACCCTTGGTATCGAAGTCCATGAGGACCATCGCTCATGTGCATCGAGGCAATGGTTCCAGCAGCTTGACTTGTCCACGTCGTAGCTCCAGAAGTCAGCGATGCCTTCTCTTCTATGGTGAGTTTGTGCATAATATGAGTTCCTTTCAGGTGATTGGTCAGACAGACCGAACAATGCGCCATCTGACGCTTCAGTTACTTGGCAATTGATGTTGCTGACTCCAACGCCCAAGCCATGTGAGCGATGGCTTGGCAGTGCGTGTGAAGCTGCTTGACTTTCGATCCACTGACACGAGGCCGAATGTGGGTGCCCAGCTGCCCCACTCATAGTTGTCGAGCAAAGACCAGTGGAAGTAGCCGTGAATAGGCAGCTCTTGCGAAATCAATCTGCTGATGGACACCAATGCATCATTGGTATACGCGATTCTGCGCTCATCGTCATGCGTGGATATGCCATTTTCTGTCACCACCATGGCAACCGAGCCAATCAGAGCATGGGTATGCTGCAGGGCGCATCCGACTGCCTGCGGATAATATTCCCACCCGTTTGATGTGAGATTGCTCGCATCGGCTTGAATCTTCTTGCCTCCTGCTCCAAATACCGTGCGGGTATATGACTGTATGCCAATGAAATCATCGTGCTGCGCTGCGAGAATGAACTGGTCTTCAATGGCTTCACTATAGGAGTGAGCGCGTTCCTCGCCACCGCTCTGTGCCTGAACGCATTGATTGGCGACGCTCCAGCCAATCGGGATTCCAGGAAGCTCCCGATGCAGCATGTCAACTGCTGCATGATGCGCCTCCATCAGCTTGTCGGCTATGCCCTGATCGGGTGTTGGCAGCAACCCAGGTTCCATATCTGAGAAGGCAATGTCGCCACTGAGTACGCGACCCATGATGGCTACCATATTGGGTTCGTTAATCGTGACTATGCCGGCAACGCCCTGCTGCAGGATTGGAAGAATCGCGTTGATATAGCGTAGAAAACGTTCCGTGGCGTGAGCGCTTTTCCAGCCACCTTCCTGTGCAAACCAGAGAGGAAGCGTGAAATGGTGAAGCGTTACGAAAGGTGCCAGGCCAAGCTCATGCGCTTCGGCAACCATTGAGGCATAATGCTTGATCGCTTCCTGGTCGAAGGTGCCGGATTGCGGTTCGATGCGCGCCCATTCAATGCCGAAACGGTAGGCGTTGAAACCGGCATTGGCAAGCAGCCGCATATCATCGTGCCAATGATGGTAGGAATCGCAGGCTTCCGCCGATTTCTCGGCAATGGTGCTGTCGGAGGCGTTCTCGTATGCCCACCAGTCGCTATGAATGTTGTTGCCCTCCACCTGATGAGGTGCGGTGGCGGCACCAAAGAGGAAGTTGGTGGGTATGGTAATGGTTGATGACATAGAAACTCCTTTGTTCCCTTGCAAAGAGTGGCATGGTGTGGACGGGCGCATGAATGGTGCAACTCAGATGGTCACTCACCCACCTTTGACCAGAAGTTGCAGAGTGCCTGAGCCAGCGCGTCGGGCGTATCGATTTGGGCGCTATGCCCAGCCCCTGGGAAGGTGACGGGTGTGATTCCGAGGCGCTCTGCTTCGTTGTTATAGGTGTCGTGTGGCCATACGGGGTCATCCTCGCCAAACATGATGGAAACTGGTATCCCAGCAGCGTGAAGCGCATCGGTCACATCGTCATAATCGGCCAAAATCGCGGCGATTGAGAGCAGGTTATGCAATGAAGTTCGATGTGCTCGAACCCGGTACATTTCAATGTCAGGATCCTGCTGTGGCTCGTCGCCAAGCTTGGGGAACTTGGACTTGTAGATTATGGTCGAGCCGAATGTGCGCAGAGTCTGCAACCATGCCTTGGCCTGGGACGTCTGAGCAATCGGCTTCGCTCCGCTCGACAGCAATGTCAGTGAGCGCACGAGTGAGGGACTGGCCAGAGCCAAGCGTCTGGCGACAATCCCACCAAAGCTATGACCGATCACGTCGACTGGGCGCTTGTCGGCACCGATGCGGACGAGGACTTCCTGCGCATCGTGCACAAAGTCCTCAAGCGCATAATCATTATCGCCCGCAGGTCGCGCAGAGTCCGCCTGACCCCGTTGGCTGAATGCCATGAATGCTCGAGATTCCGACGGTTGTGCCGCGTCTATCAGATGTGGGAAGAACGAAAGAAAATCCTCTTTCGAACCGGTGAATCCGGGCACAAACAATGAAACATGCTTGGCAGTCGTGTAATTTGGCGTCACTGAAGCCGTTAATTCGCCGCCCCAACTGCAGCGGACGGCAACGGTTTGCACGGTACCGTTGCTTAAGTCCGAAGCCAGTGGTTCGGCTGGCGGCAATGCATCGATGAAGCGTCGCTCGTCTGTTTCGCCACGGCTTGCAGTTTGGCTTCCGAGTTCTGGCATTGTTTCTTTGGACCAACGTGCACTTACCGACATATGAAAATCGCCCTCTATTTGACTCGCTTGATGGGGATGAATATGAGAATCCCAATGAGTGCGAGGATACCCGCAATAACAAACAACATCTCATAGCCGAATACGCCAATTACCAAGGCACCCATACCGCCTGCAATCACACCGGTAAGCGTGTTGGTTGTTCCCAGCATGCCCATGTCTTGTGCCACATGCTCCTTGTCGGGAAGAACCTCGACCATAAGAGCCTGATCGATGGCTTGGAAGCTGCCGTAGGAGAGCGCTGCACAGATGGTGTACACGTAGTAGACGATCACGCTGCTGCTGAATGCAAGCAATGCTGCACCGATGATGAAAAAGGCGACCGTGAAGGCAATGAGTGGCTTTCTTTTGCCGATCTTATCGGAGATGAAGCCTGCAAACAGGGAGGAAATGGCCCCTGCAGCAGCCATCAGCAAACCTGCGACCGCACCGACAGATGCCGCATCCTTGACGCTGAGTCCCAAATGGTAACGCATGATCTGGGTTGCCGTCTGCAGAATCAACATCACGCCAAGCACGATGGCGAATCGGCCGAAATAAGCGAGCCAGAAATCACGATCCTTAGGAATGCGGAATGGTGACTTGACACCTTCGGCATGCTGTTCTGTCGTCGGTGTGCCATGCTTGGTGTGCATGTCTGCTCCAGGAAGAACGATGACGATGACTATAGCAATGACGATCATCAGCCACGGCAAGGTGAAGAAGCCCGCCTTGAGATTGGCAGCGCCGAACAGTCCAACCAAAACCTGAGTCAGGATTGAACCGAGTGCGGTGCCTGCGAGACTGCCAAAACCTGAATAGGCTGAGGCGCGGCCAAGCAGTGCAGAATGCACGCGATCTGGGAGCAGGGCCGTGTATGCGGCATAGAAGGTGTTGAGTCCCGCCTGGAAGATGCAGAAGAAGATTACGACCATCCAGATCATTGAATAATTGGCCAGTGCAAGTCCGAACAGGCCGATGGTTGCAAGTATCGTTCCGAAGATGATCCAAGGATTTCTTCTGCCCAGACGCGTTCTGGTCCGATCAGAGAGATAGCCAATCAGTACAGCGAAGACCGCTCCTGAAAATGCTCCGAAGATGTTGGTGATGCCGATTGCGGAATTGGCCTTGGCTTCGGAGAGCACCACGGTATACATGAACGAAAACAGGGAGGCGGTTGCCGCCGTTGGAATGGTGAAGGCTAGGACCGTAACAAGATTCAGCGGGCCGAACCAGCTGAGTTTGTTGACGAATCGTCGCTCTCCAAACTCGTTGAGCGGGGAATCGTCTGCAGAGAAATTGCTCCCCGCAACTGCTGTTGACGCTGCCCCGGCACCGGGTGCTTCCGTCATCGATGGTTCAACAGCCTCTGATGGCCGCGTTTCAAAGGACTTATTTGGCGTTGACATAAGCTTCTCCTTCCGCACTTCATTGTGACAGTTATAAGTTACCACATGGTTGCTTTTTTATGAATAGCTTTCGGATTAGTCAGCTCATTCTTGCGGCATTCGGCACTTGTACCTCCGTGGGGAGGCTGGTGAAGGCGCTTATGATGGGGTATATGTCTTGTAACCCACAGCAGTCAGCCATTCAATATCGATTCGCCAAACCCAAGGAATTGCATGCGATAGTCGATCTGGTTTCTCGATCATTCCTGGAATATCCATTATTCAGTTTCGTTTTTCGAGATGCGTTCAGCAGCCAAGCTGACTATCTCAAGTTCATTGAAACACTCTTCAGCATGTATATCCGCTCAATCGGGCGTAAGAACGACTGTCTCGTTGGCGTGCAGAACGGAACCATCGTCTCTATGGCGTTGGTGGAGAAACCGAAAAACCGACACGTTGGATTGCTGAATAACATTGTCTCCGGTGGATGGCGTCTGCCGATGCAGGTGGGCGTGAGACGACTGATTGACTTTTCAAGAATATGCAATGAGACCGAGAAAGACTGCTTCGCCAGATATTCTGACGCATGGTATGTTGAGCTGCTTGCCGTCAAGAGTGACTGCAGAGGCCAGCAACTTGGAAGTCGCATGATTCATGACTGTCTGATTCCTTACGTCAGACAACGTGGAGGAACAGAGATAACGCTGATGACCAACACCGAGCCGAATCGAAGGTTCTATGTCAAGAATGGCTTTACCGAGTTTTTGAGCCAAATGGTGGAACGCAACGGCATAACCGTTGGGAATTGGAGCTATTACATGAGCTTGGACGATCCAACACCTGCTCGCTAGCAGCGATCGCTCCAAACGATGCGACCCATGCCGCACGGAGATCGTTAACGGTTGCGGGGCGTCACTCACTGGTCCTTCATACAGACGAATATGCAGGCGAGGAATCATTCGCCCCACGATTGACAGGCGCCTATTGCTTGCCTTGTGAAATTTCTTCGTACAGCTGTGCAAGGCGTTCGGCGCATACCGGCTTCTTTAACTCGCATTCCCACACGACTATCACATGCCACCCGAGCTGGGTAAGGGCTGTCACCTCTGCTGTATCGCGGTGCTGGTTACGCAAGAATTTTTGAGTCCAAAATTCAACGTTTGACTTAGGTGTCGTTGCATAGCGGCATCCCTGATGGTGATGCCAGAAGCAGCCATTGATGAAGATGGCCGTATGATATTTCGGCAGCACCACATCTGGCTTTCCAGGATATCGCGGATCGTTCTTTCGAAATCGCAGACCCCGAGAGAACAGATACCTGCGAACCATGATTTCGGGCTTGGTGTCTCGTCCGCGAATGCGGGACATGATGTAACTGCGAGATCCCCGGGGAAACTGGCTCTGTGTTGCCGCAACGCGCTTTGTAGTCATGACACTCATGCTAGATATGTTTCACCTAGATAGTGAGTTTGTTGAAAAATGTTGCAATTACGTTTGTTGAAATAACACGACGAATGCAACAAACGCAAAAAGAGCCGAACCCTTCCCTCTCAAGCGCGGATGGCCTTTCCTGATCGAGACTTCGAGTTTTGTTGCCTTTTCTGAGTATCAGCACCGATTTTGGCCACATTTCAATCGCCATTTCACGGATTAATGCCATTGATACTCAGAAAAGGCAACAAAACTCGAAGTCTCCCGCTGATAGCCATGCGGATAGAGGCTCAAACATAGATAAATTGACCATATGGACAATATAAATCATCGGTTTTTCTGGTTTTCTGAAGAATTGTTGAATTCACATCATGCGTTGTTGCTAGTAGCGAATCCGAAACCGGCAAGTGTGGCGTTCATGATCTCGACCATGCGCTCCGGGGAGATGCGGTCAGGGTATATCGCGACCTGCGCGCCAAGCCCATCAAGCGTCGAGATGATCGTTTCTGCAACAAGAGCCGGGTCTGGACCGTCAAGATGTTCCTGAGCCTGTGCGCCTTTGATCAGGAGTTCAAGTGCGCGTTTCCACTCGGTGTATGAACGCCAACGCTCTTCGGCCAACTCTGGATTTCCTATCGCATATGCCCAGAATGCGAGCTCTATCTGCTCTCCGATTCTGCCTTCCTCGTCAACTGGGAGAGCGTCATAGATGGCTTGCTGCAGCGCCTCGGTACCTGAGAGCCCATTGAGATTCGCATCTATGTGTTCGGCGAGCTGTTGATATGAACGTTCAAGTGCGGCTCGCAGTATTTCGTTCTTTCCATTGAAATAATGAGAGATGATTCCGTGTGAGACCCCGGCCTCTTTTGCGATTTCTCGTGTCGTCGCTCCTGAAAGACCAACTCGCGATACCACCCTGAGGCATGCGTCGACGATTTCAAGGCGGCGAGCCGAGTGATTGACGATCTTGCTCATGTTTGTAAGCATAGCGAGCAGATGCGCTCGAGCAAGTCAGCGGAGCTTGACGTAAGTTGCGAGTTCGCTTATGTTGGACATATGGCCAATATAGCCGTGAGACGTTGGCCATTCGAAAAGTGCCGCGGCATGGTCAGCGACTTGCACAGGCGGCGACGAAAAATAATAGGAGCATCATGATTCACATTGCAAACCCCAGCGATATCGGTGAACTGCGAGAGGCGATCGTCGGACCGTACAAGACATACAGCTGGTGGAGTCTGATCTGGGGATCATTGCGCTATCCGGATCTCGCCAATCTTCGATATGTGGAAAACAACGCCGTTCGCGTGCCGAACCATGACATTGCTCGTCGCCAGCATGACAAGTTCGTGCAGACTCTGATCGATTCGGGAGTGAAGGTCCATACGCTTGCCTCTTTGCCGGATGTGGATGTTCAGTTGTATCCGAGAGACATTGCTTTCGCCGTCGATGATACGATCTTTCTCTCGCGTTCGCGCGATCCCATCAGGAAGAAGGAGCAGCGGGCTCTTGAACCCTATCTGAAGGAATTTTCGAAAGTCGAGAGAATCGAATCCGGTCATATCGAAGGCGGCGATGTGATCGTGACTGACGATGTCGTTTTCGTCGGGCTGAGCGAGGTGACCAATCTCCAGGGAATCAGCGCGCTGAGAGAAAGTTTCTCTCACGCTGGCATCGACAGGGACATAGTTCCGATTGAGTTCTCTGGCAGGGGCGTGGTGCATCTCGATACAAAGTTCACGATGGTCGGACCGAAACTGGGGTATATCCACTCCTCGTCATTGACCCCATATTCACGCAGCCAGATCGCTTCTCGCTTCGAACTCATCGAAGCGAACGATGTGGAAGCGCGATCGCTGATGGTCAACACCGTTGCCCTTGCCCCTGATCGCATCATCATCGATTCGCGTGCACGCCGATTGGCCGATGCCCTGCGCACTCATGATGTGGAGCCAGTTCCGTTGGACTTCTCGGAAGTCACCAAGTTCCCTGGCGGATTTCGCTGCGCCACGCTTCCTCTCCGCAGGGATAAGGCCAAATAGTCGTCTGACGTTATGCGTTATGGGTTGGTCTGACAGGCCGACCCATCGCCGTATTGCTATCGTACAGGCATATCGCGCTTGCCAATGGCGGTACATGAAAGAGCGAAAACTTCACACCTAACTTACCGGCTTCTTTATCCGGCATTCCCGGACGACCATGCATTTCCATACGACCATGACATTGCCGTTGAGCCGCTTGATTATCTGGCTGCGATTGATGTGATGGCAAGGAAAGCTGCTACTGCGTGGCAGGTATAGCCAACAATGGTCCCTGCATGAAAGACTTCATGATATTCAAACCAGCCTGGGAAAGGGTTCGGTCGACGAATCGCAAAACAGCACGCACCTGCAATATACGCGGCACCTCCCACGGCCAGCAGAATTGTGATTGCGTGACCATGATGTGGTGCATTCCAGAGCAAAGGTAGCAGCAACACCGCAGAAAGACCCAAAACCACATAAATGACAGTGAATAGCCAATCATGGTTGTCATGCCAAATAACATGGCAGACAGAACCGAGGAATGCTACCGACCATACGATGGCAAGGTATGTCCAGCGAATCGGGGTGTGAAGGGTAAGCAGAAAGACGGTGTTTGTACCTGCGATGATGACAAAGATATTAGTGTAATCGATCTGACACAGAATCGTATTCATCCGCTTGCCCCAATGTCCGACATGGAGCAGCGCACTATTGCCAAACAGCAGCATCGTACTCAATGCGTACACAAGGGCACCGATTTTCTGTTCGCCTGAGGGGGCCAGACCGACCAGTACTATCGACGCAATGATGCTGATGGGGAATGCGATTACATGCAATATTCCTCGTAATCGCGGTTTTTGAATAAGGTTGGAAACGTGTGAAGGCAACGGTGCTTCAGCATGCGAACGAATCTGACCAAGATCATCCGCAGGAGCCACTTGGGTTGGTGTCATATGGTCGGGAACTGCCCGTGATGCAGCGCTCATATTCGCCACCTTAGCTTCGGTAGTGTAACGATATGGTGACTCGCTGGCAGTGAAATCAGCAAAGCTTGAAAGAGTACTGTGCGGGCAGATGCCAGCAAAAGTTGCAGAGGATTGGGTATGCAGTACCGACCAGTGCAGGTTTCGACGTTTGCTGTATTAGAGGAATGATTCCACGAGTGTTGTGTTTTCTGCATTGGATTTGATGGCTGAGGTGGAGATGCTTCGTAGAATGTCTGCCAAAGTGATGTTCTTCATCTCGTGTTCGACGCTCTGTTGCAGCCGTGAATATTCTTTTTCGAGGGCTTGCTGGATGTTCGCGCCGATGATGCATCGTGGATTTGTGTGTTCGTCCACTTCGATGAGTGCCGTTTCTCCTTGTATGCTCGTGAAGATGTCATACAGTGTGATTGCTTCCACAGGGCGGCTCAGCGTTGGCTTGGGCCGGCCATTGATCGTGTGGATCAGGCCGCGCTGTCGAAGCTGACCCATGATTTTGCGTACGTTCGTGGGATTGGTCTCTATGCTTGCCGCGAGAATGTCGCTGGTGATATCTCTGGTTCCCGAGAACACAGCAATGTAGGCGAGAATGTGCACCGCGTCGCTTAATTGCGTGGAATATCTCATGTTCGTGCCCCTTAGTGCGCTAGTCGGCCGGTTTGCGATGCTGAGTTGTCGTGGGATCGGTTCGTCAGGACTTGACTCAGCATTGAGAATTATATATTCTCATGCTGTACATTAAAAATATACAGCAAAATTGGATGCTTGTCTCTCGGCGGGAACACCGTTCAGGGGCGAGTGATAAGGAGCATGACTATGACATATCTGGTAACCGGAGCGACGGGTGGCTTGGGTGGCTACGTGCTGGAATATCTGAAGCAGCTGGTACCTGCCTCGGACATCATCGCGTTGGTGCGCAATGAGGGGAAAGCCGCCTCGCTCAAGGAGCAGGGCGTCCAAGTCCGCGTGGGGGATTACGGCGATAGCGATTCTTTGAGCGCGGCGTTTACAGGTGTTGACCGGCTGCTGCTCATTTCGGGAGCTCCTGGCAACAGACAGGCTGAACATGCACATGTGGTGAATGAGGCGAAGAAGGCCGGCGTCTCCTTTATCGCGTACACGAGTTTCGCCAATGCCAGCAATGTGGACAACATGCTTTCCACGGACCATCAATTCACCGAGCAGCTGATTGAACGTTCCGGCATGGAGCACACGTTCCTACGGAATAATTGGTATCTCGAAAATGAGACCGCACTGTTGAAGGCTGCTCTTGACACTGGCGAGCTCGATTCCTCGGCAGGGGATGCCGCTGGAGATGCTACCGTCGGCTGGGCTCTGAAACGGGAATATGGCGAGGCGGCGGCACGCGTGCTTTCGGGGCGGCAGGAGAATCCTTCGATTCTTGAACTTTCCGGACAGCCGCACACTTACAAGCAGTTGGCGCAAGCCCTGTCGCATGCATCCGGCAAGCCCGTCACGTCTCGTGACCTTGACGAGGACGCCTTCGTCGATGCCTTGGAAGGCAAGGGGCTGCCCGAGGAGGCCGCCAAAGGCACGCTCGGCATTCAGCAACTCATCAAGGCCGGTGACCTTGAGGTGACCTCGTCCGATTTTGAACAGACACTCGGTCATCCACTGGCATCGCTTGAAGAAGGACTCAAGGAAGTGCTGGGTCTGTAAGCGATGCTGCAAACCATTCTGTACGCAGGTCACTCAGAAATCTTCATTGTGCCATAGGCTGGTGTTTCAAGGGGAGTGCCGCCTATGGCACTTTGTTTACGTTGCAGGGGTGTGCCTTATGTATGTAGAAGAGCGGGGAAGCGGAACGGCGTTGCTGCTGATTCATGGGTTCGGAGTGGATCATCGCATCCTCTCCAACTTGAGCCCGATGCTTGATGAGCTCGGTGGGTGGCGTCAGATATTCATAGACCTTCCAGGGCATGGCAAAACCCCGATTGGTGATATCCAAGGTTCGCAAGGCGTGGTTAATGCCGTTGAAGACTGGATTCGGGACTATATGGGCGGCAAGCCCTTTGCGGTTATCGGCAACTCCTTCGGTGGCATGGTCGCGCGCTGCATCGCGCACGACATGCGAGATCAGGTGCTGGGTCTTGCGACCGTGGCGGGCGTTTTTGTGAACGCCCATGAACGGCGCACGCTGCCCGGAACGACCGTGCTGCACGAGGATCGCGAACTCATCGAATCGCTCGGAGAGACTGGCGAGGACTATGCGCAGATGGCCGTGGTGCAGACCGCCGATCATGCCGCAGCGTTTAAGAAGTATGTGATGCCGGGTATCGAGCTCGCGGATCGAAACGCATTGCACGCCATCTCGGCACAGTATTCACTCGAGCAGGAGCCTGAGGATCAGCATCCTGAAGCGTTTACAAAACCCAGTCTGTTTATCACAGGCAGACAAGACCAGGTGGTGGGGTACAGGGATGCATGGCATCGGATAGAACATTACCCACGAGCCAGTTTTGCAGTATTGGACGCTGCCGGACATAATGTGCATCTGGAACAGCAAACCCTCACCGAAGCATTGGTGAAAAACTGGCTGGAACGTATCACCGCTGAGCGTCAATGAACGATGCGCATGAGTGTTTACTCGCTTCAGCAGATCGTGCCTAAGAAGTGAATTGCACCCCGATTGTTGGACTGGGTTTTGTTCGCATCAATTGCGCGACATGATGCGCCAGCAGCGGGGACTGCGCCTCATGCGACGCATCAAGGCCATCTGCTGGTGGTGTCATCAACACAGCCAGCACCCCATCCCCTAGCGTTCATTGTGAACTTCCCAAAGTATAGAAGCCCCAAAAGGGGCAAAATCCGGGTTAAACCGGCCTGATTTCCATCGATTGAAGGGTTGTATACTTTGGGAAGTTCACAATGAACGCTTAAACAGCGCAACGTGGAGCGGGCGACGGGAATCGAACGCGCGTAATCAGTTTGGAAGACTGATACCGTTGGAATTTGCTTTGCGGTTTATCTGGCATGGTTAGGGAAAGTCTGCCATCGTCGATCATCGGTCGTATATATCGTTTCCTGACATATTGCATGTTGTAGCCTAGGGAATCAGCGATCTCCTGTGCAGAGCGGGGCTGGGAACAGTAGTCGAGAATGTCCTGGATGGTCTGGCCGGAACGAGTCTTTGCCTGCCGGCGATCAGTGGCATTGGCATGAGCTATGTCATGATTGCTCGCGGCTTCGTTGAAGAGCCTCACAAGGAACGAGCCCTTATGGTCAATGAATTCCGGTTCACGCAATCTATAAGATCTCGCTTCATCGCGGATTACCGGTATGCCGGTATGCCGGTTCTTGGCGATTTTTTCAATCTCCAGAATCGATACCAGGGTCGGATTGCGCGTAGGCATGTTGGCAATGCCAAGTTCGTTGATGCTCTGGCCGCCATAGATTCCACCGGGATTCCAGCACTCCAGTCGATCGGTGAACAGCACGAGTCGTATGGGTGTCCCATTGCAGTATGGCCCGTAGTCGCGGTGCATGAGCGCGTTGACGATGATCTCGCGCACTGCAGTCTGCGGATATTGCGGAACATCGACTCGTTTGCCGTCCCGGATCACTACTTTGGTTTTGCTGTTACGCGCCACGAAGCCCATGACACCTTCTATCATTTCGTCAATGGTGCCTTCGTATCGTTTATTGTCGACGAACCGTTCTCCAGAATCGTGGTGCAGCAGTTCCGTGCCGTTGACTGCGATGGCAGTGACGCACAAATTGGGGTACACCTGTTGCGGGTAATCGCCAAGAGCCATCATGCCAGCCAACGTGGGTTTCCCATCGCGCACTATTCCCGATAATGACAGCATCTCTTCATGGGAACGTCTTCCAAGCAGTGGGCGTTCTATGGCTGCGGCATCGATGAAACGAGAAACCTTTGATGAATCCAGCATGGCGGCGCTCGCTAATTCATCCACATCGACATCATCGCGGCGGCCTTCTTTAAACGCTTGAATTTCGTAAAGCTCGGTTGCAGTCATGTGCACATCGGCATCGCCAATGCGCGTGTAGCTCCCTTCAGGAATTCCTTTGATGGTACGGTATACCGGTCGCTCGCTCATGGCTTGCCCGGTGATGTACATCGCGACCACGGTTCTCCCGTCTACCTGGGCCACGTCGAACACCGGCCTCACCCGAGGCGTCATGGCTTCGCACTGGCCATGCAACTTCTTCTGCAGATCCTGCGCGTCATAGACGCCACATATCGCGAAGCCGTTGCCTTCGTCAATGCCGAACAGAATGATGCCTCCATCGTTCTGATTCGAGAATGACGACAAGGTGTCATGGACACGTGGCGCGCCATTATTCGCAGCCTTGATCTCCAGCGTCTGTGTCTCGCACTGGCCGCGAATGACGCTGCGAACCACTTCCTCAAGCTCGCTGGACATAACCATGTACCTCAATTTCTGAATATATCCATAAATTTCGTATCATTCCACGAAATATTATACATATGTCTCAAAAAATATCTTATATTTTTGTATTCTTACGTATGTGTATCCAAAATATGAGTATCAGAACCAGACATTGGTGCTTCGGATCCGTTACTGTCTCGGCAACACCGTGGACCATGTCAAGCAATCAAGTCCGCCCGGCGTGCGGATGACGAGAAGCAGCGCAATATCTGCAAAACTTTACACGATATACGGGGATCGAGCCAGCAACTTTGTTCTTAACTCGCCGGGATCCCACGAATCTGAAATACTCTGGATGGCGGCCGGAACGACTACCGGGCATATGGCGGCCAACAGGAAGGCGACAAAGCGGCCGAGGCTACGAACACGGATTCGGCATCAGAAAAGGCTGGGCAGGACAAAAATGACACGCCGTATAAGACCCACGTTTTGCCTGTTAACCACAATTCTTTACTTAACCCCGATTTCCCCACCGATTCAAAGGCAAAGAAAAACCCCAAAGCGTTGGAATTGCAACGATTTGAGGTGAATTGTGGAGCTAGGGAGAGTGCAAAGATTCTGTGTAGATGCTTGAAAGTACAAGCAAAAGTATGGACTACATTCTCCTTTACCCCGCCAATTACCACATCAATGAGGACGGAGCAATCAATGCCGATGACTCGTGACTGTTTCTTGAACGGTAGATACGGTATGCCCCCATACACTCAGGGAAGGCTTATAGCACAAGTGCATTGTTCGCCGATGGTGTCATGCCAATTATCACAAGCACCGGGCTTGAGACAAACGGCGGTAGCCGCAGCATCGTGTCCATCTTACTTCGACGCCCCCCAGAAAAAGGCCGCAGCCCGGCGGTTTCTAGTGGTGGTTGCAACGGTTGGTAGTGTGTTTGTGGTTTCTAATATGCGGCTTGGTTGATGAGTTCGATGATTTTTTCGTTGGGTTTCATGTAGTCGAGGGTTTTTCTCGGGCGGTCGTTGAGCTCCTCGGCGACGGCGTCGAGATATTTCTCGGGGTAGATGCTCAGGTCGGTGCCTTTGGGAAAGTATTGGCGCATTAGTCCGTTGGTGTTCTCGTTGGTGCCGCGCTGCCAGGGGCTGTGCAGGTCGGGAGAAGTAGACCTGCATGCCCAGGCTGGTGCTGATCTTCTGGTGCAGGGCGAGTTCGCCCCAGGTGTCAGGGTGTTGCGCAGGAGCTTGGGCAGGTGACGCATCTTGGCGATACTGGCGTGCTGCACGCTCTGGGCGTCATGGCGGTCGGGCTGGTCCATGTCATGACGATACCAGTCGACCCGGGGCCGTTCGTTCCTGTCAGTGCTTCTGGCTCGCCCCTTGCGCCAAGCTTTCCCAGTGCGTTTGGACACCCCGACCATGCGGGCAGCCTGGGTGAAGTTCATACCCTGATTCAACAGCTCAACATAGTGGGCGCGTCTTGCCTGGCACATCGCACGCCGGGGCGGATAGACCGAGCCCCGATACTCGTATTGCGACATCCATTCCTCCCAGAAAGACAGATGCCGCAACCACCACTAGAACCAAACCGATCTTTTAAGCCATTTCAAGTGGACTGGATTTTGTTCACATTGTTTTATTGGTTTTTGGGGTGATTGGTATCACTTGTGATTTATAGTAACGTGCTTCCACTTCGGCTGGTGTCAGGTAGTTCAGAGTTTCATGAAAACGTTTCTGGCTCCACCAGAACGCCCACTGGAAGGTGGCTTGTTCCGTGCCTTCACGCGGTCGATGGGCCTGCCGCGATGGATCAGCTCGGTCTTGTACGCACTGTTGACAGTTTCCCCGAGGGCGTTGTCGTAGGAGTCACCCACGCTGCCGGTGGACGCGAGGATGTCATGCTCGTTAAGGTGCGAGCCGTAGAGAACACTGATGTACTGGGTGCCGTGATTCGAGTGATGCACGAGTCCACGCGTATCACCGTGCCGGGCTGCCCAGCCGGTGGACTGGTCCAACGTGAGCAGGGGCAGATCCTTGGTGGGCTGGCTCGCGCTCACGGCCCAGCCCACAATCCTTCTGGCGTAAGCGTCGGTCACGAACGCCACATAAGCGAAACTTCCATCGCTCAGATGCACGTAGGTGATATCAGCCACATGCAGACGACCGGGAGCGGCTGCGCTGAACCGGCGCTCCACTAGGTCCGGGCGCCCGCCCGTACTCCTCACGGACCGCGTGGGGATAGGGATCCGACCCCGACGTATGCCTTGAATCCCAAGGGAGAGTATGACATGCAGCACCTGGTCGCGCCCGATTCCACTCCAACCCTGACGGATCAGCTGACGATGCACTTTCCTGTACCCGTACACCGCCATGAACCGGTGCGCGTGCATGCCCGCCAATGCCACGCGCCAGCGTCTCGTGACGAGCCCGTACCGGTGGAGACGGTATGTGCCTTCGTCTGCCAGTACGCGCGAGACGTGATGAACCCGCCATCCAACGAGACCCTCAACGTCCAGCAGATTGGCCCGACCCCGAACCGTGCGCGATGACGGTCGATGTACGCTACCATCAACGCCGTGTAGGGTCGAGCCTTGAGGCGAAAAAACCGAGGCCGAGGAAAGTATCTCGTTGCTGCGACGTAGCTCCGCATTCTCCCAGCGCAGCCGTTTCAACTCCGCAGACTCGCCAGGACCGGCCGCACCGTTCGCATCGGCCTGTTCCTGCCAGCGGCGCAGCGACTGCGTGGCGACCCATAGGCTCCTGGCCACACCCTGCAGCGCCTTCGTCTGCGACGAATAATTCTCCCACGACTCGGCCAACAATCTCACGGCCCGATCCTTGAACTCATCGCTAAATTGTATGCTCATAATCCCATCATTCCCTATCTAGGGGAAATCAGGAACAAAAACCAGTCCATATCACATTTGGCAGTGATCATGACTATTACTATGGCTTTGTTCTGGCAACAGGGAAAGCCACCGTCGCCTGGTTTCCTGATGCCAGTTCTTCCTCTCACAGGATTGGTCAGAACTCATACACGAGGAATCCAGAGCAATTCACCAGATGTTACCAATGAGGGCATCACCACGTTGGAAAACAGATTGGTCCACTCAAAAACAATGGAAGATGCAGAATAAAGAGAATATTGATATTAAGAAATATGAGATAGCCAGTTCTGAGTACGATGGTGAACCATTCCGAAAGATGGGTGGAAAAGAGCAGTGAGAACCACTGACGCCCGTAAGAAGCTGGCAGGCAGAAATAGCGCACTTGAGTAAAGTAAGGAGTCGAATCAGCCAAGATTCAGACCCAGATATCCCTGTTCTTAATGTCTGGTAAACAGCAGCCAGCGGATCCAACGGCTACATGTGGATTTGCATCGAACCTCATCATCCAGATTCGATTTAGAAGCGGGGGATGAAACATATCAAGAATGCATGTAGGTTATACGTAGTTAAATTGAATTCCGCTTTGGCTGGATATGAGTATCACCGTATAATGTACTACTCTGTTAGTTTCACCTGAGATCTTAAGATAATTTTGTCGGTTGTGTCGTTTTATCCATCGATATTAATGCAGTGGACCTGCCATTATCTCTTGTTGTGTTATGACTCCCATGCTTGCTGCCAGCAGGGCGTTGAGAATCAGAGAAGCCACTACATCGCTGGGATAGTGGACGCCCAATATCAGTCTGGAGACTGCAGTCATCACTGGAATGAGCATCAGAATCACCGATACGGCGAGCCTCAGAAAATATCTGTTCCCTCTTGACGATTCGCGGACATGACGCAACTGCATGATCAGAAACAGCAGCGCCACGCAGCATATCGAAGCCGCGACATGCCCGCTTGGAAAGCTTGGATCGTTCTCCAGATTCCCGAGGGATGTTCCTGGACGGCTACGATTGACGATAACCTTTACCACGAGCGTCACCATCATTGGAGTGACGGCGATTATGGCACCCCTCAAAGGTTGGACCCAGCCACGCTGGGTCCAAACCAAATAGAGCAGAGAAAGTGAAACTATCAGTGCAGTCCCCGCGATCGAGAAAGCCTGTCCAAAGCCTGTTGAGATAGCCAGCAACAAATGTGGAGCTTTTTGGAATTGTTCAAGTATCTTCATCTCGTGATTCGTGATAGACTGACTTCTTTTCAATGCGTCTCCGATAGGAATGATGCAAATGAGAGCCAATGCTGTCACTAAGAGGAGCAGCCGCCTGGTCCAAGGCAGCCGAGACAACGACATGACGAAAGGATTATTCATGCGTTCAAGTGTTGCATTGAAATACCAAGAATTCTCCAAGAATCATTTCTGTACGTGTCTGCTCTGTCTGGCATGCAATTCTTAGCGTTTGCTTAGCTCCATACTGGGATTATGTCGGTGACAGTATAAAAGGTACTCAAGAAGGACTTGAACATGCTATCTTTTCTTAGCCCGGCATTCGTTATTGCAGCAGCAGGGCCTTGGGCACTTGCAGCCTGCGCATTCATCATCTTCGCAGAATCCGGTCTGCTGATAGGATTTTTTCTTCCCGGAGATTCCCTAGTTTTCCTGCTTGGCATGGTTCCCGCGTCAATGACGCTGGCTGACTCACCCGTATCAGGAATGCCATTGTGGATCATCTGTCTCATAGTATCGGTGGCTGCCTTCACCGGAGACCAAGCCGGGTATGAGACCGGGAAGCACAGCGGAAACATTCGCCGGATTAAATCCTGGGTGCAGGGGAAAAATAGAAATCGCATCAAGCGAGCACAGCGCTTCTTCGATGATTACGGCAGCCGGGCGATCATCCTGGCGAGATTCGTGCCCATATTGAGAACCTTTGTTCCCTTCATCATAGGCATGACGCATTTCAATCATCGCCGTTTCATCATCGCGAACCTTGTCGGGGCAGTTATCTGGGGCGTTGCACTTCCAAGCATGGGGTATGCTCTTGGTCGTATCCCGCTGATATCGAATCATATCGAAATAGTGTGCTTGTGCATCGTGCTCATTTCGATTCTTCCATTGGCATTCAAGGCTTTTACGTCTTGGCTGTCAAGAAGTGAAGAAATCGAAGCGAAGTAATACCGTCATCGGTGGAGGGCTGAAATATGAATGAACTTGATGATAGTCACAGCCGGTACGCATTGTCAGACCCGATCAAGCTGCTCCAACCCAGCCTTCTGCTCATTGAGGATGATCCGCAGATGGGAGGGATTCTCATGGAACTCCTTGAGGACGATTACCGTGCGCATTGGGTTACAACGGGAAAGGCAGCCATCCACGAGTTTGGCATGAATCCCTATGATGCAGTGATTGTCGATCGACGACTGCCTGATATGGATGGGTTGGATTTTGTGCGTTCGGCACGGAGGGAAGGGATCACCGTTCCCATGCTGATGCTCACCGCTCTTTCAAGTACGGAAGAGATCGTCTCAGGATTGGATGCAGGTGCCAATGATTATCTTTCCAAACCATTCCGTTTCGAGGAACTCAACGCACGCATACGATCATTGCTGCGCGGATATCAGGCACAGCAGCAGAGTCACGCGATTGGCGATTGGACATTCAAGGAGCACCGAGGGCTCATCGAGTCGCCGTCGGGAATAAACATCCAGTTATCTCCTGCGGAAGCTTCATTGCTGAAGGCGCTGTGCATCAATCCTGACCGGGTCTTCACAAGAAAAGAATTGCTCATGGCTGCTTTCAGCCGTGATGCTGGGGAGGGAACCATTGATACCTATGTTTCCTATATCAGACAGAAGACAGTCAAAGGATTGATCATGACAGTTCGAGGAAAGGGATATTGCCTCGGCAATCCCATGGAAAGCGACCCCATATGAGATTTAATAACGAATCAGATGCACAGGTCGAGCGCAAGACATCCGGGATGAAAGCCATACGATCAATCAGCATACGGATGATGCTGGCAATGAGTGCAATTGCGATTCTCGGAGCACTTCTGCTGGTCATTGGCGTCATTCTAGGTTCGCGACATGAACTCAGCGAACGCGGCTTCAGCCCCAACGACGTAACCTCGGGAGCTCTCTTCCACGGCAGCTTGATCATAGACTCCGAAAAGGCAATAATCTTCATCATTCTCTTTGTCGCTGGAATCATCATCACCACAGGGATGGTTGCATGGTTTCTATCCCGCGAAGAGATCAGGCCGTTGGATCAGGCCATACGGCTGCAACGTAACTTCGTAGCAGACGCGAGTCACGAATTGAAAACGCCACTTGCAATAATCAACGCTCGTAGCGAACTCATCGAGCGTCGCCTGCGACTCGGAAAACCCATCGATCCTCTGCTGAAGGAATTGACAACTGACGTGTCACGAATGGACATCATCATCAACGACCTATTGCTGGCGGCACGCGGCGCTACCAGCCCGCACGCAGTGAATCTATCCCAGGCAATCACACACGCCCTAGAGTCAATCGATGTGCTTGCTGAGCAGCGTGAGGTTGCGATCCATTTCGCATCACCCTCAGCCACCGTTCTCGTCTTGTGCGAAGAAACGGGAATCGAACGTTGTCTTGTCGCCGTGCTTGACAATGCAATCGTCCATTCACCGCATCACACGAACATAGAAGTGACACTGCATGCTGCACAAGACAGAGCAGTCGTGACGGTTCGGGACCAAGGAACGGGAATGGAAGGAAATCCCGAACAGTGGTTCGCGCGCTTTGCACGTTCCGATGCGGAATCCGAACACCAAGGGTATGGTCTGGGACTGGCCCTGACGCGCGATATCTTGTCCCGCTACCAAGGAACCATTCGTGTTCTTTCAACATCATCATCCGGAACGACGATGGAGATTACGCTGCGATTGACAGTCGATCCGACCGAATCGAAAGGAAACAACAAGTGAGCTACTTCTCGGCGCATGCCCTGTCGTGCGTGTTTAAACAGGATTCATCACAACAGAACGGGAAAACCCTGTTCTCCAACCTGTCTCTTCATCTTGAGCGAGGCGAGATCGTCGATCTCACGGGACCCTCTGGTTCGGGCAAATCACATGTGCTCATGGCATTGGCACTGCTTGACCCACATGCTTCAGCGAAGCTGACACTCGAGGGGAGAGACAGCAGCAGCTTCACACCCGAAAGCTGGAGGCGCAATGTCGTATATCTCCCCCAAAGGCCTGTGCTGACTTCTGATACCGTTCTTGATGCGGTGCTGCTTCCCTTCGGCTTTTCCATCAACAGGAACGCTAAAGGCTTGAGACCGCAAACGGCAAAGCCTGTTGCCAAGCAGATCAGAAATGGGTTGGACGAACTGGGGTTGGATGATGTGGAGCTTGTCCGCAACCCCGCAATGCTATCCGTTGGGCAGCAGGCACGGGTGTGTCTGCTGCGCAGCCTGATGCTCCAGCCGAAAGTCCTGCTCAGTGACGAGGTGGATGCGGGGTTAGATCCAGATAGTTCCGACAAGGTCGGCGCCATGCTGCAAAACGCGGCAACTCACACGGGAATGGCGGTGTTGCGAGTCCGGCACAGAAATTCAGATGGACGGGCCTCCAGGATTCTTAGCCTCGCACATGGCAGGCTGTCACGACAGGAGATGGAATGATTATCGCTTCGCATACTGCAGGCGCCGTGTATGACATCAACATATTCGGACTCTCCGTGACTTTTCTGCTGGTCGCCCTGGCTGCCATCCTGACCGTCGTCATGAGACTGGGAATGGCGAAATCCATGATCTGGTCGACCCTGCGCTCACTACTGCAGCTACTGGCCATGGGCTACATCATCAAATACGTCATCGAAGCCAACAACCCGTGGATTGTCCTGGCACTGATGGTTTTCATGGTCATCGCCGCCGTGCAGATCACGCTCACCCGTGCAGATGGAATTCCGCGAGGCCTGGTGATGCCAGTGCTGCTGACCTTGATGGTGAGTGTGCTCATCGTCGACAGCGTCGTCAGCGAACTCATCATCGCGCCATCGCCATGGTACGCCCCGCAGATTCTGATTCCTGTGACCGGCATGATGCTTGGCAATCTCGTCGCCGCAATCGCCGTTGCTATGAGCCGATTCTTCTCCGATATGAAAGCCCGGGAATATGAGGTTGAGGTCTACCTCAGCATGGGTGCGACCCCCTTCGAGGCAGCGAAACCATCAATCATCGCCTCGGCGAAACTGGGTCTCATCCCTACGATCGCACAGCTTGCTTCAAGCGGCATCGTACTCATACCGGGAATGATGGCGGGCCAGATCATGGCAGGAGGAGATCCACTCGAAGCGGCAAAATACCAGTTCGTCGTCCTTGCCGCACTCAGCTCGATCACCATAATCGGAGACACCCTGATCATGATACTGATATACAGACGCTGCTTCACCGAACTTGACCAGTTCGAGCCACGCACGGTCTAAACAGTCAATCCTGCTCCCAAACCAACATTATGCCGGAACAATGTCAACGGCCAAGTTGCAAGCCGCGTCGAGGACTTCGATCAATTCTCCAAGAATCCCTAAAGCAATAAATACTCATCAATCTTTGACTGAGCGCCCCTCCTCTCCAATAATGGAACATGCTGAGCTCAATGCATCTATGATCAGGGTTGAACATCTCGATCAGGATGAAATTGACAAATCAGTCAACAACCATATGACCATTAAAAATTGGCTAAAACCATTCTTAAACAATATTGATATGCTAAGGAGATTGCCCATAAAGTATCACCGAACATTCGCCGTGATTAATAATGGTCAAGCATTGTTTATGAATGATACCGTTTCGAAACATTTATAACGCAACTTCGATGCCGAGAACAATACCGCTCGTGCACTACATAAGTTTCGACTATCGTACATTATGGACGTTTTCTTAATCTGATAGCAATAGACGCCGCTAATTAGTTATTGAAAGTACTTCCCATTCTGTTCAGTATCGGCAGCAACAGGCCGCCGCCCTGTATATGGGTCAACATCCGCTGTGTTCCAGATCCACGATGTGCTGCGCATATTTTCTAATCACGTTGAAAATCCATGAACTGCATCAAAGATGTAACAACAAGGTGTACATCGTGATATCCCAGCGGTGGTGTCTGAATTCAATCCCTGCACGGCAATATCAGTGTGCGACCTAGTAAGATATCGGCAGATTTTTCAAGCTGCTAGAATGCTTGTAGTTTGAATTGTGGCTTCCTTGCATAAGGACAGTTACAACATCAGAGGGCGTATGTCTGAAAAATGACCAGTCTTTGGTCTGTCGCTTCTTTTACCAGGAGAAGGGTTCGGCGTATATGTCATCTGCCGGAATGCCCTGGGAACACAAATACTTGGACCACATGCGCTGCATGGGCATAGGGCCGGCTATGAGATAGATCGCGTGTCGGACAATCACCTCATTCCTTATTCGCGATGGCGGTATCCGATGCTCGGAGATGATTGAACGCATGTGACTCGTCTCGGCCCAGTATCGCAGATAACTGGTATACGGCAGCATCTGACCTCGCCTGGCCGTGTACACGAAGGTCGAAACACGCGGCCCATAGTGCTCAAGCACGGCAATCAGTGGCGTGATGCCAATACCACCCGCAATAAGAATCATGGGGGCATTGTGTGCATGCTCTTCAACGAAGCGTCGGTAGCGCCCGTATGGCGGCAACATGTCAACAACCGTTCCTGGTGGCAACGCACCCATTCGACGTGTGAAATCGCCATCTTCACGAATAGCAAAAAATAGTGTCACTGCATTGGGAAGATTGCGTCTTGCCACCCCATGGTTCCGGTGATCGAGAGGTGCGTTCACTATCGAGAACGGATGGTATTCCCGCAAGCCGTCACTATCGGGAAAACGGATGAATGCGAAGTCTCCGGCTTCCCAATCCATACCATGCTGACGTGGAATCGCAACTGCTATTTCATGAACCTTGTGAGCTATCATGCGAGTTCCAGTGATCCGTCCCGTTATGGAAATGAAATGAAGACGCATTTTTTCAAGAACATATAGTGTGAATACCAGTATGGTAACAGTATCGAACACTGCCATGAAAATTCGTTGTGATGCTATGTAGTTGATGAGCTGCACGTGGATGAACACGAGGACTACGGCTATGAGATTAAGCCGGTGAAGCCATACTGAAAGTTCATGCCTTGCGAGGTGTTCGAGCCAATGTTTCAACAGTTCGAGCCACCGTAAGCGTGAAGTAAGCCAACCTGCCATGAACACGCATGACCAGACTGCAAGTGCGATGAACAGCATAAGTGCCCAATCGCCAGTTCTCTTGATCCACCCCGACGAAAGGGAAAGTTGGCGATGCAGGACTGCGAGGGTAATCGCCATAAGTCCCATCACCCCATGAACCACATATACATGTGGTAACCCGACACTTCTGTCCACCCATCGAGGACGAGTGCCAAGATACATGGCGGCAAGCATCCATGAGTATGCAATGACACCAAGTTGGATGCCGACCATATTGTGTAAATACAACGTTGGCAAGGTCGTCGAAAGCATCAGCACCATGGGCGCGGGCACAATAAACAGTAGGATCATCCATGTTAGGAGTATGCGTGTCGATAGGTGTTTCATCGCCAGAACTCCTTATCATGACTGGATATTGACGATGCGTCTACGAGCGTGCCACGTGAATAATTTTGATACTGTCCTGAATCAGTGACGAGAAAGGCCGTAAGCGCATGCTCCGCTATGAGATGGGGGATGTCGTCACGAGAGGCTGCAAACAGGGCGGTGGTCCAAACGTCGGCATCGACCAATGAATCGGCAATGACCGTCGACTGTACGATGTCATGATGTGCACGTTTGATATGTTCGCCTCGTTTGCTGCTTCCTGATGTGGCGACAGCTCCAGAACGCAGTGGGAATGCTGCCACATAGTGGTGGGTGTCACATGGATTCTCAATGCCTACTGTCCAGGCAGTCTGAAATGCATTGGCGGAAACGATCATGTCTCCTCCCGCATTGATGGCCGCGGCCGTGACCTGACCAGTACGCAACAAAGGCTCCAGAACCTGATTGAACGCAGTTTCAACGATCCATCCCTTCACCAATCCAGTAGGGTCATACACGCCTGAGTAGAATGGGTCGAAAAGTCCATCTGTTTCAACCTGTGCCAAAAGAGTCTTGAGATACACTTCTTGAAAATCCTCGTCTGACAGCACGCCATGGTCACCATGTTGGAAGCGGCTTACCATAGAGTTTGCCTTGAACGGGGAGAAGCGTCGATCTGCATCGATCAGAAGGCTGTGGATGGTCTTGACCGTCTTCTCAATTTTGAGATCTTTCGATATGGAATTAACCATAATGGTAAAGGGAAGGTTCATCACATTAAGAACGTACGTGTTCATTTTGGACCCTGGGCCTGATTGATGGCATCCTGCAGCGATCCGGTGAATCCATTGAAGGTTTCGGTTGCGCCAGAAACGAGTTGAATTTGAGCGCTCTGCGCTGCCAAGGCTTCTTTGACATACACTGGAATGGCTTGCTCGTTGATGGACTGGGATGTCGGATCCTGCGGATATTCCAAGACTTCGACATTGGTTACCTTCCCACCAGATACTGTCAAATCCACTTGGAAATCACCTCTATTGGTAGAGACAACCGCTCCCGAATATGTTCCATCCTTCAGACTCGAGGATACCGATGAACTTGAAGAGGGGGTCGAGCTGCTTGGTGAGCTATTCTCACCGCGTGAACTGCCTGCCTGCGTGGCAGTTTGCCCTGCGGCTTGCGTTGAAGTCAAAGACGCATCTGCATATCGCATGCGTAACTCTGGTACGACAAATATCGCCGCTACGTCAACTGAAAGCGCCAACAACGATACTGCGGTTATTGCCATCTTACCTTGTCTTTTCATTGCATCCACTTTCTGCCATTGATACTCCGGCCCCGACCACTGCGAAAGTCATTCACATCCGTGAGCGATCCGTATCGTGTACATCACATCATCCGCTGAGAGTATTCTGATTCGCTGACTTTCATGTTTCATGGGTGGTTTCTTAGCAGTGCCATCGGATTCCATGAACATCTTCTATATGTCACCGAGCAACAAACTACATGTTTCATACTCAGAAAAATCTAAGAATCAGGATGCTTGAGGCTGCAACTTACAGATTTAAGCGTCTTGACTCAATGTCATCCGCAGCCTGGCCCCGGACACTCTTTGCAATATGTCCGACACTAACCAAACGACACGAATGATGAATACGATGTTTTAGTAGTGCAGGCGAAAACGTAGAAGACAAGACAGCGCAACCGCAGCTGTTCCATGATTGAATGGTGAACCCATGGATGACCATAAGGAAAATGCCGTCGATAAAGACGTTACGGAATCATTCCCGATTCCTGATAAGGATTACGGTGGGTGGATAAGTCAGCAACAGCCAAACAAGATGAGTGGCAAAACCGCTCTCTCTCACCCAGGTGAGTTGCATGATACCAGGGGTACATCCAGCAAGTTGAATTGGCTTCGTGCCGGCGTCCTTGGCGCCAACGACGGCATCGTGTCCGTCGCCGGCACGATCATAGGCGTGGCCGGAGCAGACAGCAATCCCCGTTCGCTGCTCGTCGCAGGCCTTGCAGCCCTTGCGGCAGGCTCCTTCTCCATGGCCGGAGGAGAGTATGTATCCGTGAGCGCACAGCGTGATACAGAACGCGCACTCCTCGATAAGGAGCGCTGGGAGTTGGAAAACCTTCCAGTTGAAGAACTTGACGAGCTGGCTCACATATATGAGGCTAAGGGCATCTCCGCCAACACATCCAGACGAGCGGCATTCGAAGCAATGCAATATGATGCCTTGCGTGCCCATGCTACCGACGAGTTAGGCATAAATCCGGATGAGCTGACGAGTCCCTGGCAGGCCGCATACTCATCTTTCCTGTCATTCGTCAGTGGCGGAATCATTCCCATGCTGTTTTCATTGATTCCGGTTTCTTTCCCGTTGAGGGTTTTTCTCATAGTGCTTTCCGTTGCCATAGCTCTTCTCATTACGGGTAGCATTTCAGCAAGAATTGGCGGGGCAGCACTAGGAAAGGCCATATTGCGCAACGTCCTCATGGGGCTATCGACTATGCTGTTCGCATGGCTGATTGGCATGGCATTCGGCATCCACGGATAAACAGTATTCATGAATGAATACCTGCATGATCGGACTACCTCAGCGTTTGAGGAAACAAGATATTTGAATGGGCTAGACGGCAGAGAATTCCACTCATTCGACCTGCAATATGTTCTCGACATAGCAGACATTAATGGTGAACCAGTTGCAGGGATTCAAAGACACTGCACGCGCATTCATTCCCGTCCCGTTTCCAGACCATATCAGGTCCCGCCGCGATGGCGCAGAATGCCTTGCTGTGCTCCTTACCCTTCCCCGCAAGCGTGAGAACTTGAATTATCCTACTGTATAAACACCTGACACATGCGAAGCACGACATTCGATTGGAACAGAACGCATCCAAGAAAAAGAAAAATATCGCATGACCCCTTCCAGCGGTGTTCTCAACCACTACTTCTCACTGTCAAACACCGCAGGCCAGGACGAGAGGGATTTCACGGAACCGGTACAGCTCTTTGCCCCAGATGCATCCTTCACCTCCGGACGAGGCGAAAGATCGACGGGAATCGACAAGACTTAAGATTTCTTCGACACCTACTTCGCCCGTAACGCAGAACTTCACCGTGTCTGGAGCATTCACCACGTCAAGTCAGCGCAATACGCCATTGAATGTGCGGTTGCAGGACGCAGCACAACAGGCAGACTCTTCGCCATCACAGGAGCAGACGCTGCGCTCCGCAACGACGACAGAAAAATCACATCGCTACATGTCAAATGTCCACTGACACTGCAAACACAATGGTCGCTGTCCGTAATCCAGTCCAGTTCCTCTTACTATTACTATCTTTTGTATCCTGCGCCCGTGGCGAGACCCGACAGGAGCCATTGATTGCCAGGATTTTCTTAAGAAGCCCGAATGGGTGCTGGCATCGGCATATACACATGTGTCTGTTTGGCGAGTTCGGCAAGAGAGTGGCAGCCAAGACAGTGCTCAGGATTGTGCGCAGGTTTGGCCTGAAATGCCAATCTGACGGGCGAATCAGTGGAGGAACTATTCCTCCTTTCTAGAAGATCGGCGAAATGGCCACCTGCACTGCGGTATTCACTGCACCATCTCACTAGCAGGCTTCCGTTCGAAAGACCATATTTCACGACCACTAGGACAGGGTCCTCCCGCGGCCAACTTGATAGCGACAGGCCGAAAGCTTCGTCTTCGATCCATGCGATCATTTTCCGCTCATCGCCAGTTCTTCCATGCCATGGGTGCGATACGTCAAAATCAACTGTCACGCTACATCCTCGGAAATCTCAAGCTCTTAAGCAGTCGAACGTCTCCCCTATACCTTGACGATCAAGCTAAAAGCTGTCAACTTAAAGTCATAATCTTCTTTTCTTACACGATTCACAGGCATGAAAATCGCACTCCATTCATTGAATTGAATATTCCAATTCAACAATGGGGTACGGTTCACCGGAGCGAGCGGATTTCAAGGCACCCGATGACCTGCTGCCTTGTACAGATCCCACCAGTCCTGACGTTCGAGCTGAACGGTATCACCGTCGATCATCTGTGACAGCCGTTGCGGATTCATCGATCCGAGGATGATCTGTATGTTTGCAGGGTGATACAGTACCCATGCCGTAGCGATTGCATTCAGTGTGGTGTTGTGTTTCTGTGCCTGTCGGTCAAGCTCATTGTTCAGTTCCGGGAAATGCGGATTTCCAATGAACGCGCCGTACTGGGTGTCGGATTGGAAGGGACTCCACGCCTGAATGGTGATGTTGCGTAGTCGTGAATATGGCAGGATGCCACCCTCGCGGCTGATTGCATCGTCGTCAGACATGTTCACGTGTATCCCGGCATCAATGATTGGCGTGTGCATCAGCCCAAACTGCAACTGGTCTACTTGAATATGGGTCTTCAAGGAAGACTGCAGATACTCGATCTGCCAGGGGTCCATGTTGCTCACGCCGACATGACGCACTTTGCCGGAGCTGATCAGTGTATCAATGACATTGGCGAACTCATCTGCGTCAACGAGTGGATCTGGGCGGTGCATGAGCACGCTGTCGACATAGTCGGTTCCCAATGCGACGAGTTCTCCATCCAGCGATTCCGTTAGATTCTTGACGGACGAGTCGTAGCGGCGGGCACTGCCATTGGAATAATCGATCAGTATGCCAAATTTCGTTTGAATGAAGACATCTGATCGCTCCACGCCGGTGTCTTTCAGTGCAGTTCCGAACACCTCAGAACTCGCATGGGCGTGACCCGCGCCGAATCCATAGATGTCGGCCGTATCGAAGAAATTCACGCCGCGCTTCAGCACGGTGTTCAGAACGTTCGCGGCATCGTATTTATTCAGTACGTCCATGCGCATCACGCCAAGAGCAATACGTGACGCGGCCATGTCGGCGGTTCCTATAGGTATGTTTTTCACTCAATATTCCTCATTTCTTGTGGATGCTGGTATGTTCGCCTGCAGTGATTTCCGCTGGCAGAAGCGTGCAAAGATATGAATTCAATGTGATGGGTGATTCCTTGAAATCATGGGAAGCCCACCAATCCACAGCAGTGGTGAAGCATCCTACGATGTGGTTGATGAGAAAGTCCTCGGGAACCTCATCACATAGATAGCAGTGCTGGTCGGCTCGAAGTTCGTCTTTCACCAGAGCATGCAGGTAGGGTTTGATCTTCTTGAGAAACAGTCCCGAACTGGTGCCTGTAAGCAATCCGCGAAGTCTGGCGTTGTCTTCACGAAGATGAAAAAGCAGGTGTGTGAGTGCGGGCATCAGTTCGCCGGGACGCTGCTCAAATCCATGATCCTGCAAGGTACTAGGTCGTGGCGAAGCGACATGGTGAAACATGTCGACGCACAGGTCGTCAAGCAGATCCTCCTTTGACTGGTAATGGTCATAGAAGGTGCTGCGGCCTATGTTCGCTTCGCGGATGATCTGCTGCACGGTGATATCAGAGTAGTTTTCCACTGCGAACAGTCCGGCGAAGGCATCGAAGATCGCCTGCTGTGTCCGTTGCCGACGCCTGTCCGGATCAAGTACGGTTCTTGACATGCTTCCCACCTTTATGCTCCCTGCATAGGGAGTTCCCCAGTTTGCACGACCGCATTTCCTGCAACCGTGCTTTCATCCCATACAACTACGCAGAAGTGTCCGATATCGAACAAACACACCACATTGTTTGTTGCGATCGCATAACCACACAATTAACAATTCAGTATAGAACAACCCATCCGGTAGTGAACACTCGCAATACAATTAATGAATTACTGAAGGCATGCGTAATGAACAACAATCGACGAGATGCACCGACACTTGCAGAACATGACCATATGACTTTGACAGACCTTCTCCCCCATGCAGGTGGATTGATTGCCCGTTACCCGGCTATGGCGGTAACTGCATTCGTCGGTGTGTGCAGTGCGGGGTTGTGGAATCCGGGCACACCTTGGCATCAGGGAGCGGTGTGGCTGATTGTGGCTCTAGTCGTCTATACAGCGATCGATACGATTCACGAGATGATCGTTGCTTTCAGAAAGGGCAGAGTTGGAGTCGATCTTCTTGCGTTGCTCTCTATCGCATCAACGGCAATGGTGGGAGAATACTGGGCTGCTTGGCTAGTATGCCTGATGATTCGTACCGGTGAGATGATCGAGATATATGCGCAGCGACGCGCACAGGAAAGCCTAACTGCCTTGGTCGATGCAGCACCCGCAACGGCAAACGTTGTCACGAGAACAGGGAATGATCTGCTGTCTTCTCCCTGGCAAGTGCGACAGATAGACCAGGTGAAGGTGGGCGATGTCCTCATCGTCCGACCTGGTGAAACAGTTCCTTCCGATGGTGAGCTTCTCAGCGATCGGGCCACCCTTGACATGTCCGCAATCAACGGGGAATCGATGCCTGTGCATGTCGGAAAGGCTGGGCACGTGCTTTCGGGATCCATCAACGGAGAGATGGCGCTTGCCATGCGCGTTGCGACTCCTCCAAACGAATCGCAGTACCAACGCATCCTTGACCTCGTGAAAACGGCAAGGGAGTCGCGCGCGCCAATAGTTCGAACAGCCGACACGCTTGCGATTCCATTCACGATTCTGTCACTGATCCTGGCAGGCGCGGCATGGGCTTTGACCGGCAATCCGGTCAGATTCCCACAAGTGCTTGTGCTGGCGACACCATGCCCATTGCTTATCGCGGCACCCGTTGCATATATGGGAGGAACCGGACGTTTGGCCCGGTCCTCCATCATTATCAAACGGCAGGAAATCCTGGAAGTGCTTGGGAAGGTGACCCACATCTTCTTTGATAAAACTGGAACCCTTACAAGCAAACAACCCCAGGTGACAAGGGTTGAACTGGCCGAGGGGTTTGAGCATACAGATTCGACATGGATACTTTGTGCTGCAGGGGCGTTGGAAAGCAATTCGGTGCATATTCTGGCCAAAGGCATTGTTTCGGCTGCCGAACGAACAGGGAAGGAGACATTGCTTGCAACGGATATTCGTGAGCTGCCAGGCCAAGGTGTACAGGGGGTTGTAGACGGGAAAACCGTTTGCGTTGGCAGAGCTGAATTCGTTGTGGGAAATGGCTTGTCGCTGCCAGGCAAATCAGATGAATGGAGCCAACAGAGCCGGAGTCAATGGAACAAGTGGGGCAAAGCTGCATTGAATGAGATGGCTGCATATGTTTCCATCGATGGCACGCCTGCCGCGAGGATTATTCTGCGTGATGTACCGAGACCGGCTGCCCGAGCATCCATCGAGAGATTGCGCGTGCTGGGCATCCACAAGATAACGATGCTTACAGGCGACCATATGGATTCGGCACAGATCGTGGCCAAGGAGGTTGGCATCCAGGATGTGCGTGCGTCCCTGCTACCGGAGGATAAATTCGCTGCGGTTCATGCAAACCGTGCCGAACAATCGGAAACTGATGTAAAACATCATGCCGAGATAACGATGATGGTTGGTGACGGTGTCAACGATGCACCCGTACTTGCTGCTGCGAATGTAGGCATCGCCATGACTGACGGGTCATCCACGGCGGCATCGCAATCCTCCCAGGTGGTCATCATGAACGATGACATTGGCGGAGTGCCTTCGGCTGTTGAGATTGCCCGCATGACGCGTAAGATCATGTTACAGGCGGTTGTAGGAGGACTGGTTGTTGCAACAGCGTGTATGGTTCTTGCAGCATTCGGGCTTATTTCCGTTGTCCTTGGAGCGCTTATCCAGGAAGGCATCGATGCAGCCAGCATCCTATGGTCACTGCGCACCGCATTCATCTCACAAAAGACTCTCCAAGTAGTGCGCTGAGCTCCTAGCTACCGAAGTGACAAGTGTGCGAGGGGATTCCTCTCTTAGACTCTTCACGACCAGAAATATAACACTTGTTACTTTATGACAGCATGGGGAATGTCGCTTGATATAAGAATACAGCAAGTGATATATGTCATGATTTGATGCAGTGCGCGCCAACGCGAAAATACGAACGGTCAAATTGCAGCGTAGTCGCTTCAGAAGAAATCGATAGATTGATAACTGAAACAGATATGACGAATACCCATATTGCCGAGTTTATGAATGACTCAATCAGCTACAACAGAGTGCGAGATATCAGGAAAATGTTGACAGCTCCCGTTTGTCTAACCGAATTCTTAAATAGGCTTTTCGCTGTTTGGTGTGGGTGGGCTGGTCGGGTGGAGGTGGCTGGCGGGTAGTTTGGGGGTATGGATACCACGTTGTTGTTCGCCGCCGCCTTGCAGTTGCCTGATTCCTGGAGGGTTTCGGGTGTGGAGTTGCGTGACGGGGAGGGCGGCAGACGCGAATTGCACATCATGATCGGATTCGAGCCCGGCTCGCGTTTTTCTTGCCCGCATGCGGAGTGCGGGCGGGAGGCGTGCCCGATGCATGATGTCAGGAACCGGGTGTGGCGGCACTTGAACTTCTTCCGGTACAAGGCGTTCATCCACGCGGGCGTGCCGCGCGTATCATGCCCCGAGCACGGCGTGCGTGCGGTGCCGGTGCCGTGGGCCCGTCCAGGCAGCGGGTTCACGCTGTTGTTCGAGGCGATGGTCGTGGAGCTGGCGAAAAGCCAGCCGGTCGCGGACATAGCCGAGCAGGTCGGCGAACATGACACGAGATTGTGGCGGTTCATCAGACATTATGTGGACCAGGCCCGCCTGTACGGGGATTACACGGGCGTGGAGGCGATCGGCATCGACGAGACCGGCCGCAAAGGCCACCGGTACATCACCGTGGTCGCCGATCTGGCGGAGCGCAACGTGATCTGCGTGGTGCCCGGCAAGGACGCGAACACCGTCAAACGGTTCGCGTTGGATTTCATGGACCACAACGGTGACCCGAACCGGGTGACACTGGTCACCTGCGACATGAGCCTGGGGTTCGCCAAGGGCATCCGCGAACACCTGCCCAACGCCGCCAAGGTGATCGACAAGTTCCATGTGATCAAGCACGCCAACGAGGCCGTCGACAAGGTCCGCAAGACGCAGGCCGGGCGCAACCCCCCGCTCAGGCGCACGAAATACCTGTGGCTGCGCAACGAGGAGGGCCTGACCGGGCTCCAGCTGGAGACCAAGCATAACCTGCAGAAACAACGGGTCAAGACCGGACGCGCCCGCCGGATGCGCGAGACCCTCCAGGACATCCACGCCACCGGCACGAGCCGGATGCAGGCCGAAGCCGGGTTCCAGACATTGTGCTCGTGGATGATGCACTCCCGTCTGGAACCCATGAAAACCCTCGCCCGCCGGATCCGTCGTCACTGGCAGGACATCCTCACGTATTTCGACCACCGGTGCACCAACGCGATCCTCGAGGGATTGAACGGCATCATCCAACACATCAAAACCCGAGCCCGCGGCTTGCGCAACATGGACTACTTCTCCACGATGATCTACCTGACCCGCGGCAAGCTCGACCTAGCCACCGTCACCATATAACCAGCCCCACCCACACCAAACAGCGAAAGGCCTATTTTCTGGCAGAAAGGTCGCATTATTGTGACTACGGTTGTAAACTAATAAGTGTTAGGAGACTACAAACGTAAACTTAGAATTCAATTAATGGAGGAAGCCAATTGAAGGATGCAAAGAATGTAACCATCACCGATTCTGAATGGATGGTTGTGAGAGCAATTTGGACAATGGGACATGCGACTAGTCGTGAACTAATCGATGCTATGAACGAATTAGAAGGCTGGTCAGCTTCAACAACCAAAACGCTACTTCACAGGTTGATTCAAAAACAGGCGGTTGCGCAGCATGGCGGCAGTCGACCATTCACGTATAAGCCGGTTGTTGGCGAGAAGGAATCAATGGCGGCAGCGGCAGATGATTTGTTTGACCATATGTGTGCGATGCGGGCTGGTTCAACAATTGCCGGCGTTATTCAGTCAAGGGAACTCTCACGGGCGGATATTGCGAACTTACAGGCGATTCTAGCTGAAAAGGCCAAAACAGCGCCCGAGGAAGTTCAGTGTAACTGCTTGCCAGGTGATCAAACGTGTTAAGACTGTGGTGTTCTGTCTACTTTTAGGATTGCTGCACAAAAATCCAGAATCTGGGATTTCTGATGGCGGAAATTTATGAATTTTTGTCGTAATTCTCATTCATATAGTGGCATGGTGCTCCGCAAAGCAGAAGCCTAAATATAAGAACCTGGTGGAAAAATCCCGAGCCCGGGGATTTCCACACAAGGAACTTATATTCCGGCTTCTAACCGCTTTGCTACGCACACTTATTTTTAGGGGGTCGATAATCATGGCAAATAAAGAGGACCATATGAACATGAAAAACATGAGTGCTAAGAATATGGAAAATAATGAATCAAATATGAGTCATATGGATCATGATGACATGAAAATGGATCACGATATGACCGAAACGGATCATAATCAAATGAACATGGATCACAGCCAAATGAACATGAATCATGAAACTATGAATATGAGTGGGATGAATCACGGTGATATGGATATGGCTGGGACCGACATGATGATGCACGGTGGCTCAATGATGCATATGGGGAATTTGAAAGTTAAATTTTGGGTCTCCGTTGTCTTAGCGATTCCAGTTTTACTGTTAGCACCAATCATGGGTTTAAACGTTTCCATCCTTAGTTTCAGTTCACCGCTAATTGTTGGCATTATCATCGTTTTGTTTGATACAGCACTTTACTTTTATGGCGGAATGCCATTTTTAAAGGGGGCTAAAGCGGAAATTCAGGATAAATCTCCTGAAATGATGACGCTAGTAACCCTTGGAATTTCCGTCTCGTATTTCTACAGTTTGTACGCATTTATTGCCAACAACTTCTTGAACCCGGAAAATCATGTAATGAATTTTTCGTTCGAACTTGCAACCCTGATTTTAATTATGCTTCTAGGACACTGGATTGAAATGAATGCATTGATGGGGGCTGGGGATGCCTTACAAAAGATGGCGGCCCTGTTGCCTAAGACGGCCCATCTAGTTACAGATAATGGTGAAACAAAAGAAGTGCCAGTATCTGATTTAAAAGTTGGTCAAGCTTTCCAAGTGCGTTCAGGTGAGAGTATTCCAGCCGATGGTGTTATTACGGCTGGGGAGTCGACCGTGAATGAAGCACTGGTAACCGGTGAATCTGCTGCCGTTACCAAGAACGTTGGCGATAAGGTCATTGGTGGTGCAACCAACAATAACGGGACGCTAACGGTTAAAATTAGTGGTACTGGTGACTCCGGCTATCTTTCTCAAGTAATGAAAATGGTTCAAAATGCCCAGCAAGCTAAATCTAAAGCAGAAGATAAAGCTGATTTAGTTGCCAAGTATCTATTTTACGCGGCACTTGGTGTTGGGATTATTGCTTTCTTTGCCTGGTTACCCCAGGGATTGGCGACTGCAATGACGATCATGGTGACCGTCTTCGTGATTGCTTGCCCGCATGCATTAGGATTAGCGATTCCATTAGTGGTTTCTCGTTCTACTACGATTGGCGCTCAAAATGGGCTATTAGTTCGAAATCGCCAAGCCATTGAAGCAAGTCAACATGTTAGCCACGTTCTCTTGGATAAAACTGGCACGTTAACAGAAGGTAAATTTACGGTGAATGCATTGATTCCAAATGATGGGATTGACGAAACAACGTTATTAAGCCGACTGGCCGCCCTTGAAAATAATTCGACTCATCCGCTGGCCCAAGCAATCATTACTGAAGCCCAAGCGAAGGACATTGAAGTCGTTGCGGCTGAAAAGTCTCAAAATATTCCGGGCGTTGGTATTTCCGGTAATGTTGATGGCACTGACTATACGATTGTTAATGGTAACTATTTAACGAAGCAAGGGATCAGGTTCGACGAGGCCGCTGCTGATAAATGGGCTGCTAAGGGTAATTCCGTCAGCTTCTTATTGCAGGGCACCCAAGTCCAAGGAATGGTTGCTGAAGGCGACACCATCAAAGCGGGTGCTAAGGAATTAATTAGTGGTCTTCAGAGGCGAGGAATTACCCCCGTAATGCTCACTGGCGATAATCCAAAAGCCGCGGAACACGTTGCTAACTTACTAGGATTGACTGAATTCCATGCAGGCCTATTACCAGATGATAAGCAAAAGGTTATTGCTGATTATCAAGCAAAGGGCAATCACGTCATCATGGTTGGTGACGGCGTAAATGACGCACCAAGTCTTGCCGCGGCCGATATTGGAATTGCAATTGGCGCCGGAACCGATGTTGCCATTGATTCCGCTGATGTTGTGTTGGTTAAATCAGAACCCAGCGATATTTTACATTTTCTTGATTTGGCTAAAATCACAAATCGGAAAATGGTTCAAAATCTCTGGTGGGGAGCAGGCTACAATATTTTCGCAATTCCACTCGCTGCCGGTGTGTTGTCATTTATTGGAATCATTCTAGACCCAGCCGTTGGTGCTGCGGTCATGGCGATGTCGACAATTATCGTGGCAATTAATGCGATGGGATTGACCGGTGAAAAGATTAAAAACGTGTAATTAAGTGATGACAAAAAGAGGAGAAAGATCAGCTGGTAGTCTGGTCTTTCTCCTCTTTATGATCATCATGTTAATTACTTATCTGGTTGCTCAGTTAATTTCGCCAATTTTTGATGCAGCCTAATGTCATATTGCCTGGTAATTGGCATTAACACCGCGACCACCCCGCAAATGGCAGCACCGATTCCTGCAATCACAAATAGGCGTTCAATGCCAATCACATCAGCTAGGGGACCGGCAAAAATTAAGCCAATTGGTCCAGCTAGATTCAACAAAGAATTCAAAACGCCTAGAATCCGCCCTAACTCTTCTGCTGGATAACTTTGTTGAATCATTGCCATTAAAAGCGTTGTAAAAAATGGGGTCGCAATTCCTTCAATGATGTTTAAAGCTGCGAACCATAAAAATCCGGTTTGGTTACCTGGCAAAATGCCGCTAATACCGGTTGGAATGCCAACCAGGAAAAACGCGATGATTACGGGCTTCATCCGGTCCTGCCACTTACCAAAGAGGCCAATGATAGTGCCGCCGATTAGCATGCCAGTTGAATAAATGGCTTCAATTAAGCCAGCCTGACTAACGGTTCCCTGAAAGTATTTCATGGTCATGAGTGGATACATGCTGGCAGCAGGCATGTAGGTTAGTGTGAAGACGGCGCCGATCAACGTAATGATATGGACTGGGTTTTGTTCCTGATTTCCCCCAGATAAGGAATGATGGGATGTTGAGTACGGGATATGCCAAGGAGTTCAGGGACCGGGCCGTCAGGCTGCTGGCCGAGTCCCGGGAGAATCACGCGTCGGAGACGAAGGCGTTGCAGGGCGTGGCGAAGGATCTGGGTGTGGCTGCGGAATCATTGCGCCGCTGGCAGGCCAAGGCTGATACGGCAGGCACGGCGGGTCCCGAGGAGTCCGGCGAGCTCAGGCGGCTGCGTCGGGAGAATGCGCAGCTGCGTCGGGCGAACGAGATCCTGTCGAGCGCGTCGGCTTTGTTCGCCTCACGGCTCGACCCGACACGACGTTGATGGTCGAGTACATCGACACTCATCGCCACCGGTTCGGGGTCGGGCCGATCCGCACGGTCCCGCGGGCTGCGCTGGCTGGCGGGTTTCTCACCGCCAGAGCATACCGGCAGGTCAAAGCCCGTGCCGCCAGCAGGATGCGTGCTCGTCACGAGACGCCGGCCCGTGACATCATGGTGATCCACGCGCACCGGTTCATGGCGGTGTACGGGTATCGGAAAGTCCATCGTCAGCTGATCCGCCGGGGATGGCGTGGGATCGGGCGTGACCAGGTGCTGCACGTCATGCGCTCCCTCACGATCCAGGGGGTGCGTCGGGGACGGAACCCGATCACCACGCGACCCGCCAGAAGCACCGGGGACAGGCCGGACCTGGTGAACAGGCAGTTCACCACCGAGGCTCCTGGACGCTTGCACGTGGCCGACATCACCATCGTCACGACTCGCGTCCGGCTCGTTCGCGTATGTGGCGTTCGTCACCGACGCGTACGCCAGAAGGATCGTGGGCTGGGCCGTCGCCGCGAGCCAGCACACCAGGACGACGCTGCCCCTGGTCGCGTTGGACCGGTCCATCAGCTGGACAGCCCGGCACGGGCGGACCACGGGCCTGATCCACCACAGTGATCATGGCACCCAATACATCAGTGCCCTGTACGGCACGCACCTGACACAAGCAGGCATCCTCGCATCCACCGGCAGCGTGGGCGACTCCTACGACAACGCGCTGGCCGAAACCGTCAACGGCGCGTACAAGGGCGAACTGATCCGCCGATCCAAGCCATTCGAATCCGTGCACGCGTTGGAACAGGCCACGTTCCCATGGGTCTCCTGGTGGAACAGCCAACGTCTCCATGAAAGCCTCGGCTACCGGACACCATGCGAAGTCGAAACCCTGTATCATCAACGCCAGGCGATATCAATCGCCCCAAAAACCAACAAAACAGCGTGAACAAAAACCAGTCCACTTCAAAGCCGGGTTCCAGACATTGTGCTCGTGGATGATGCACTCCCGTCTGGAACCCATGAAAACCCTCGCCCGCCGGATCCGTCGTCACTGGCAGGACATCCTCACGTATTTCGACCACCGGTGCACCAACGCGATCCTCGAGGGATTGAACAGCATCATCCAACACATCAAAACCCGAGCCCGCGGCTTGCGCAACATGGACTACTTCTCCACGATGATCTACCTGACCTGCGGCAAGCTCGACCTAGCCACCGTCACCATATAACCAGCCCCACCCACACCAAACAGCGAAAGGCCATAAAACATATAGAGCACACGAAATCATGTTTGCAAAGGTTGTTCTGATGTTTGCATGAGGGACTGCCGCCCCTCTACCCCGCCGAGCTGAATCAGCTCGACCATGCCCTCGGCACTGCCGCACGAATCAACAACAAAGTTGATTCGATTGGTTTCGGATAGCATTCAACGCGGTGAGTAAGGGATTATTTGAAATAGCTGCCAACAATAATAACCGTTTTATTGCAAGCAATAATTAGTGCTACAATAAAGACATAAGCAATAAAGACAGAAAGGCATAGTCATGGCACACTTCATCACCTTCGCCAACACCAAGGGCGGCGCGGCGAAGACCACAAGCGCCCTCATGTTCGCCGGTATCCTGACTGCAAGAGGGGAAAAGGTGGAAGTTAGGGACACCGACCCTTCCGGAGGGGCTACGGACTGGAAAAAGATGGCACAGAAAAACGGGACGCCTCTCCCCTTTCTCGTGCACAGCGCAAACATGAAGGAAGTAGATGAACCACCCGTATCAGACGCCGACTGGGTGCTTATCGACACCCCCCCCGTTGCAAGCCGAGATCATTCAAGCGGCAATCTCGGCGGCTGATCTTGTCATCATCACCACACAGCCAAGCAAACTGGACGTGACCCGAGCACTGGAAACGGCAGAGGCGGTCGATAAGCCCATGACGGTGCTGGTCACGCGCGTGGATGATCGCACGGTCGAGTGGCGTCAATGCGAGAAACGCATCAAGGAAGCCGGGCTATCTCGCCTGGATTCCTACATCAAGGCAAGAGAAAGCATCAAGCGAGCCATCGGCACCAATGCCATCCCGGCAGACAGTGGGTACAAGGAAGCCGTGGACGAGGTAATGGCCGCCTTCCGCCAATAAGCAACAAAAACATAAATGCAGAAAGACATTAGCAATAAAGACAGAAAGCAAGAATCATGGCAATAGATCTGAATAAGAAGGCAACGAAGAAGCTCACCGACGTGCTCATTGACAAGACCGGCGAGACGAAGGAGAAGACGCAGCAGATCAGTCTGTACCTTCCGGTGAGCAAGCATCGGAAGCTGAAGATGGAATCGGTAAGAACAGGCAAACCCATGACGAAAATCATTGAGGAATGGATAGACACAGAGATAAAGAACTAAGCAACAATGCAATAAAGACAGAGAAACAGAATTACATAAAAACACTAATATTGCTAGAATAAAGACATAAAGCGATAAATCTGTTAGGTGAGGCGACCATGGCTTTCATGTCTGGTGACTTTGTGTATGTGGCGGGCAATCTGGCGACGGATCCTCGCGTGCAGCGGTTTCCTGCTGCTGATGGGATGTATGACGAGGTGGTGTGGCTGACGGTGGCGGTGAACCATACGGGCGCGGCCACCGAGTATGTGGAGTTGGAAGCCAGGGGTAAGACGAAGGAATACATCAAGAACCTCGCTGCCGCACCCGTGGATCCGTTGTGCAAGGGTTCGTTCGTCATGGCCGGGGGCAGCCCGGCGAAGGCCAAGGGGAACAAGCGCAAGCTGAAGCTTGTGGTGTTCAGCAGTGAGACGAGCCTGGGCTATGACGTGCTCAACTGGGATCGACTGCATAAGGATGGTAAGTCCGATGAGTAGACGCTACTATCCGCGCCGGCCGGCGCGAGGATCAGTGCCCTGGCTGGCGACGCTGGTTGTTATGGCCGTGTTCGCGGCCTGGCAGGGGTATGGCAGGAATATCACCGCCGACTCCGGTTCCGCTCAGGCCAACGCCACGTCATCCTCTGCCTCGTCGCCGTCTGCGTCTGGTTCCTTCGCCTCGGCGTTCAAGGCTCCCGTGTCCTATGCGACGGCTTTGCGGTATGCGCGGCAGGAGAGTGTGGCCACGCCTCATCTTGCCGGGGTACAGCCGTGACAGCCAGTTCGGTGACTGGCAGAGAAGCAGCAGTCTGTGCGGGTATGGCACGACCAGGGATTACGTGTTGAAAAGGGATATGACGAACGTGGTCATGAACCGGTATTGCAAGATGCAGTCCGGCGACCTCCAGGATCCCTATACGAGTGAGAGCATGTATTTCGTGAAGGGTGAGAAGACGAGCATGCTGGTGCAGATCGATCATGTCGTGGCCGTGCAGGATGCCTGGGCGTCGGGCCTGTGGCGGTCGTCCAGGGCGGGGGAGCGGGTCTCCTATTACAACGATCCAGACGTGTTGCAGGCCGCCGGCGTGGACTGGGATGTGTCAAGCAGCCCGGTATGGCTGCCCGACAACACGGCCTGGCATTGCGACTACATGGCCAAAAGAGCCTACATCAAGCACAAGTATCGGCTCACCATGAGCAGTGCGGAGAAGACGCAGACCGTGAATCTCCTGACCCAGTGCGCGGCAAGGTGAAACACCGCTGATTGTGGGATAATGGAAGGTACGAGTAAGGGAGGGTTCAATGGATGAGAGGACACGACGAGCATTAGCGTTGCGTGACGGCATGCATTCCGCCGAGCTTGAAGGCGGGCGCGTCACCGACGCCTTCCATCGAGACGCGCAAGAGTATGTGGATGGATCCATTGACTTGCAGGGTTTGCTCGACCGGTTGAACCAACGATATGCCATGCATAGCAGCCTATGAGCGACGTTGACCCGTATCTGATTCCTGGCACCGGTGTGCTGCGCAACCTGGTCAACGCCCATAGCGGGCAGGCGTTGAATGCCGCTGAGAATGATTGGGTCACGTTCCGATTCCTGCAATTGCAAAAGACACCACTCACTGCCGAGGGGACGGTCAAGCAGTTGCAGTGGATCCATCATTTCCTGTTCCAGGATGTGTACGAGTGGGCGGGACGGATCCGCACCATCGACATGAGCAAGGGCGGTGGCAGCGTCTTCCAACCCTTGCAACTGTTCACCACGGGCGTGCGATACGCCGAGACGACGCTGCGCGATGATCATATGCTGCAAGGCTTGGATCGCGGCCGGTTCATCGAGCGTCTGGCCGTCAACTTCGACAACTTCAACACCCTGCATCCCTTCCGCGAGGGCAATGGTCGCACGCAGCGCGTCTTCTGGACGCTGATAGCCCGTGACGCCGGTTGGGGCCTGGACTGGTCGCAGGTATCCAAGCGAGAGAACGACATTGCCTCGTTCATCGCCCACGAGAACGTGGACCATAGCAAGCTGGAAGCCATGTTCGACAAGATCGTGCAACCGCTCCCACCCGAGCAGGATCGCCGGCTCCTACCCTCCATCGGCTTCAAGCCCGGTGGTCATGATGATTCCACAACACCGAACGTATACCAGGCATTGAGCGACAGCGAATACGAGCGGCAGCGCCAACGCTACGGCTACCAGACCAAAGGCAGTGACAAGTCCAAATTAAAGAAGACCGCCAGTTACCTACGTTAGGAACTCAAGGCGGAGGCCAAGCGGCTCACGACAGATCAATCTCCGCCTGAGATCTCGAAGTACCGGCACGGGCGGGGGAGATGAATCGTGGGCTGCCGCCCACGCCCGCCGATCTGGATCAGTTCGACCATTCTCCTAGAGCATGGATCAACAATCACGGTTGATTCGACTGCCTCGTATGCTGGCTGGCGGTGGGGCGTTTCAGCTTGGAAAGAAAGCGTATGGATTCGTATGACTGTGGTATGGCCTTGTGATCATCTGCGGAGGTGTTTCACGGAGAAACTGTGGGCATTGCCACATGACAAGGTAATGATGGCATCAAGAATGCATCTTCTCTTGGCTATGCGTATTTTTGACTTGGCCGAGAGAAGATGCGTTTTCCGTAGTCCTGTTGTAGAGGATCCTGGTTACGAATCGATTTTGAATTCAATCCGTTTTACAGGAGGTGGGACTCTTTGAGGAGTTCTTCTATCCAGGTGCCTTGGATTTTGTGTAATGCTTTGTTTTTCACAAGAGCAGGTATTGGTAATTTAGTTGGCAGAGGAGCTTCGAGAAGGCTCTTTCTATCGCGCAGATAGTACGCAGCTTTCAACAATTCTCTGATGTCATATGTGGATCCGAATACTTCAGGCACAGCGCGCTCCACATCGAGGAAAGAGTAAACCGCTTCCATTGCCGTGCGCACTGAATATTCGGTGGTGAATACCGTGTCTCTGGTGGGTGATTCGGCGAAGTTGCCGATGAAGGCAAGGTTCTTTGATCCTTGTGGTATTACCGCAGGCCTGTCGCCTGCCTTGCGTGGCATGAAATAGCTCGTGATGAACGGCATGTATGCAGGGTTGGTGTTGATGGAATCCTGTTTTGCAAGCTTCGGGATCAGCGCCTCGGGAACACCAAGGTGATAGAGCCACTCCTGAGTAATTTCTTCACCAGTGCATTCGGTAATTTTCTTGTGCACGTAGTTGCCTTCGGTATCGGAATACAGGCCATAAATCCACACAGTGGTTTCGTTCGGTCGTTGTTCTTTGAAGTGAGGTTGACGATGCACGGCGAAACTCAGCAGCCAGTTGGAATCGGTGACGGTGATGATACCGCCGGTATTGATTTTGTTGTCATGCAGAGGTCTCTTGGTCAGACGCTCGATATATGGATCGACTTCAGTGTTTTCTATGGTCGCTGTTGCAGAAATGAACCAGCTTCGTTGAGGCAAACCTTTATAGAACACTTCAGGATGCCCGAACTCAGGTGACTGTTTAGCGAGGTTCTTCCAAAGGGTCCAGCTGCCTCCTGGCTCCTTGGTGACGGGCGCAGGAGTGTGGTGGTCTCCATAGGTCGTCGATTCGGTGATGGAACCGTTGGTGACGAATACCAGGTCATCCTCACTCAATGGCTGTTCCTGATCCTCGCCGCTGACAGTGAGGATCAGTTTCTTCGCAACGATGCTGTCCCCATGCGATTCGACTTCAATATTGCGAACAGTGGTGCCATAGCGAATGTCAACATGGTGTTCTTCAAGGTATGCGAGGAGAGGCTTGACCATGGAATCATACTGGTTGTAGCGGTTGAATTTGAGCGCGGTGAAATCGGGAAGCCCATCAATATGATGAATGAACCGCATAAGATAGCGACGCATCTCGGCAAGCGAATGCCACTTTTCAAATGCAAACATGGTCGCCCAGTAGTACCAGAAATTACTGGCAAAGAATTCCTCAGAGAAGAAGTCTTCGATGGTCTTATCGCCGGTTTCACTCTCCGGCATCAGTATCAGTTTGACGATTTCCTTCTGCGCATCATCTGTGAGTGTGAAATCGCCGTCACTAGGCTCGCGGTCACCTCGCTCGTGTATGAGTCGGCAGTTTGAAGAATTCGGGTCATCTTTGTCAAGCCAGTAGTATTCATCGAGATATGAGGCTCCCGGAACTTCCAAGGATGGGATGGACCGGTACATGTCCCACAGGCATTCAAAATGGTTTTCCATTTCGCGACCGCCTCTGGTGATGAACCCTATATCAGGTCGCTGAATGCCATCAAGTGAACCTCCTGCCAACGGCAGTTCCTCCAATATATGGATGCGCTCCCCAGCAACCTGCCCGTCTCGGATGAGGAACACGGCGGCCGAAAGGCCAGCTAGTCCGCTCCCGACAATATATGCTGACACTGAATCAGATCGAGCTGGTTTGCGTGGGTGAACGAACGCTTCATAATTACCACTTGAGTAATGCATAGTATTTCCTTTCGAAGCTAATGACATATCTGTGAATTGTTGCGATAGAACTATCAGGAAACATCGTGAGCCGGGATGACGGCCAACCAAGAGTCGTTGTCGTCACTGGTGTGAGCTGCTTGCGTCCCCAGATTCAACTCACCACGGTTGGGTGTGGCGTGGCGTGCGCCGATACTTTCAAAACCTTCGACGATAATCTGAATCTGCATGCGAAGACTCATCGAACCAGCACCCGCGAATCTGGTGGCCGGGTTCAAATCCGTCTCAGGTAAGGCAATATCGAAATGCAATGCAGCGAAGATTGCACGGGCGGTCAGTCGTGTCAGCAAACTGTGCGCATCAATATGCAGCGCGCCGCCTAACACACCTGCAACCTCGCTTTCAAAGCCTCTGACCAAATCAATGCCGGCACGCCTATAACGATCGTTGGAATCACCGAACAGCAACTCCTTGTGATATCTGGCAAAGTTTCCAGCTTCAGGACTGTTCATCGCATCGGCAATGGGAAGCGAGAGAGCAAGAATACGATCGCAAAGACTAGCATCCGCCGGAAGATCATTCTGGGCTTTTCGGCCAGCTTGTATTGCTTGTTCCAGCGAAGAGTTATACACCATGAGAAACAACTCAGTTTTCGAAGATGCATGATAGAACAGCGTTCCGATACCAATATCAGCCGTGTCAGCAATATGTTGGACAGTTACCGCGTCATACCCTTTTTCAGAAAACAATTCATGTGCAACGTCGAAAATTTTCGCACGCGTAGCAGTGGTGTTACGTTCACGGCGGCTAATCTTCATCCTCTCTTGCATTCCTGTGGTCATGCTTCCTACCTCTTTGATGATGCGCTAGCTGAATCTACCTATAGTTATAGAGCATACTCTAAAACGAGTATACTCTAAAATTTGTCCTGTCAGAGAAAGTACGCTGCCTTGCATACCTTCAGCCGGCGGAACAGTGCATGCGAAATCTCAGTTAAACAGGCAAACAACCCCCACCTCTGCAGTCAATGTGCCTGACACGGTCTTCACTTTGATTAACGCGGATAATGAAAGGACTGTTCTTTGGGCAGACGCTGAGTCTGGGACCATGAGACGCGTTTGACTTGTAGTTTTGTTCGACGTGGGATTGTTGGGGGAATCGGGTGTCCTGCATCTGCGGGACGAGAAAGAGGCATTTCTCGCGGTGGAGACGTTTTGGCGCGCTCGATCCAGGTTGGGGGCATTCGCCTATTGGTGTGCGCTGTTCGTCAGCAATGTCATGAAGCATGCCCCGAGGCATATCAATGCCGAGACGGTCATGACTGCGGTGAATCCTTGGGCGAACGCGGGGTATGACAGTGTGGTGCTGAAATGGTAGAACATCATGACGGATATTGCTGTGCCTACAGCGCCTCCCAGCTGTCTTGATACGTTGAATACGCCTGAGGCGTTAGTAATGTATTCCCTTGCAACGGAACCGAGCATGGCTTTCTGCAGCGCAGGTCCGTCATCGATATGTCTGCGCTGCACACTGACAGCGCTAACGCTAATGTTGCGTATGGCGTGCCTGGGGGTGAAGCGAAGACAATCCACCCGTACCCTGCTGTCTGAAGTATGAACCCCGCCACCGCAACTGTTCTCTCGCCATAGGTGTCGGCCATCTTCCCCAGGATGCCTCTCAGGGCCGAGGGTACGGTTAGCCAGTTGCAGTGGATCCACCATTATCTCTTCCAGGATGTGTATGAGTGGACGGGACGGATCCGCACCATCGACATGAGCAAGGGCGGAGGCAGCGTCTTCCAACCCTTGCAACTCTTCGACACGGGCGTGCAGTACGCCGAGACGACGCTGCGCAACGATCATATGCTGCAAGGCTTGGATCGCGGCCGGTTCATCGAGCGTCTGGCCGTCAACTTCGACAACTTCAACACCCTGCACCCGTTCCGCGAGGGCAATGGTCGCACGCAGCGCGTCTTCTGGACGCTGATAGCCCGTGACGCCGGTTGGGGCCTGGACTGGTCGCAGGTATCCAAGCGAGAGAACGACATTGCCTCGTTCATCGCCCACGAGAACGTGGACCATAGCAAGCTGGAAGCCATGTTCGACAAGATCGTGCAACCGCTCCCACCCGAGCAGGATCGCCGGCTCCTACCCTCCATCGGCTTCAAGCCCGGTGGTCATGATGATTCCACAACACCGAACGTATACCAGGCATTGAGCGACAGCGAATACGAGCGGCAGCGCCAACGCTACGGCTACCAGACCAAAGGCAGTGACAAGTCCAAATTAAAGAAGACCGCCAGTTACCTACGTTAGGAACTCAAGGCGGAGGCCAAGCGGCTCACGACAGATCAATCTCCGCCTGAGATCTCGAAGTACCGGCACGGGCGGGGGAGATGAATCGTGGGCTGCCGCCCACGCCCGCCGATCTGGATCAGTTCGACCATTCTCCTAGAGCATGGATCAACAACCACGGTTGATTCGATTGCCTATGGTGATAGCTGTGTAGGTTAACTCTTGGTGCGTAAAACGAACAATTATTGAGGGCATCCCCATGTTCACTCTGATACGTAGTGCCGCTTACCCAAAGATTGCGTCCAGAGGGAGTGGCCCCCAAGCCGTAGATGAGGGAAAAGAGGCGCATTGCCTCCTCCTGCAGACTTGCTATGAGTGCGATATCTTCAGAGCTTCTGTTCTTCTTGCCACGTAACGCACGCAGGCGAGGGTCAAGGTTGATATTGCCTTCGACGACTCTCTTGACTGTCTCATCCCAATTCTCGGTACGCTGCTGGGAATCGACGTAACGCGCATATGTGCGCTTGTAGGTCACCCAGCCGAGCGGCCCCCAGTGAGGTTGCACATCCTTGACGACTTTTGCTATGGCGTCATCTGCAAGTTCTACCACAAACCTATCATTCACCGTTTCACGCTTTCGTCTTTATCGTTGTATCGAAACCACTATATATAGTGATGGTATTTTTTTCGACACAAGATATAGTGTTTGTAAAGTAAGCGTGGCTCGTGGATCCGCCATCGCACTGGAACGAGGGATCTTGCCATGACGCCGTGTCGTGCGGTTGCGGGTTGTCGGCTCATGCAGGGAAAAGGCATGGCACCGAGTAGATTCGCATCTTTGGATCGCCCATGTTTTCTTGAATCAATCGCTTCGCGCGCACGTGGCTGGTATCAGATTTCGAAGTGATCTCCAGTCCAGTCCATAATTATTCGGTTACTCAGCGGTCAGTCAGTGGATGGTTCCGCCCTGCCTTTATCCGCATCAGGTATCTGGAGTGTCTTGTCAGGGCTCATTATAGTGTGACGCATGGGAACCAATTCTTTACCTACATCAGAACGTCATGCTGAAGACTTTAGCGGTGATGAGCTGCCTTTTTCGGAGCGCGACTCCGCACACCTTCCCGGGCACTGGCTGCTCGCTCGCCTCGGCAAGCGCGTGCTCAGGCCGGGTGGACTGGAATTGACACAGCATATGCTTGACCATGCCAAGGCGGAAGGTGGTGATGTGGTCGAATTTGCTCCGGGTCTTGGTCGCACCGCGACGGAGATCCTGGGGCACTCGCCGGCCAGTTATATTGGCGTCGATGAGGATCCCAAGGCGGCTGCAATCGTCGGCCAGATCGTCGCTGGTAGAGGGCATTGCATCACGGCGAATGCCAGCGATACCGGTCTGCCCGAGGCAAGCGCCGACGTGGTCGTGGGCGAGGCAATGCTGACAATGCAGTCCGACCGTGGCAGGCAGAAGATCATTGCCGAGGCCGCCCGCCTGCTGCGTCCAGGTGGGCGCTATGCCATTCATGAGCTCGGGCTGCAGCCCGACACCTTGGACACGAAGGTGAAGAATGCCATCCGCAAGGAACTGGCTCAGTCCATCAAGGTGAGTGCGAGGCCGTTGACCGCAGCCGAGTGGACGGCATTACTGAAGGATGCCGGTTTCGAGGTTGACTGGGTTGATGCGGCACCGATGGCCTTGCTGAACATGAAACGCAATATCGCGGATGAAGGAATCATTGGGGTGTTGCGCATTGTGAAGAACCTCCTCAAGGACAGTCAGGCGAGAAGTCGGGTTCTCACTATGAAGCGTACTTTCACCAAATACAAGAAGCATATCAATGGCATAGCCATCGTCGCCCATAAGCTGGGGTGAAGGATTATCCGTCACGAGAATAAGAGCACGCTAATACCGAAAGGGAAATATAATGTCTGATGAGCACGGTGAGACGGGGGGGCTTGGATTCATTGGCGATGTCTCGTCATTGGTCAAGGTTCAGGACGAGGCCACGGTGTCTCGCACGATCATGGAGCATGCTGGCGGCAATGTCGTGCTGTTCTCCTTCGATGCGGGGCAGGTTCTGAGTGAGCATACCGCAGCGATGCCGGTGTTCGTACAGGCCGGGTCCGGCCATCTGAAGGTTACCGCGTCGGGCAAAACGGTCGATCTGGTACCTGGTGGCTTGGCGTATTTCCCGACGCGTCTGCCGCATGCGGTGGAGGCTGTCGAGGCCTCCGTCATGATGCTGACGATGATCACTCCGGCGCGAGACGCCAAGGAAACGAGCGACTAGGCACGCGTCCTCTCATGGTTGCTGACAAGCGTTGGGGGCGTAAGCGATTTGTCAGTGCGTGATGGTTATAACGGTCATCAGGGGAGTGTGAAACATGAAGCATTCGATGATTATGATGCGAGTCTATTCCTTGGATCCGGATACACAGGGGTATCGCATACTTGTCGATCGTCTATGGCCGCGTGGCATGAAGAAAGATAGGCTTCGCTTGGATTTGTGGGCGAAGGAGGTTACTCCTTCAACACCGCTGCGTACATGGTTTGGGCATAAGGCCGAGAGGTTCGAAGAGTTCCGTAACCGCTATATGAGTGAATTGGATGCGAGCGACGAGGCGGCTGAATTTGCTCGTAATTGTTCGCACATCATTCGCGATCAGGACATATTGCTGTTGTACGCGGCAAAGGATACCGAGCACAACCATGTGATGGTTCTCAAGGAGTGGCTGTTGCAGCAGCCATCCTTTGAGAGCATCGAACAGGCTGCATAATTCATATGTGAAGCAAATCGCATCCGGAAATCCAGTGTAGTCAGTTCTTTCTGGCCAGACCGCGTGTATACACCGGTAATCATGGGCTTGTAAGGGGGGTGGCGGAGACTGGAGAATCAGTCCAAGAACAAACTCGATTAGTGCTGTGGGAGGCGACAGGGAATGTTGTCCACACAGTGGTTGGGATTCCTATAAACGACTTCCAGAGAATCTGAGCCTTGATAAATCCCGGTCAACTGGTCGTCACATATGATTTATTTGTTGTTATACAGAATCTCACAGTCTCATGGCGACGTATACAGGCCGGCAGTCCAAGCCATTATTGTTTACCTTGAGGGTTACGATTTTCTTTCTGATAGCAGGCATATCAAGTGCATCATCGTCGATCTGAGCATGAGATACTGTCACCTCCTCTAAGTCATTGCTCATCTCCCAACGCTGAAATGGTCATCAATCGGTTTCGTATCGTCTAGCTGTTAGAGCGGAATTTGGATACACGACAACTTCGTGCTCCATGTGCCATTGAGGACAATAAATCATTCCTCAATAAGGTATTTAGATTCCAGTAGGAGCCGACTCATAAAGACAGAATGAACTTAACGCCAGCAAACTCAAACTCTTATATGGCATCAATGAATAAATTACCAAACAGAACACAGTAGACTTAGCGCTTTCCGCCGATCATCGTCACGTCCGTCGCCTGCTGGATGCATCAAGATCGATCTGAAGATATTAGGAATCGCAGCGTTTAAAAGCTTGCAACGCTCATCAGAAGTCATCGGTCAACTGCATCCATCTATGGATGCAGTCATGATCGTATTTAAGAAGAACCGTTAGACCAGTATCAACATTTGTCGCTTCTCCTATTCAGACGGTCACGCCGAGACGTTAATTGTGAGACCAGAAATTCAAAACGATTTGAATCTAACTTAGAGAATCTGTCTAATCTCCTCAGTCGGAGTGCCTCGATCATAGAGCAAACGAAGGTTTATGATTGCAGTTCACCACTTGCCTCTGCAGTCCCACACTCCTGTAACGATTCCGCCAACCGCACCGAACAGACCGCTCGGGGGCTACGCCTTCGATGCAGCCAATTTCTGCTGACGCGCCACATCCGGCCACAGCACCGGCCAATGCCCCCGTCGATACCGTGATTGGCCATGCAGTTGTACCATGCCTTACTTGGGGCGCTGATTTTTTCCTCACCATATAACCCAGTCGCCGTCGGTTTTTGAGAAATAGTAATCGTGGCCTCATGGTCTGTTGCCAGAATCCACGCACCAACCGCGACCTCGGGGTAACGTTGTTCGAGCTGTTGCTTGTACGATGCAAGGCTTTCGATGGTCTTGTCTTGGCCGTCTTTGATGACGAGGACGTCCGGAGATCTCAATGCCAAGGTGTACTTGGTTCCGATCTTCAAAGTCGCCGTCGCCGAACGGGTCGCCTCATTGTCCGAATACGAGAGCACATAGCCTCCAGCGGTGGGTTCGGTGGATGTCGATACTTGTTTAACCTGCGTTGCAGGCTCTGCCGCTTGGGCATGCAGTTCTGATCCTGCCATGACGAAAACTAAGGCCAGGGCGAAGGAGAACAACACTGTTCCCACACGATAAATTGAACGCAACATATGCATGAACCTCTTTCTTCCAACAACGGTTGACGAGAAACCCCCTCATCAAGTTCTCGATTAAGAACCGTACCTTACTTTGCACCAATAACAGAATCGTGTATACTTGCCAACATGGATACTATTAACGATATTACAACCGATGACGACACCCACGACATCAGCACAGCGACACCGGCAGAGGCGAGGGAACTCCTCAAGCACAGCGGTGATGCCAGTGGCTTCATGCCGTACCGGGAGATCCGGTCGTACGGATGGACGGTCGCCTGGGTCTCGAGCGTCCAAGTCCTATTGTTCCTGACGCTCGGTGCGTGGTGGTCTGTCTCATGGTCCTGGAACGGCATCATTTTCCTCGGCATATGTGCGGTGCTGCTGTCGTTTTTCGCGGTACGCAGCGAACGCAATCACCGTCACATTCTGCCCCGTGGCAGCAAGCATCTCGAGCGTATCGTGTTGGGTTGGAGAAACGTACTCCTAGCGATAGGCTGCGTGCTGCTGGGCGCGGCGGCGTCGAGTGCCGGTCTACCCGCGTCGTTCAGCTCGACAGGGAGCAGGGGTCTAGGTTGGATGGCGTTGGTGGCAGGGATCATCTGCGCCGTCGGCTGTGCCTGCCGTCTAATCTTCGCGGTTCGACTCCTAGCAAGTAAGCGAACCGCATGAATCTCTCAGACGATCTGCAAGATTGGGACAGAATCATTCTCTCACCACTGAGATTCACGATTATGTCGCTGATCAACCAAGCTGACGCGGTCGGCTTCGCGGACATTCGCAGAGCCGCGCAGACCACTCCACAAACACTGAGTAAACAGGTCACCATCCTCGAAAACGCTGGATATATCAACGTCAGCAAGATTGCCCGCGGCAGACGCATACTCACCGAAATCAGCGCTACCGACGAGGGGCGGCGGGCATTCAAACGACAGATCGACATCCTCAAGCACATCGCCGACGCCCGCTAATCGTATGCATGCTACATCCTGCCCCTTGCATCAAACTCATGAACATCTCCGAGCAGAGCCATCATCAGAATGACCAGCCTGAGCGCCGATGCCCTATCGTATCGGCGCGGATAACGGGGTTTACTCATCGGCCTGCCGTTTTTGCGCCCAGGAGGCCAGTTCGGCGCGTCACAATTCAGACTCTATCATCACCACTGACTGCAAGCTTCAACGCTGGATTCTATTTGCAAGTGCAATGTTTGGCTTGTTGGCTGGTCTGGTTTGATGATAGGCCGAGTTTGGATATTTCCTCTTGCCATGCTTCGTTGGGCGTGTGGTAGTCCAGGAGTTTCATGGGGGTGTCGTTGATCTCGGTGACGATGTCGTCGAGTTCGGTTTGGGTCAGGTTCTTCAGGCTGGTGTGTTTGGGCAGGTAGCGGCGGATCATGCCGTTGCGGTTCTCGCTGCTGGCGCGCTGCCAGGGCGAGTATGGGTCGGCGTAGTAGGTGAGCATGCCCAGGGCCTCGTCCACGAGCCGGTGCAACGCGGATTCGGACCCGTTGTCCCAGGTCCGGTCGATGCGCGCCGCTGCGGGGATGTGGCTGTAGATCGCGTATTCGGCCCTGGCGGTCGCCGGTGCGCTTTTGGATTCGATGAGGCGGGCGAACAGCTTTCTGGTTTTGCGTTCGACCTGCGTGTCGACGCACCGCTTCGAGGGAGCCGAACCGATGACCGTGTCGGATTCGTAGTGGCCGAACGAACCTCGGTGGTCCACGACCTTGGGACGCAGGGCGAGTGGCACGCGCATCGGGATCGTCACACGCCCGGCCCTGCGGCCCGCCCGTCTGGTGCGGTGGCGTTTGGCCCGGGGCAGGTAGCGCCGCCAATCCTCGCCGTCCGCATGCCCCTGGTAGATCCACTGGTAGAGGCACTCGTGGCTGATCCGCATCGACGGGTCAGCCGGATACTCCAGTTTCAACCGGCCCTCGATCAGCTCGGGCGTCCAGCTACGCGTCAACGCGTCCGCCACCCACGCGTGCAGGCGCGCGTCCATCATGCGCCTGGGCTTCCTCGGCCTGCGCGAACGTGCCTCGGCCTTGCGCTGCGCGGTCAACGCCGAATAGAACGGGCCAGCCGTCCACGCCCCCGTCTTCAACCGCCCGGGATGGTAGGGCCGGTACGACTCGTTCTCGTTGGACGCGAACCACAGGCCACGCCTGAGCTCCCGGCTGATCGTGGAGGCGGAACGATGCAGCTGGCGGGCCACCTGCCGGATCGTCTCATGATCCCCGAAACGCAGCATCTCAATCCTGATCCGCTCACCCCCGGTCACATGCGGATAAGCTTTCATAGTGAGTGCAGCACCTCCCAAAGGTCGGAACATCAGCAATCCCAACCATAAGCGGTGTTGCACTTCTAACTAGAACTCAGGGGCTGTTATGCAACATCCAACCGCACATTTATCGTCCATTATCGTCGGAATCATTCCCGGGCAGCCTGATAGGGTGATCGAGAAGGCATGCGAGATGGCCGCATCAATGGCCCCTGTCAAGCTTCATCTTGTCTATGTGGATCCCACCCTTGTCAAGGAAGACGGGCATATCGAGCCCTTAGATCCCGACAGCATGGGCGTAACCGAGCGTGACAACTCGAAGCAACTGTCTGAGCATGCGCTCAAAATTGCCCGGGGTGCAGGCGCTGATGCTGATTACCATCTTCTGGTGGGAGACCCTGTGAAGGAGCTTGCGGAGTTCGCCCGTGAGCACGATGCCGTGATGATTGTGGTGGGCACCCGGGAGCGTGGGGCCTTGGCTGCGTTGCAGGAGTGGGTCAATGGGTCGGTTTCGGTGCGTCTGGCGCACACGCAGCACATTGCCGTTCTCACCGTTCCACTCGCCGACGAATACGATGATTGACCGTGCCTGCTATATTGGTGAGCATGGGTATGAAGTTACCCAAGATAGTTTGTCGCGGTCGTGATGAGCGTCTGAACCGCTGTTAGGCTGATGACTTCTGCAGAGATGCAGGGGTCTGTTTTTTTATCTCCCACATCTCCGCCAGAACGATGGGAGGAATATGAGCGCAACGAAAACCTTGTCCGTCCTTGTAGAGATACCACGGGGAGAGCGCAACAAGTATGAGATGGACCATGAGACAGGCAGGATCAAGTTGGATCGCACCCTGTTCACATCCATGGGCTATCCCGCCGATTACGGCTATGTCGAGGGGACACTGGGGGAAGACGGCGACCCCCTCGATGCCTTGGTTCTCGACGAGGTACCGGTATTCCCGGGATGCCTGATCAATGCTCGGCCAATCGGGCTGTTTGTCATGACCGACGAGCACGGTCCTGATTCGAAGGTTATCTGTGTGCCGGACGACATTCGATATGAGGGCGTGCTGGGTCTGGACGATGTCAGTGATTGGAAGAAGGCCGAAATCAAGCATTTCTTTTCCAACTACAAGTCGATAGAACCAGGCAAGCACGTCGATTCCGATCTGTCGTGGGCTGATCTGCCAGCGGCGCAGCAGGAAATCGCTGAGGCATTCGACAGAGCGAACCGAAAATAGTCTCAATTCATGAATGACTCGGGAAGTCACCGTATAGAGGCGGTGAACTCCTTGAAAAAAATTTCACAAGATAAAGGAACATATGATGAGCAAGATTTCGAATATTCACGCACGCGAGATTCTCGATTCGCGCGGCAATCCAACTCTGGAAGTCGAGATGACACTGGAGGACGGTTCTTACGGTCTTGGATCCGTTCCATCCGGTGCTTCGACCGGTGAGAACGAGGCCAACGAGAAACGTGATGGGGATGCGAAACGATATGACGGCAAAGGCGTGCAAACCGTCGTCGACGGAGTCAACGGTGAGATAGCCAAGGCGGTTGCCGGTCTCGATGCATCCGATCAGCGCCATCTCGATGAGACGCTGATTCGTCTGGACGGAACCGAGAACAAGTCTCGGCTCGGAGCCAACGCCATACTCGGCGTATCGCTGGCTGCCCTGCATGCCTCGGCGGCCTCGGCGCATCTGCCGCTCTATCAGTACATTGGTGGCACCAATGGGCACGTCATCCCGGTGACGGCGATGAATGTGCTCAACGGCGGCGTTCATGCCGTCTCGTCCAACGTGGACATTCAGGAATTCATGTTCACACCCGTTGGGTTTGACTCCTATCACGAGGCGCTGCGAGCCAACGTCGAGTCCTATCATGCTTTGAAGAAAGTCTTGATTGCGAAGGGGTTGGAAACCGGATTGGGTGACGAGGGTGGTTTCGCACCGAACCTCAAGTCCAATAGGGAGGCCTTCGACCTTCTGGTCGAGGCCATCGAAAAGGCGGGCTATGAGCCAGGTCGGCAGATTGCCATCTGCTTCGATTCCGCTGCCTCAGAGTTCTACGACAAAGAGAACGACGTCTACAACTTTGATGGTTCCAAGGCCAGCGCACAGGACATGGCTCAATTCTACGAGAGCCTGATTAACGAGTATCCCATTGCTTCCATCGAGGATCCATTCGATGAGAATGCATGGGACGATTTCAAGGCGCTCACCTCCAAGATTGGCGACAGAGTGCAGGTGATGGGAGACGATATCTTCGTGACCAACCCGAAGTTCCTACGCCGGGCGATCAGTGAGCACACCGCCAACTCCACGCTCATCAAGCTCAATCAGATAGGAACTGTGACCGAGACCCTCGAGGCGATCAAGCTTGCCAATCGCAACGGATTGACCACCATGGTGTCCCATCGTTCCGGCGAAACACCGGATGCGACCATCGCTGACCTTGCAGTCGGCGCCAACGCCATGCAGCTCAAGTCCGGCGCTCCGGCTCGTGGCGAGCGTGTGGCGAAGTACAATCAGCTGCTGCGGATCGAGGAACGGCTCGGCGACTCCGTCGAATATGCGGGACTGCACGCCTTCCCGCAGTTGGCAACACGCATCTGAGCCTCTGATCAGGATGCGCTTGCGTCCATGCCATATGGGTGCAAGCGCATCGCTTTCGCGCTGGCCAGATAGCTATGCACAACAAGGCCGCTCATGTGTATGGCCGCTGGTTGATTCCAGCGGCCATACTGTTACTGGGCTGCAGTTTCGCACGCTTAACAGGCCACATGTTGCATCATCCGAACGGCCCGTGCCACCGCTGCACGGTGAGTTGACAATTTCACATGTGTGACAACCAATTTCATGAACAATCCATTGCGCGCAAGCTGGTACAAATAACGAACGTTTACTACACAATCCCACGGCTCGGTGATCCGGGCCGTTTTTCATGCGAAAAAGTGTATAGAAACCCGTCTAACAATCAATGTGTAATAACATTATTGTTCTTATAGGTTTATACATTTTGTAGCACGAAAGTGTGATATGATGGTCCCATGAATCCAAGAATCGTGTTCGCCCGGTCTGCGCAGAAGCACAGCTACACGCTTGCCGACGTCACGCATGCGTTTGTCAATGCCACGCGAACGGAGGTGTACGAGCAGGGCGGGGATGTGATCTATAAGTTCACCGGCCTGCATCATGGCGACCCGCTGGTGCCGAGCATCGAGGTCATCATGAAACGGACCCCGGATGATGCGCTGGTCGTATTCCATGTGAACGCGGAGCAGGGCGGTTTCTGGGACAGGCCAGTGGAAGAGCAGCTTGACGATACCAATGAGTAGGCAGTCGGCATTTGAAGGATTGGAGGACGTGATGACGGAACGTGATATGACGGCAAGGCCGCGCAAGGTGGCCGAGTACCGGGGTGAGGAAGCCCGCGAACGGGCGGCGCAGGTGCTTATGGAGATGACGGGCGCGCCGGATGTCGGGCAGGCCCAGGATGTGCTGCTGGGGCGTCCCCGCCTCCGGAAGGGTGAGGAGACCGTGCAGGTGCACTTCAAGGCCACCCGGGAGATGGCGACATGGCTGGCCGAGCAGCGCAAGCGGTCGGGCATGCGGTACACGTCGGAGTACCTGCGCATGCTGGTCGAACGCGACATGGACAATCATGCAAGCCGTCACCAGACCGCCCAGCCGGCATGATCGTGGGTTACGCCAGGGTAAGCACCCTGGAACAGAACGAACAGTTGCAGACCGACGCGCTCACCAAGGCCGGCTGCGAACGACTCTTCGTCGATCACGCGTCGGGCGCGAAGGCGCACCGGCCCGAACTGGATCACCTGCTCGATGTGATCCGCGAGGGAGACACCCTGGTCGTGTGGAAACTCGACCGTCTCGGCAGGAGCGGGCAGAACTTCGTGGATCTCATGAGTCTCTTGCAGTCCAGGGGAGTAGGTTTCAGAAGTCTGACCGAGAACATGGACACCACCACGCCGGGAGGCGTGCTGATCTTCAACGTGTTCGCCGCGATGGCGCAGTTCGAACGCGACCTGATCCGCGAACGCACCAACGCCGGCCTCCAGGCCGCCAGGGCCAGGGGACATAAGGGCGGAAGGCCTGCGAAACTCAATGACGGGGACCGCGCACGGATCCGCGAACTCTACCGGAGCCGCGCGCTTACGGTGCAGGAGATAGCCGACAAGTACCACGTCAGCCGGAAAACCATCTACAGCAGCATCAAAGCCTAACTAACTAGTTATTTAACTATGCAGCTCAATGGCTATTGCGTTTTCGCTGTCTAAAGTTTGTCTCATGGTGTGGGACCAGGGAATGGCGTTCATTAGAATGAAGTGGACTGGTTTTTGTTCACGCTGTTTTGTTGGTTTTTGGGGCGATTGATATCGCCTGTTGTTGATGATACAGGGTTTCGACTTCGCATGGTGTCCGGTAGCCGAGGCTTTCATGGAGACGTTGGTTGTTCCACCAGGAGACCCATGGGAACGTGGCCTGTTCCAACGCGTGCACGGATTCGAATGGCTTGGATCGGCGGATCAGTTCGCCCTTGTACGCGCCGTTGACGGTTTCGGCCAGCGCGTTGTCGTAGGAGTCGCCCACGCTGCCGGTGGATGCGAGGATGCCTGCTTGTGTCAGGTGCGTGCCGTACAGGGCACTGATGTATTGGGTGCCATGATCACTGTGGTGGATCAGGCCTGTGGTCCGCCCGTGCCGGGCTGTCCAGCTGATGGACCGGTCCAACGCGACCAGGGGCAGCGTCCTGGTGTGCTGGCTCGCGGCGACGGCCCAGCCCACGATCCTTCTGGCGTACGCGTCGGTGACGAACGCCACATACGCGAACGAGCCGGACGCGAGTCGTGACGATGGTGATGTCGGCCACGTGCAAGCGTCCAGGAGCCTCGGTGGTGAACTGCCTGTTCACCAGGTCCGGCCTGCCGCCCGTGCTTCTGGCGGGTCGCGTGGTGATCGGGTTCCGTCCCCGACGCACCCCCTGGATCGTGAGGGAGCGCATGACGTGTAGCACCTGGTCACGCCCGATCCCACGCCATCCCCGGCGGATCAGCTGACGATGGACTTTCCGATACCCGTACACCGCCATGAACCGGTGCGCGTGGATCACCATGATGTCACGGGCCGGCGTCTCGTGACGAGCACGCATCCTGCTGGCGGCACGGGCTTTGACCTGCCGGTATGCTCTGGCGGTGAGAAACCCGCCAGCCAGCGCAGCCCGCGGGACCGTGCGGATCGGCCCGACCCCGAACCGGTGGCGATGAGTGTCGATGTACTCGACCATCAACGTCGTGTCGGGTCGAGCCGTGAGGCGAACAAAGCCGACGCGCTCGACAGGATCTCGTTCGCCCGACGCAGCTGCGCATTCTCCCGACGCAGCCGCCTGAGCTCGCCGGACTCCTCGGGACCCGCCGTGCCTGCCGTATCAGCCTTGGCCTGCCAGCGGCGCGATGATTCCGCAGCCACACCCAGATCCTTCGCCACGCCCTGCAACGCCTTCGTCTCCGACGCGTAATTCTCCCGGGACTCGGCCAACAGCCGCACCGCCCGGTCCCTGAACTCCTTGGCATATCTCGTACCCATAATTCCATCATTCCTTATCTGGGGGAAATCAGGAACAAAACCCAGTCCACATCACAACGGAGGTCAGTGGCGGTGATGCACGCCCGACATTGACGAGAGTCGCGACAGGGGCTCTACTGGGTGGAGGATTAGGCGCGGCGGTAGGCATGGCGTCTCAAAAGCGCAACCCAATAACCTCGAAATCAACCGTTCATGATACCAGAAAAGGAAGAATTGAAGTTAGTGGGAATGGGCTACGTCTGACAACCGTTTTTGACATATCTAAGGAGAAACAGGCCGAGGACTTTGTCACCAAAGTTTGGGAGGCAAAGGCAAAGTATCCAGAAGCTCTGCAACAGCGCAACGCGGAAGCCGCGGAAATCGCCAACGATATTGCTGATACAAAGAAACAGATAAACCAAAACATTCCGCTGCTTGCAGATGCGCACAAAGAGTTAGAAGACTTGGAACACAACGTTCAACTAGCTAAAGACGAGCTGAATCGAATCATCGATGCAGCTCCACCTGAGCAACAACAAGCATTCCACCGCAAACGTAGAATGAGAGCTTGGCGCACTTTGCTGGTGTTGGCAATTCTCGTAGTAGGAATAATTGTCGGAATTGCATATTGTGGCTCCCAAGCGAGCGATAAAGAGGCTGCCGCATACAATCAGATCAAAGGTCAATCGTGGTCTAAGGCATTACAAACTTTAGATGAAGCCGGCCTGGATTCATATGATTATGCATTGCAAGATTCGGACGGGAACTATGCAGTTCCACCGGCTGGAAACCGTGCCAAGAAATACATTGTCAAATCTGTCGACAAAGTGGGGACAACGAAGCCAATAGTCACTATTCACCTTGATATACCTACTTCAGTTGAAAAGTTGTCGTGGGAAAAAGCACAGTCGCAACTTACTGAATCTGGTTATACTCTAGGAACAGATTATTCACTCATAGGAACAGATTCGGCTGCTCTGTATTCTGTACCCGATCCAACAAATTGGGTAGTCAGCAAAGTGGACAATACATCATCAGTTGCAAAGATTGTTCTCTCAGAGAGCGTTACCGACCACACGGCAAGTACGACTGGCGTCCCGACTACACCATCGACTGCAACAACTTCGGAAGAATCAGTTACTCTGAGCACAATTTCAGAGTGGTATACAGATCAAGCACAGACTGTATGTGAATCTTATGCTCAACAGCTGCAACAACAGGTATTTAAGCAGTCATTGAATATCGAAACGCAGGTTTCGGTAAATCTAGCTAAGGGTGTATTTGATAGCGTTAATGGAGCATACATCTCATGCGATTACAAAACTGATGCCACATACGATCTGACTTCTCGTTTTCTCATGACGTATCCTGATACAGGCTCTATACAACTCGCTCAAGCCTCTGCTTCAGACCTTTCTAGCACGAAGCTCTTTGACGATAATTACATCAAAGATTGGGAGAACCAAGCCCTTACAACGTTCGCTGCCTTCAAGACAAAATATCCTAACGGTAATTTTAAAGATCCCTATGCTTGAGAACTACGCGAGCTGAATATGCTCTGTTGAGAAGGCGGCAGGTGTTGTGTTGGTGTTGAATCTCACCACCAACTTGTTGACGCTCAAACAAATGAACCTCTTGCTATTGCCCTTGCTGTACGCAAGCTCAATAGCAATTGTCATGTACTCAACCAGAAGTTTCCCGTGTAGTAGCTCTAAATGCGGGGAAAATTAACTATCATTATCTATTATCAATAGTGCATCCGACCAAGATTTGATTCCGCTTGCAATAGGAAATGTTGGATGATCGGTAGTGCCCGGTTGTTTGCGCACTTTGGTTTTGGTTCGTCGTTGTGACGGTGTTCAGTTCGCTTCCTGTATGGTGTCGCCCAGCCGGGACATGTCCAGGTAGCGTCGGGTGGATCAGTCGTTGCCGGTGACGTATCTGATTCTCGCGCTGATGAGCATCAACGCCGATCTGCCATCCGGGAACGCACGCACCACGCGGGTCCTGCGGCGGATCTCCCGGTTGAGTCGCCCGAATCATGTTGTTCGTGCGGAGGCGCCGGCGGTGCTCTCTGGGGTAGTCGGCCAGCAGGTAGGTGGTGGTCTCGCCGATGCCCTCCCGCAGACACCTGGCGGCCTCCTTGAGCTTCCTCGCTTCCATTTCGGTGGCCACCGTCTCGGCCTTGGCTAGCGCCGCCTCGCGCGACTCCATCGCGAAGATCGCTTTGAGCGCGTCGCCGGCCCATCGGGTGTGACGCGGACTGACCCTGGCCAGCACGTTGCGCATGAAGTGGACCATGCACCGCTGGTAACGGGCCTCCGGCAGCAGCTCACCGATGGCTGAGACGAGTCCGGCGCACCGGTCGCCGGTCACCATGCGCACGCCGGTAAGCCCGCGCGAGATGAGCGAGGAGACGAAGGAGCGCCAAGATTGCGTGTCTTCCTCCATGCCCTCGGCCACCCCGATCACCTCCCGATGCCCATCCATACCGATGCCGATCGCCACGAGCACACTGACGTTCTCCACGGCGCCGCCCCATGAGCGTTTATGCCAGACCCCGTCCATGAACACGTACGGGTAGGACTGGGATAGCGGGCGCTCACGCCACTGGTCGATCTGCGCATACACCTTCTTCAACTGATCCGACAGGGTCTGGGACGGCATCCTTTCACCCCACAGGGCCTGGCTGATGTCGTCGACCCGACGGGTGGAGACATCCGCCAGATACATGTCGATGAGCGCCTCCTCGACCGACTCCTCGCGGCGACGGTAGCGTTCGATGACCGCCGACTCGAAAACCGCCCCCTTGAGCTTGGGCACCCTCACCGCCATTTTCCCGGCCTTTGAGTGTCAGGTCCCGTTCGTAATGGCCGGCACGGTACGCCTTCCTGGAACCGGAGCGCTCGTAGCGTGCGGCACCGGTGATCTCGTCTGCCTGAAGCGTCCAGCATCCGGTTGAGGATCTCGGTGACCTTCTGGGTGACCATGCGATCCTAGCCGGGTTCGGAATGAGTGTTTAAAAGGCCTTGCTATCGTTGGGGAATTGATTTCTTATCTCTTTTTACCACATTATTTACCACGTCAATGGAGGCAGGACGAGACCGTTTGTAAGTCGCTGGGGTGGATGTTGGAGAGCGTGCTCCCGGTGAACAGTTCGGATGGATTTGGAGGGCAGGATGTTGTACTGTCCCGGAACGTATGATTGCTGAAACTGTATATCTGTTGGGAAAATGGAAGAGCGGCGGGGCGACGTGGACAATATAGAGCAGGACGATGAATTCATCGGGGAATGGGGTCTTCGCCCATTGACTCCGAGGTATCAGGAGAGTCATCACTCGCCGTATGTTGAGGCACTGAATGCCTGTTTGAAGAACACAAACATCCACAACATCGCTTTGGCCGGTGGCTATGGGGTGGGCAAGAGCAGTATCTTATCCCGGTTTGCGGATGAGCATGAGGGGGATGTCGTACGGGTATCGTTGCTGACACTCACTCCCGTGGATAAGAGCCAGATAGATGATTCGGTGCCCAAGCAGGCCACCACAAAGACAAACCTCATCCAACAGGAAATCGTGAAACAACTGCTCTACAGCGCCGAGCCGAAAGATATGTCGCAGTCCCGGTTCAGACGTATTGGCAAGCCGAGTCGATTGCGTGAAGCGATTATTGCAGCATATTGCGGAGTTGTATTTCTTGGCATCATGTTCATTACCGGCTGGTTTGGAAAAATAGGAAGTGCGGTATCGTCAACTTTCAAGATGGATTGGAATCCGGTCGCGAACGTGGTGGTTTTGTTCTTGGTGGGCGCGGTGTTGGCACTGGTCCTTATCGAACTGTCACGTGGCAGGGTTCACCTGCGGCAATTATCTGCCGGTCCCGCGACTGTGACCCTTGATGAGGAGTCTGTTTCCTTCTTCGACCAGTACCTTGATGAAATCGTTTATTTCTTCGAGCGGTCTCGTCGCACCATAGTGATTTTCGAGGACCTGGACCGGTTCGATGACTTCCACATTTTCGAGACGCTAAGGGCGCTGAACTTACTGCTGAATAGTCCGGGGAAACGTCTGAGAAACCCCATTCGTTTCATCTATGCGCTCAAGGACAGCGTATTCGATGAAGCATCATTGCCCAAGGCCAAACCGTCCGAAGCGAAAGAGGGGACAGAAGCAAAGAACATTCCAGAAGCATATGACCCGGAGAAGGTCGAATCAATCCGTGCGAATAGGACCAAGTTCTTCGACATCGTGATTCCGGTCGTGCCGTTCATTTCGCACACGACCGCCGGCAGTCTGATCCTCAAACTCTTGGAGAGGTCCGAATCCCGTGTGTCGCCATGGATTGCCGATGTTGCAGGACGCTATGTGACTGATATGCGTTTGCTGAAGAACGTCTGCAACGAATTCATCGTTTTCCATGATCGTCTCAACGCCGGTGACGGGGTCGATGTGAAATACGAAGCCGATCAGATCTTCGCGATGATGCTTTACAAGAACACGCGCATCCGCCAGTTCGAGCTGATGAAGACCGGGGAAAGCGATATGGACGGCCTGTACGTGGATTACCGCCGACTGGTCTCCCGTAATATCAGCGTCCTGCGACAGGAGAATCGAGAACTGGTACAGCAGCAAACCGACCTCACCCTGACCAGTGAGCGAAGTGCAAAGTATGGTGCAGCACTGCGAACATTCTTGCAGAGAGAGATGAAATCGTTGAACTCTGCGAATAGTTCCTACAGCATTAACTTGCAGAATCGCTCGTTCAGCCCTGCCGATTTTGACAAGCAGTCCTTCTGGGCAGCTGCAGCGGAATCATCTGAACAAGACGTTTTTACAATTAACATTCGAGACCGAAACGGGTACAGTCACACGGCACGATTCGCCACGGTCGACCTTGCCGATATCACCGGTGCTTCGTTGCAATTCGACGAGTGGAATGTTGAAAGACTCGGGTCGATCGAAGAGGCGATACGCCATAATACGGATCAGATCAAGATTCTTCGAGCTGCATCCATGTCGGATCTATTCGAATACCAGAACTTCATGCTACCTCCAGAGTCAAGAGGCAGGTCTGCGACTGAGACGGACCATGAAGGTGCGCACGGAGAATCATTCGAAGCCATTACGAAACGGCATCTTGGCGGGGGATTGGCCTTCGAACTGGTCAGACGAGGCGCCCTAACACGTGATTATGCGATATATGCGCAGACGTTTTATGGCAACCGGGTGAGCGCGGCGGCAACGAACTTCATCCATCACCAGGTCGGACCCAACGAGATGGATACCCAACTTCCACTCACGGACAGGGACGTCCAGGGTATATTACGCGAAAGCACGGGAGGTGATCTCGGTGAACGGGCCTACTATAACGCGTGCATTCTCGACTACATACTAGGACCCGGTTACAAGGAAAACACAATGGACGCTTCGGGGAACAGGGTGGAAACCGGCAGGCTGATAACCGCGATAGCCGACTTGGGGGATGACGAACGGAGTTTCTTGCAATCGTATTTCGAATCGGGAAGGAATACCGCCAAGGATGCGCTCCTGGTCCTGCTGTTGGAGCGTAATCCCGGTGTACTGGGATATTTCATTTCCGGCATTGATCTTTCCGATGATGACCGGAGGCATTGGGTCAGCCTCGCCCTGGAGAACATCTCCGCCCAGCAGGAGTATCTCATTGATGACACGGCGGCCACGTACCTGTGTGATCGATTTGGAGGGCTGGAAGTGCTCCATAAGACAGACATGTCCCAAGACACGGTGACATCCATAAGCGGGATACTGCAGAAGGCGGGAGCGTCAGCGGAGGGGTTGGGGCAATTCTCGGCGCCGTTCATCGATGAATTCATATCGAGATCCATGTATGAAATCAACCGTATGAACCTGACGGTCATCACGGGTTCCGAAGACATCTCGCTCAACAGCCTCAAATTGCTGGAGAAGGACATGGCATACAACCATATCCTGTCGCATCTCGACGAGTATCTCACGACCCTCTCCACTGACGACCACAGCGTAACGGCACCGGGCTCCTTCGCTGGAATCCTCAACGATATCGCCAGACAGGGGCGCTACGATGAAGGGGTTCTCGATCGTATCGTCACACTGGCGACAGAGGACTGCCGGATCACTGAACTGTCCACGGTCGATGCCAACGTCTGGAATCCGCTGGTCGAATATTCACGCGTGCCACCAAGCTACGCAAACGTGGCTGCCTTCACCAACGACTCGGACACCATCAGCCAGGACATGGCGAACCTACTCGACGGTGAACGAACGATCGGTGACATTCCGGACAACGAGGAATCCGCGCAAGGCCGGGAAATGCTGGCAGAGAGAATCCTCAACTCACCGGATACACTGCCGGACATCGATCTTCGCATCGACTTAGTCGAATCGTTGGATTTGGGAAAGCAACTGGATGCTGACCATATTGGCATCCAGGCGGACGAGCTGTTCGCGAAGCTCATCGGGCACAACCTTATCGCCGATGACGAAACCACGTTTCTCAAGATCGTCCAGGCCGGTTGGCCCGCGATGGAGCCGGCGATCGCCTCGTCTACAGGATTCGTGGACTTCATGAGTCCGGAGATACTACCTCCCGCGATGCTCAGCCGGCTTTTCTTGAGCACACGGGTTCCTGACGCCGTCAGGGAGCGGGTCCTCAAGAAGATCGTCGACTACGCAAAGGATGCCGACGCGCCGACTATGGAAGACGCCATCCGCTACGCCTTGAGCAAGGACTACACGTTCGCCGATGAGGACTTCCGGCTCTTCATCGACGCGCATGTCGACGTGGCACTGGTGATCGACGCGCTGGGCCCGAGTTGCGAGAGCATGGGTATATCCAAGGTCGAGACGATCCTGAACATGCTCCCCGACGAGTATGCGAGCCTGACAGTGGCAGGCAGGGACCATCCGAAACTGTCGGATACACGAGGCAACCTTATCCTCCTAGAGTATCTAAAAAAACATGGGAAAGTGACCTCATTCACCACAAAGGGGAATATGACACGTGTGAACAAGCACTATCCCTCCCAGTGAGAAAAACAGTGGACGACCGTTCCCTGGACCGCAACTCTCTTGCATGGCCCGGATGAGTCTTCCTCAACATCGGAGAGCCACGGGCCCATACTCTTGTCATATGGCCTTGCAGGTAAATAGGGTGGTATGCGCGGCGGTAGGTCGTTGCATGCACATGGCCAACGCGAAATGTTCGTTGATTATTACATTCTTAGTATGTTGCGATATCATTACACTTATACGATGTTAGGATCTTGAAACATTCTAAGGGAATACGGGAGAGAGGCCTTATGGAACAGTTTTCCTCGCGGATCTTCAGCATCCATCAGATCGCCACGGTCATCAAGGACGCGCGGAACGCCCGTGGATGGACGCAGGAGGAGGTGGCGGCGCAAACCGGTTTTTCCAGGGTCTGGATCAACCGTTTTGAGCAATCCGTTATCTCCGACCCCAGTTTCCGTCGCATTCTTGCGATGTGCGATGTGCTGAGCATCGATCTGTCCGCGTCATATGCGCCGGGGAAGCAGGTGCTTCCCACTAGACGACACAGTCGACAACGTGCCAAAGGCAGCGCGTCAAAAGCCTTGGAGGGTGACGAGCGAACTATACGGCCGCAGACCGTCAGGGAGGCAGCTGCGATTCTTGAGTCCCTCGCGCGGGGTACCGAGAATGGCACTGTGACTGCCAATGAGGAGAATAGTTTATGAAACCCAAGGAGCTTGTGGTGTTCCTCGAAGGCAGACGCATCGGTGTGCTGAGCGAGGATAGCTATGGAAAGCATATTTTCACCTATGACACGGATGCCGAGATTGATGCGCCACTGTCGCTGTCCCTGCCTCGCCGCGTGGCGCCCTGGAGGGGAAAGCCGGTGGAGGCGTTCATCGATGGCGTGCTACCAGACGATCAGGTTATGCGGCAACGCATCGCCCGCCGGTATGATGTCAATGCCGGCAATCCGTTCTCCCTGCTGACCGCCATCGGCCTTGACTGTGCCGGCGGAGCGCAATTCGTGCCGCCGTCGGACGTGGATTCTTTTAGCGAGCAAGCTTCATTGCGGCCGATAACGGAAGCTGAGATCAGGCAGCGACTGGTATCGATTTCCGACGTTCGGCAGGCGAGCTGGCAGGGCGTTGACGAGCACTGGTCGTTGAACGGCGCCCAGGACAAGATCGCGCTGCGCTTCCAGGACGGCCAATGGTACGAGGCGCACGGTTCGGCCGCTACCACGCACATCATCAAACCGGGCATCCTCAAAATGCACGAACAGGCGTTCAACGAGTACGTGTGTCTGAAGGCGATAGCAGCACTGCACGTGCCGGTATCGAATTGCGAGTTCCGGGAGTTCGATGGGCTCCCAGCATTGGTCAGTGAGCGGTGGGACCGGAAATGGGTGATGAACCAGGACGGTGATACGGAGGTCATCCGCATCCATCAGGAGGATCTCTGCCAGGCGACCGGGCATCCGACGGCTGAGAAATACCAGTCCGATGGTGGCCCGGGAGCCACTGAAATTCTCTCGTGCCTGCGCATCAACGGGTTGGATGCGACCAGTGTCGGCCTGTTCTACATTGCATTGATACTGAATTTCCTGATGGCTGGCACCGATGCCCATGCCAAGAACTACGCAATCGAGGAGCCGGTCGGAGAACGCCCGAGACTGGCACCACTGTATGACATCGCTTCCATGTTTGCCTATGCTACGCAGCGCAACCAACGCAAGCTTGCAATGAGTATCGGCGGGGAATACAACTGGGAGCGCGTCGAGTTAAGACACTGGCGAAAACTCGCCGACATCGACGGTTCCGGTGACTCCGAACTTGTGGAACTGCTCCTGGCACGGTATGCTGCCACGTTGCCCGATGCCTTCGCCGACGCGGCGAAAACCGCCCGCGAACTGTCCAGCGGAATCCTACACGCGGACAGGGAAACACAGAACAATCGAGACAGACTCCTCACCCGCATCCAGGACGGCATCGCCGCACAGTGCACGCGTGTGCTGCACTGGTTCTCATAAGACGTGACAGACGCGGTGAACCCTACTAGCGGAAGAACGCGCACACCGGCAGAACGGTCTGGTGGGATGTTGGAAAGCCGGGTTCGGAGTGAATCTTTGAAGGTCTAGTATTAGGGAATTGACTTCATATTTCGTGTTGCCACATTATTTACCACGTCAATGGGGACGGAGTGATATGGATTTGTTTTTGGTTCTGATGTTTTTGGGCGATGGGTGCCGCTTGGTTTGATGATATAGGGGCTGGTATTGGTTGGTCCCTGTGCTCGTGCAGACGGCGGTTTCTAGTGGTGATTTTGCCGGGGCGTCGGAATGTTCTGTTCCAATGTGTGTATGGTCCGCATATCGCGTACCCTGGTCTATCGGTAGGCCCTCAGCATGAGTAACCTGCGGCCCGACGGCACCTTGAACGTTCGTCGGATAGGTCCGACTCTGGATCGGGCGCGATGATGACTCATTTGCATGGTCATCAACGCCGTGTCGGTTCGGGCTGAGGATAACGTCCGGGAAACTTCGAAGAAGATTTCATTGTGATATAATTTTTAGCTGGATAATGGGTAGGGGGCTGCGGACGTTTTCTTGGAGATGGTTTAGGCCACTAGCCCTTGTTGCATTCTATAGTGTACGGGACTTTTCCATCCCAGGGATTGTTTGATGCGTTGGTGGTTGTACCAGTGCATGGTCGTGTCGACGTGTTCCACGACCTGCGCGCAGGTCAGTTTCTCCCAGTATTCGGGGTAGACCGCCTCGGTTTTCATGCGGCCGAAGAATCCCTCGGCGGCGGAGTTGTCCGGGGAGCAGCCCTTCCTGCTCATGGAGCGGATGATACCGTGCTCCTGGCAGATCCGGATCCACTCGGGCCACCGGTAGTGGCAGCCACGATCTGAGTGCACGATCACCCTGGTATCATCGGGCAGGGTTCCGATCGCCTTTCTGAGCATGGTGTTGGCCAATCGGGCGTTCGGGTGTAATCCCCTCGTGTAGGCGACGATCTTGCCGTCGTAACAGTCGATCATGGGCGAGACATACACTTTGCCGTCACACGCCTTGATTCTCAAGTGATGCCGGTCAGCCACTTCATATTGGGTTCTTTGGCACTGAAATCCCGGTGGATCAGGTTGTCGGGGGCTGGCGTGCTCTCACCCTGGTAGGAGCTGTAACGCCTGCGGTGGGGGATACGAGCCACCAATCCCTCCTCCCTCATAATCCGGCGTACCACCTTCTCAGAGAGGTGAATACCCAGAGCGTGATGAAGCCTACGGTAGCCGTAGCGTGAGGACGACTCCTTGAACAATGCTCTCACGCGTACTCGGATATCCGAGTACTTATCCCCATCTCTTCGAGCGTGGTGATAATGGTAGCTACTCAAGGGGATCGTGAGCCTGCGGGCCAAACAGTGCAGTGAAAACGTCGGGCGCAGCCGGTCGATCAGCCTGGTCTTCTCCCGGTTCGAAAGGCGCCCCAGGCTGGCGCCTGGGTCTTTTTTTACCACGTTGACCACCTGGCGCATCAGCGCGTTCTCCAGCTCAAGTTCTCTGATCCGACGGTGCAGCTCACCAACATCATCAGAAACAGGGTGAACCCCGGGTTTCTCTTCTTCGGGCATCGGGGACCTCCTTTGGGGTTGCAATGCTGCCATACCACCCTCACGATACAAGGCCATCCAATGATTCACCACACCAGCACTGACACCCAACTGCGCCGCCGCTGCCTGCTGTTGCAAGCCGGTAAGACACAGGCGTACGGCTCTCACCCGCATGGAGAGCGGGATGATTGGCTTGGGGATTCTCTGCATATACCGGGGATCCTGGTGCAGCCAGCGTTCCAAACACTGACGCGTGGGATAACCTAGATACTCCACGACCTGCTGGGTCGTCATACTAGTGGAGCAATACAACCCCACGGCACGACCACGCTCCTCTTGACTGAACATAGAATCCTCTCGTTCAATCTCCAAGAAAACGTCCGCAGCCCCTTATCCGATTGGAACGGATACAACAATTCGAACCTCGCCCAAACCGGCGTAGCCGTGCAGGGGTTGATTGAGGTTGCGATCATCCTGCTGCTTCTCAGTATCGGACTCATCGCTAGTCGCAAACTGCGTCGGAATAATGACAGTGAAGACGAAGGACCTTATTCGAATGCTCCAGAACTCAATGATGGCACTAGCAGAATAATGTAAACAGTGGTGGTCTCATAAGTCGGTTTGCCCTCTACTTTTCCCGTCAATCTCTCTCTTGTACGCCTAACTGGAATCTGCAGGAACGGCTCAATCCGACGTTATCGTGAATAGCTACTCTGTGGATGCGTATAGGAAATGTTTGTGAACTGTCCGCTTTTGTCAGAAGTTCCGGCCAATGGTGAGGGTTCAACTGCACGGATGGCTAAGGCTGGCGAGACGCTGCCCAATATCGTTGAGAGCTTCAGGTCTAATAGTGTAGTGAGCCCACTTTCCTTGCTGTTCTCGAGTTACGAAACCGGATTCGGCTAAGAGCTTCATATGGTGGGAGACGGTGGGTTGGGTAACTCCAAGCGGTTCCGCGAGGTCGCAGATGCAGGCTCTTCCTCCTGGGTGTGCGGCGACAAGTTGGAGTAACTGTAATCGGGTGGGGTCAGAGAGTGCTTTGAGCCTGCGGGCAAGGTCCCGGCTCTCGGCTGGGCGAGGTATCGTCGTCTCTGTCGGCGTGCAACAGGTGGACTGCTGGCGACTCGTGGGGTTCGGCAGTGTAATGGTCATGTCCTCCAGTCTCTCACTTGCATTGACAATTGTCTATATGTTGATAAACTATTAGTCATATAGATATTCGTCTATGTGAGGAGGATGTAGTGAACGTTAGTATGCGGGCTAGGCGAGGGCTTTACATGGGGTGCACTGCTGGAGCACTTTTCCGTGCTGAATATCTCGACGGTCTCAACCGAACCGGATTCCCGGATACATGTATTGAGTTCACTCAGGAGGTCGCACGATGAGAGCACAATCCCAGACACACGCACGACTCGGAACGGCTGACCGGTTGTTGCCTCTCTTGATTCTGATGGCGATGATTGTCGGGGTGGGCGCGGGGCGACTGTGGCCTGGGCTGGCAGGGCTCATCGATTCGGTGAAGCTCGGTTCCACGAGCCTGCCGATCGCCGTGGGCCTCTTGCTGATGATGTACCCGCCGTTGGCAAAGGTCCGCTACGACCGGCTGGGCCGGGTGAGCCACGACCGTAGGCTGCTCATCGCATCCCTTGCCCTCAATTGGGTGGTTGGCCCGGCCCTCATGTTCACGCTGGCTTGGCTGCTGATGCCCGACCTGCCCGAATACCGTACCGGCATCATCATCGTTGGACTGGCTCGCTGCATCGCGATGGTACTCATCTGGAACGACCTGGCCTGCGGGGATCGTGAGGCTGCCGCCGTTCTCGTCGCCCTCAACGCGATCTTCCAGATTCTCGCGTTCGCCGGTCTCGGCTGGTTCTATCTCCAGATACTGCCCGGCTGGCTCGGCCTGCCCACAACATCGGCCGGTTTCTCATTCTGGGCGATCGTCGAATCCGTGCTCGTGTTCCTCGGCGTGCCACTGCTGGCCGGCTGGGCCAGTCGAGTGCTTGGGGAGCATGCTAAGGGTCGTGCATGGTATGAGCGCCGGTTCCTTCCGCGGATCAGTCCTTTGGCCACCTGGGGACTGCTGTTCACCGTGGTCGTGCTCTTCGCCATGCAAGGCGGACGCATCTCACGTGAGCCCTGGGACGTCGCCCGCATCGCGGCGCCGCTCGTCATCTATTTCGCGATCATGTTCACCCTCGGGTTCATCCTTGGCCACGCCCTGCACCTTGGCTATGAGAAGACCACCACCCTCGCGTTCACCGGTGCCGGCAACAATTTCGAACTCGCCATCGCCGTGTGTGTGGGCACCTTCGGCGTCGTCTCCGGCCAAGCCCTAGCCGGCACCGTCGGCCCACTGGTCGAAGTGCCGGTACTGCTCGGCCTCGTCTATGTCGCCTTGTGGCTACGGCCTCACCTGTTCCCACTCCACGACCGGACCGGCGACGACTTAGAACCGGTCAGGATTCAGTAAACACAACAAATAGTCAAGCCATTAACAAACAAGAAAGTAAGGAGCATCTCATCATGCAAAATACAACATCACACCAAGCGACTCAACTCCCTCGCATTGACGTTTATGAACCGGCAATGTGCTGCAGTTCCGGGGTTTGTGGCAGTGACCCGGATGCCACACTGATCGCGTTCACCGCCGACTGCGCGGCCATCACGGGCAATGGGATCTCGATAACGCGCCACAACCTTGCCAGCGAGCCGGAAAACTTCGTCGCAAACTCTCAGGTCCGCAACGCACTCGACAGTATCGGCTCACAGGCGCTGCCCATCGTCCAGGTCGACGGGCAGACGGTCCTTACCGGCACATACCCGACACGCGACCAACTATTCCGCATGGCAGGTATCGACGCGCCCTCGACAACCCCTGTCTCCGAGAACACAGCCGAACAGTCCGGATGCTGCTGCGGGGCAAGCGGATGCTGCTGAACCACGCCGCAGAATAGGAGACCAGAAACCATGAACCAACCCACCTTTCTTGACCACCTTCCCAAGTTCGCGTTCTTTACCGGCAAAGGTGGCGTCGGTAAGACGTCGGCCACCTGTGCGACGGCGTTGGCTCTGGCCGACCAAGGCAAGTCAGTGCTGCTCGTGAGCACGGACCCGGCTTCGAACATCGGGCAGGTCTTTGACCAGCACATTGGCAACCAGATTACGACCTTGAACACCGCTCCCGGTATCGACGCTCTGGAGATTGACCCCGAAGCGGCCGCCGCCACAAACCGCGAATCAATAATAAAACCGGTACGCGGCCTCCTGCCGAAGACGGAAATCCAAGCAATGACCGAGCAACTGTCAGGGGCATGTACGACCGAGATTGCTTCCTTCAACGAGTTCGCCGACCTCATCGCCGATCCCGACCTCACTAGTGATTACGACCATGTGCTGCTCGATACCGCACCCACGGGGCATACCATCCGTCTGTTGGAGTTGCCCGGCGACTGGAGCCAGTTCATTGACGAGGGCAAGGGTGACGCTTCCTGTTTAGGTCCCATGGCCGGCCTTGAATCCCGCCGTAGCGTCTATCAGGCCGCAGTCAACGCGCTCTCAGATCCAGCCCGCACCGTGCTCGTGCTCGTCGCCCGCGCCCAACGCTCAGCGATTCAGGAAGCCGAGCGCACCAGCCGAGAACTTGCAGCTCTCGGTATGGGTAATCAGCACCTACTGATCAACGCACTCATGCCTGATCTCGACGGTGATTCTCTGGCGGCGGCGATCCGAGATCAGGAACATAAGGAGCTTGCTTCTCTCCCCAGTGGACTCGCTCGACTGCCATACGACACGACAACGTTGCACTCACGTAACGTAGTTGGCATCAACAGTCTTCGCGAGTTCTTCACTGCTACTCCCACACAATCGGAACAGGCCGCCAACCATGTCCGTGAAGTTGCCGGGAAGTATCCGCCGCTGGCAGACCTCGTGGACCAGTTAGCGGAGCAGACTCACGGACTGTTCATGACGCTTGGGAAGGGCGGAGTCGGCAAAACGACCGTCGCCACGGCGATCGCCGTGGCCCTTGCCGAACGCGGCCGCGAAGTTCTGCTCACCACGACCGATCCCGCGGGAAACCTCACTGACACGCTCAATGGCACCGTCGCGAACCTCACCATCGCGAAGATCGATCCCGATCAGGCTCTGCGCGAGTATCAAAACGAAGTCATGGCCACCAAAGGAACCCGCCTTGACGCGACGGGCCGCGCCCAACTGATGGAAGACCTGCAATCCCCCTGCACCCAGGAGGTCGCCGTCTTCCGCAAGTTCTCCGAAGCCATCCGCGAAGCACATGATCACATCGTCGTCATCGACACCGCACCCAGCGGACACACGCTCCTGCTGCTCGACGCCACCGGCTCCTACCATCGCGAGATGCTCCATCAGATGGGGGACAATCTCGTCGCCACCCCGTTGACACGGCTCCAGGACCCCGACTACACGAAGATGATCATCGTCACCCTGCCCGAGACGACACCAGTCCTCGAAGCCGAGCAACTGCAATGTGACCTCCAACGAGCATCCATCACCCCCTGGGCATGGGTCGTCAACCGCTCCGTTGCCGCCGCTCACCCCACCTCCGAATTCCTTCACACCGTCGCAGACGGGGAAATCCCCCAGATCAAACACGTTCAGCACCTCACCGAACGCATGGCCGTCGTTCCCCTGCTGCCCACACCCCCTATCGGGCAGGACAGTCTGCACAGTCTCAGCCAGAGCGCCCCCTTGGCGCGCTCCGCCTCCGCCCGCTAGCCAAGACATCAAAGGACACCACGCCATGCGACTACTCATCATCGGCGGCTCGGACGCCGGCATCATGGCCGGCCTGCGCGCCCGACAACTCGAACCTCAGACCGACGTCACCCTCGTGGTCGCAGACCAGTATCCGAACTACTCCATCTGCGGCATCCCCTACCACCTCTCCGGCGACGTGCCCGACTGGCACGACCTCGCCCACCGCACCCAGACCGACCTCGAAGCAGCCGGACTCTCCCTGCGACTGGGCACCCTTGCCACCAGCATCAACGCCGAAGCGCACACGGTCACGGTGACCAAGCCCGACGGAAATCAGGAAACGATCAGCTACGACCGGCTCGTCGTAGCTACCGGAGCAAGACCCACCGCCACCGGCATCACGGGCTTGACCGGTCCCGATGCTCTCGGCCCTGCAGACTGCGTGCATCAGCTTCACACCATCGACCAGATGCACGCAGTCCAGCGCACCCTCGTCACCCGGCATCCCCGCCGCGCCGTCATCATCGGCGCCGGCTACATCGGCCTCGAAATGGCAGAAACCCTCACCCGGCGTGGCCTGGACGTAACCATGCTGCAACACGGCCCCGAAGTCCTCTCCACCCTCGACACTGACCTCGCATCCCTCGTCCACAGCGAGCTCGTCCACCACGGTGTCCACGTACACCTCAATACCAGTGTACGCAGCATCCAACGCGGCGAACGCGGCCCGGTCGTCATCAGTGACGACCCCACCGGCACCCAGAAAATCAGCACCGATCTCGTCATCGCCGTCACCGGAATACGCCCCAACACGAGCCTGCTCACGATGGCCGGAGCCACGACAGGGCCAGGCGCAGCGATCACAGTCGACGACCAGATGCGCACCAGCCTGCCCGACATCTATGCGGCCGGCGACGGTGTCACCACCAAGCACCGCCTGCTTGGCGACACCTGGCTTCCCCTGGGCACCACCGCACACAAGCAAGGCCGCATCGCCGGCGAGAACGCTGTCGGCGGCAACGCCACCTTCGCAGGCGTTCTTGGCACACAGGCCGTCAAAGTCTTCAGCCTCGTTGCCGCCCGGACCGGTCTGCGCGAGACCGAAGCCCAAAGTGCCAGACTTCCCGCACGCTCGGTGACAGCCACGGTCGACGACCACAAAGCCTACTACCCAGGCTCACACCCAATCACCATCCGACTCACCGCAGACCCCACCACCGGCCAATTACTCGGAGGCCAACTCGTAGGAACCTACGGCAGTGAAGTCTCCAAACGTGCCGACGTGATCGCAACCGCCATATTCGCAGGACTCACCATCCAGCAGTTATCCGACCTCGATCTCTCCTACACACCACCCCTCGCCGCACCATGGGACGCCATTCAGACAACCGCACAACACTGGCAATAATCCTCAGAAAACAATTCCTATGTGCTGAGACGATTTGCTCTCACATCAAAATTCCATCTGAACCAAGATTCTTGTCGGTAAACTCATAGAGAATGCGTTGTCTCGCAGGACTCCGTGCACTTGCATCGTAAGAACGTTTGCCTGAGTAGGGCAAGTGTTTCCGCTCAACGTGACCACTCCACCGGCTGTCGCCGATCCGCTACACGGCCATATAACTAGGCGGGGTCAGAGTTTTCACTGTGGAGTTCATGACGAGATTTCTTGCCTACAGAATGTGATGCAATTATTGATTGCACTTCATCCGCGTTGCAAAATTTGTGTCAATTCTTTGACGTGCGCTACCCGATTTATGGACTTCGTTAGTGCCTGATTTCCGTAGCTGCCTACTACCTGATGTCCGGACTTGACAACAGTACATCATCTAATGTATAGTCATCGCATGCTGACTATTACGAATCGACTTGATGTAATGAACCGGCTAGGTCGGGCCATGGCAGACCCGACCCGTTCACGGATTCTGATGGCGCTGTTAGATGGGCCCAGTTACCCTGCCGTTCTCTCTCGAGAACTGGGGCTGTCTCGTTCGAACGTGTCAAACCATTTGACGTGTTTGCGCGGGTGCGGCATCGTGGTGGCTGAACCCGAGGGCAGGAAGACCCGTTACGAAATCGCCGACCCCCATCTAGCCCATGCGCTGACTGCCCTTATTGATGTGACACTTGCAGTTGATGAGAGCGTGCCATGCATGGACTCCGACTGCAATGTTAGGGGCTGCGAGGCACGGGAGGTGCGAGCGTGAGTACGGTAACAAATTCGCAGGTTGAGCATCCTGACTTCGATGACGATGATGATGACGATCGGCCGTGGTATCGCAGTCCGAGCGTTCTGATTCCGATTGCATCGGGTATTGCATTCGCTGCTGGCCTAGTGTGTGATTTGACCGGCGCAAAGACCGCAGGTCTAGTGATGTTCTGGATCGGCCTGCTTTTGGGCGCGTACACTTTTGTTCCGGGTGCGCTGCGAGGGTTGTTTACGAAAGGCAAGCTTGGTATCGGTCTGCTGATGACGATCAGCGCGACTGGTGCTGTGATTCTTGGATACGTTGAGGAAGCAGCAGCGCTGGCGTTCCTCTACTCAATTTCGGAAGCGCTTGAGGACAAGGCAATGGATCGTGCTCGCGCTGGACTGCGGGCATTGTTGAAACTCGTGCCAAAGACCGCACTGGTTAAACGTGGCGATGCAACGGTTGAGGTCGAGGCAAAGGATCTGCGCGTTGGTGACGTGCTGGTGGTTCGGGCGGGCGAGCGGATTGCCACTGATGGCATCGTGCGTGCCGGGCGGAGCAGCCTGGACACATCCGCGATCACCGGCGAGTCAATCCCAGTCGAAGTTGAACCTGGCATGGATGTCTCGGCAGGGTCCATTAACACCACGGGCACGCTCGACGTTGAGGCCACGGCCGCTGGCACCGATAACTCGCTTACCACAATTGTGGAGCTTGTCGAGAAGGCCCAGAGCGAGAAAGGTGAGCGTGCCCGACTAGCTGATCGGATCGCACGTCCGCTTGTGCCCGGAGTAATGATTCTCGCAGTACTGGTCGGCCTACTCGGGTCACTGCTCAGTGGGAACGTTGAGCTATGGATTACGCGCGCACTGGTTGTGCTCGTCGCAGCATCCCCGTGTTCTTTGGCAATAGCTGTCCCGGTCACCGTCGTCTCTGCTATTGGTGCGGCTTCCGCGTTCGGGGTGGTCGTCAAATCCGGTGCGGCGTTTGAACGTTTTGGTGGCATCCGACATCTCGCAGTCGATAAGACTGGCACTCTGACAGGGAATAACCCCACCGTGACCCGCGTAGTGACGGACGATGGTGTGAGTGAAAACGAGGTTCTGAAGTGGGCGGCAAGTTTGGAAGGTCACAGTACGCATCCGCTTGCCACTGCAATCGCAAGCGCAGTGAGTGACGCTCCACAGGCCGATGATGTCACGGAAACGGCGGGTCGCGGTATTTCTGGGGTAATCGATGGTGTCTGTGTCAGCGTCGGGAGTCCTCGATGGCTCGATGCTGGCCCCCTGGCTGATGAGGTGCGAGCGATGGAGATGGAGGGAATGACCGTCGTCATCGTGCATAGCGACGGCAGACCCGTTGGGGCAGTAGGAGTGCGCGACGAACTGCGTCCCGAAGTGCCCGAGGTAATACGCACGCTGAACGAACGCGGAATCGGCGTAACCATGTTGACTGGCGACAATCCACGCACAGCGCGAGCCTTGGCTGCACAGGCCGGTATTACCGACGTCCGGTCCGAACTGCGCCCAGAAGATAAGGCCGCCGCTGTCGCAGAACTATGCAGAACGCAGCCCACGGCGATGATCGGCGACGGCATTAACGACGCACCCGCCCTAGCGGCCGCAGACGTAGGAATCGCGATGGGAGTCAAAGGTGCCGATGCTGCGATTGAATCAGCGGACGTCGCATTTACTGGGAACGACCTGCGTCTCATCCCTCAAGCTCTTGCGCACGCACACCGCGGGCGCACGATCATGAACGAGAACGTGGTTTTGTCAATACTCATCATTGCGATTCTGCTCCCGCTGGCCATTACCGGAGTTCTTGGCCTGGCCGCTGTGGTACTTGTTCACGAAGGCGCCGAGGTCATCGTCATCCTCAACGGACTGCGCGCAGCACAACGACGGAGCAGCACATGAGATTCCCAACGTACGACAAGAAAAAATACCACTATCGGCGCTCAGTTCTGATCGAAAGTACCGTTAGTATTGATTACAGTGCTGAGTATCTACTCTATAATCGAAAAAAGGCAGTGATTGCTGTTACACAATGAAAAACATAGCCATCCAGATCGGAGAAATAATAGTCCACCTCATAGGTGGAACTTCCTACCACCATTACTGGACACACTGCTTTAATGGAATGGATACTTTGAGTGCTCTCATTACCGCCTACATACGGAGCAAGAACCTCAATATTCGCCTATGACGCGGGTAGTGCCCGGGTTCTTGCGCACTTTGGTTTTTGTTTCCTGTGTGCGTTGTCAGTTCGCTTCTTGTATGGTGTCGTGGAGTCGGGACATGTCCAGGTAGCGGCGGGTCGACCACTGGTTGCCGGTGACGTAGCGGATTCTCGCAGTGATGAGCATGAGTGCGCTCCTGCCGTCGGGGAACGCTCCCACGACGCGAGTTCTGCGGCGTATTTCGCGGTTGAGTCGTTCGATCATGTTGTTGGTGCGGATACGCCGACGATGCTCGACCGGGTAGTCGTCCAGCAGGTAGGTCGTGGTCTCGCCGATGCCCTCCCGCAGGCACTTGGCGGCCTCTTTGAGTTTCCTTGCGTCCATCTGCGTGGCGATGCTCTCGGCCTTCTCCAGGGCGGCCTGGCGGGTTTCCGACGCGAAGATCGCTTTCAGCGCGTCGGCGGCCCACCGGGTGTGACGAGGGGAAACCTTGGCGAGCACGTTGCGCATGAAGTGCACCATGCACCGCTGGTAGCGGGCCTGTGGCAGGAGTCCACTGACGGTGTTCACCAGTCCGGCGCACCGGTCGCCGGTCACCAGGCGCACGCCGGTAAGCCCACGCGAGATGAGCGAGGAGACGAAGCTGTTCCAGCTCGTCGAATCCTCCTTCATGCCTTCCGCCACGCCGATCACCTCCCGGTGCCCGTCCGACCCGATGCCGATCGCGACCAGTATGCTCACGTTCTCCACGGCGCCACCCCACGAACGCTTGTGCCACACGCCATCCATGAACACATACGGGTAGGGCTGGGATAGCGGGCGTTCACGCCACTGGTCGATACCCGCATACACCTTCTTGAGCTGGTCTGACAGGGTCTGCGACGGCATCCGCTCGCCCCACAGGGCCTGGCTGATGTCGTCCACCCGCCTCGTGGAGACACCGGCCAGGTACATGTCGATCAGCGCCTCCTCCACGCTCTCCTCCCGGCGACGATACCGTTCGATCACCGCCGACTCGAACAGGGCGCCCTTCAACTTCGGCACCCTCACTGCCATTTTCCCGGCCTTGACGGTCAGATCACGCTCGTAATGACCAGCCCGATACGCCTTCCTGCCATCGGAGCGCTCGTAGCGGGCCGCGCCGGCGATCTCGTCGGCCTCGGCGTCCAGCATCCGGCCCACGGATCTCGGTGACCTTCTGGGTGACCATGCGATCCAATTGGGTCTCGAACATGGCTTGGTTGACTTGTATGATTGTATCGGGCATGGTTCTGTCGCCTGCTTTTCTAGAGCGGTTAATGGTCTGGCGACTGAAATCGTACACAGGTGACAAGCCATGCTCCACCACCTCAAAAAGCACCCACCAATTTGCGCAAAAAACCGGACGTTATCTGGCGTCATCGGGTCTTGCCTGCCCAGCCTTTCCTGATGTCGAATCCTGATTCGTAGGCGTCAACGCCGGGTGCGGCATCTTGTATGCTGCCGGCGGGCAGGCCGGTGCTCGTGGTGGGCGGCTCGGTGGTTTCGTCGTGTGCGGCGGTGATGAACGACCCGGGGTCGGGGTTGTGCGTCTTCATGTACAATACCCATTCGCATACGCGTTTCATGTGTTCCTCCGTCAGGCCGCGGTGGGCGTCGAGGACGCGCTTGATGTCGGCGTTGACACCGCCCTCGGGACGGTTGGTGGTGGACGGGACGCTGCCTGCGGAGGCGGGCTCGCAGAACGCGAACAGCGTACCGTCACGTTGCAGGCGGATGAACCGGTAATAGGCGCGTCTCAACCGGGCGTGGGTCCACCACCATGTGCGTCCGGCGCGGGCTTTGGGGTTGCCGGGGTCGTCGCGTGCAGTGGTGCGTTGGCCGATGATGTCGGCGTAGCGGGTGTGCCAGTCGTTGAGCAGGTTGAGCCAGGCCGCGGCGGCGTCGGCGTCGCGGACCTTCACGAGTTTCCCGGCGAGCCTGAGCAGGTCTTTGCCCGCGTCGGTGCGTGGCCTGCAGGTGAGGTCCGTGCGCGTGTTGCCCAGCACGTGCACGAGGCACCGTTGGATTCTTGTGTCTTTCCACGTGTCGGCGGCGGCCGCGGCGCATCCGGCGCCCCCGTCGGTGACGAGCGCGCGCGGGGCGGGCAGCCTGGAGAACAGCCGGGTGTATGCCGCGCGGCTTCCGGTGTCGCACCATTGGATGCGACGGATGAACGTGCGCGGCGACACCCCGAGCATCGCGGCGGCCTGCGCAAGCGTCATCCGGCCGGTCACCCAGACTAGGAACGCGCGGAACTCGGCGCTTCCCCGCGCGTTGCCGCCGTAGCCCGCGCTGCTCGCGCGGCAGCGCATGCACCGCCACCGCTGCCTGCCCGACGATGTCGTCCCGTTCTTGCGCATCGGCTCGCCGCATATCGTGCACAGTCTCGCTTTGGATGATTTTCTTCTGCCCATCCGTCAAGCACAGCAGGAGCACGTTTTCCGGAAAAGTCAAGCGGGGACCTCGATAATGCCCCGGACCCAAAATCACCCCGCGACACGCCTTACGGCAGTAGGGATAAGTGGCAAAATAAAACACACATTTTGTCATTTAACCCTCGGTTGTCGTTGTGAGTTTGCGTGGACATACGCGAGGTGACAGATGCCAGGAGATGCCTCAGCCCGGACGGCGGGCCTGTCATCGTGCGTATGTGCGGGCATACGTAAGTTGATGGATGTGGGTCGATGCTGCGGGGATGTCCGGCAATTGGCTGGTTACGTATATCACGGGAAGCGCAAGACGCCAGATGTCAGCTGATACTCCAGCTCGATTGGCAGGTCCGCCGTCCCGCGTATGGCCAGACATACGTGATTGGGCAGATGCTGGGTGGCTAGGGTCGTCGCTGTTGTGCCAGCCACTTTTGAGAGGCTCGAGCCGTGACTTTGTGAGGATTGGCTCACACGATGCCGGTTGGCGTGCTCTGATTCCTTCCAGCGAGTGGTGTTGGGCGTCATTGTGTGAGGATTGGCTCGCATGGTGGCAGTCAAGTCGACTGAAAGCCGTTGATTTCCCGTCGTGAGGGGTGTTTGTGTGAGGATTGGCTCACACAATGACTGTCTGGCTGGCCGTGATCTGCTGTGTTGCTGCGTCAGAGGGTGATTGTGTGAGTTCTGGCTCACACAATGACCGGTTCCATGGTCTCGAGCTGGTGTCTGGCAGGTTGCGGGTGTCACTGTGTGAGGATTGGCTCACATAGTCACCTGTGTTATCGTTCCGGGCTGGTGTGTGGATCGTAGCGGGCGTCGTCGTGTGAGGATTCGTTCACACAATGGGGTCCCGGTCGGCTGAAATCCGCCGTATTGCTCTGCCTGCAGGTGGCAATGCGAGTCCCAGCTCACACAACGGCCGGCCCGCGCCGAGTAATCACCCAGCGCGGGCCGGCCATAGTGGTGGTCATAGAGGGGAAAGAAAGAACTTGCGAGTAAAGGTCACTCCCCAAATTCGCGCTCGCAGATGCGCGTCATCTCGGCGACGCAGGCATCCGCAATGAGCTTGCCGCGTTCGGCTGTTGCTCCGCGTGGATCGGCCAGCCCACCATAATCGGGAACGTCGCCTTGACGAACTGGATAGCGCACATACGGTTTCGCTTCGGCGTTGCCGGTGAACACGACACGGTCCATATGCACCAGCTCCGGAGCGTAATGCAATAGAAGCGAGGTTTCCGTCACGGCGGCGTGCTCAAGGGCCCAACCAGGGAATTCGATGCCATCGAACACTTGGCGGTTCACCTCTTCCGGCAGCGGGTCCCACCAATTCGATTCGACGATGGTCGCTTTCCCACCGGTCTCGCGGGTTACCAGATCGATGGCTTCCACGATGAACGCCTCGTTCTCGAAGTGGGCGTTCATAACGACGATTTTGGTGAAACCGTCATCGATGAGTTCATGCAGGATATCGTGCATCTGATTGATGACCGTCGTGCCGTTCATATCGATGGTGCCTGGGAACAGCGGGCCGCCGCCGGACAGGGGCTTTGACTTGTATCCGTAGGAGAGCGTCGGCATGACCATGCCGTCAAGCGCCTTGGCAAGGTCGAGGGAGATACGGTCGGCGATGATGGCGTCCGTGCTGAGAGGTAGGTGCTGGCTGTGCTGCTCTGTTGAGCCGATGGGGACGATTACCGGCTTGTTCTTGCGTGCCGCGAATTGCGGCCAGGTCATTTCCGCGATGCGATAGCTCATGGTGATCCTTTCTGTGTTGTCTGTTGCGTGTGGGGCCGTTGCGTGCCAGGTAGGCCGCCGTCAGATAGAGGCGAGGTCCTTGTCTGTACTCTCGTGCGACAGGATCATTGCCACCAGTGCGATGCATGCGATGCCGACCATGTACCATGCCGGAGACATCGTCGATTTGGTCGTGTAGATCAGCCAAGTGGCGATGAACGGTGCCGTACCGCCGAAGAGTGCGTTGGCGACGTTGAAGCTGAATGCAAACCCGGTGAAACGCACGTTGGTTGGGAACGTCTCGGTCAGATAGCTGGACAGGGTACCGTCGTTCGCGCTGAGGGTGGCGCACAAGGCGAGTTCGACCAGCAGTATCGGCCAGAACAATCCGGTATTCAGGATTGCGAAAGCCGGAACAGTGAGTACGATGAACGCGACGCATGCGCCAATAAGGACCTTCTTGCGGCCGAATCGATCAGAGATATGCCCCATGCCGAACACGAGCAGCACATACAGGACGAGGCAGATGGTGGTGATGGTGAAGGATTGGGTGGCGTCCATGCCCACGGTTTCGGAAAGATACGTGGGCAGGTAGGTCAGTACGGTATAGAAGCCCACGGCATTGAGCACGCTTGCACCAAAACTGATGACTAATTCACGCAGATGGTCTCGGAACAGCACCTTGAGCGGTGACGCACCATCGGCTGCGGTCTTCTCCTTGTTTTCCAGCGCCTTGGTCATTTCTTCGTGCACCGGGGAGTCAGCAAGCTGGGTGCGGATATAGTGCACGATGAGCCCGAGCGGACCGGCGAGCAGGAACGGGATGCGCCAGCCCCAGCCGGACAAGGCGACAGTGTTGAGATTTGATGTCATCACAGTCGCGAGCGTCGAACCGGCAAGCAGACCGATTGCGGTGGAGGCGGGAATAAGCGAGCAGTAGATGCCGCGCTTGGAAGACGGTGCGTACTCGCCGAGGAATGTTGCGGCTCCGGCGTATTCACCGGAGGCAGAGAATCCCTGGACCATGCGCAGCAACATCAGCAAGCCTGGCGCCGCAAGGCCGATGGCCTCATAGGATGGCAAGCATCCGATGAGGAAGGATGCGCCGCTCATCAGGATGATGGACAGAGACAGGGCGCTTTTACGGCTGCGCTTATCCCCAAAGGCGCCCCAGAACAATGCCCCGATCGGCCGGAGGATGAATGAGAGGGCGAACACGCCGAACGTCTGCATCAGCGCGACAGAGCGATCTGAGGAGGGGAAGAACACGGTCGCGATGACAGTGGCGAAGTAGGAGTAGGAGGCGTAATCAAACCATTCAATAAAGTTGCCCATGAAGGAGGAAACGGCGACTTTGCGGACCATGGTCCGTTGCTCATCGTCCTGTGGGCGTTTCATCACCTGGTATTCCGTGGCAGCGTTCATGACGGGACCTTTCTCGATTGCGGTGCTGTACTTGATTGGCTATGCACTTGCGATGTTTGCGTTGCCTCGTACTATCGCCGGAGTGATTTGCGCGATGGTGAACCGGTGATTACGGTGTCGGAGCGACAAATGGACAAATTGTCTAGTTGTTGAGCGTGGGTGAAGCGTGCTGATTGATTCGGACCGGTGATTTGCTGGGCGCCTTGACTGATGCGTGTGCGTCGGTTGTTAGGCCAGTGACTATTGCTAGGTCCGCGGCTATCGCGGGCTTCCGGGCGATTGGCTGGTGCAGCGATCGCGCGTTGCCGTGCTTATGCCCGTTGTCTCGGCTCTCCATTACGCGGAGCGCGCCGGTTATTGCCCGCCGTCCGCCGGCTCCGCGGCTTGAAATTCCGTGGCTTGGAGTTCCGCGACTTTGAGTTTCGCGGCGCACAGCAGCAGCGGCCAAGCCATGCTGTCCTCTTTGCTGATGCCGGTCAATTCGGTGATTTTTGCCAGCCGGTTGTACAGCGTCTGACGATGAATCCCCAGCAGTTCGCACGCCTTGGAAATATTGCCGCCTGCGTCAAAACAGGCTCCCAAAGTGCGCATCAGCGATTCCTGATTCGGCAGCGCGTCCCCCAGCATCAGTGACTGCAACGCGCCGGCGGCGTCCCTCGTGTGTCCGATGCCGAGCAGTCGTTGCGGCGCGGCGGCCAGCAGATTCGTTACCGTACCGGTGCCGGGCAGGCCTGCGGCATCGTGCGCGGCGAACTGAAGCAGACCGCATTCATCAAGCAGCATGCCGACGCTCGGCACCGGCCTGCCATATATGCACCATGTTCCAGGCAGCGCGGCCACATCTGCGAGCCGCCGTTTGAGTCGCATCACCGCGTCGCCGCGATTGCCGGCCTTGCCAGTACCGCCGCCTTGGGCAGGGCCCGGATTTGCATCTGAGGCCGAGCCCGGATTCGTGCCCGTATCCAAGCCCGAGCCGAATTCCGCGCCCGAACCAGGCCCCTTGTCATCGCCGCCGTCAGCCGCCGCATACAGCCCGAACAGCATGTTCCCCTCCAGCACATCCGCGATGGTGTCCTCGTCTGAAGCATCCTCCTCTTCGTCGCCGGACAGGCACCGGGAGACGGCGTCGATTGACGACGAAACCGAATCCATGCCGATAGCAAACGGAATCAGGTGTTTCACGTCGCTCAGGCCAATCGCCTGCAACATGGTGGCTGCATCGTTGATCTCCTGTTCTCCCGCCCGATAGCCGTTCGTCGGTCCCCGCAGCACGTGGGCAAGCATCGCGTTGCGAGGCTGCGTCTGCACGAATGCGAGCAGTACCTGCTTGATCACTTCATCGACCCGGTCTGCGATCCTTCCGTCTGCGAGACGATTGCGCTGGGTGATTTCGATGCTTGCGAGCGGGCCGCCGTTCTTGCGCACGTCCAGCACCAGCGTCCGTTCCGCGGGATAATCGGCGTCCGCCGGGCGAATCGACGGTCCGCAATGCGCGATCACCAGACCGTCGGAATCAAAAATCGCCACGGATTCGCCGAAAATCTCGTTGAGGATTTTCGCGACATCCTGCGCGGAACGGGCCGTGGCGAGCCGGGTGCGCATCGTCGTGGCGAGTGTGTCGGTGCGCACCTGCACCAGCAGCTGATCCTTGACGATTGAGGTGTTGATGGACTGGCACAAGTCGACGAACGGCATGCGCCGATGCATACCGATGACGGGCAGGCCACGCTCGTCCGCGCGAGCAATCATCGCCTTTGGCACGGTGCGCACGCCCTCCACGAGTTCGATGGCAAGACCTGCTACGCCGGCGTCCACCAACGTGTCCACATATCGGATGATCTCATCGTCGCCCATATGGCCGAGCAGCGCACTGCCCTCGATGATCACCAGTTCGCCGCCGGACACGAACGAAGCGATATCGTACCGCTCATTCGTGTACGCCCAACGGACCGTGCGGTCCATGCCTGCTTCTCCCGCCTCGATTGTCGGATCGGTACGAGCGAACATCGGGTCCGTCATCACGTCATGCACCGTCAGCGTCATACAAACTGTCCATTTCCCGGCTTCGCGACGTCACCTCCACGTTACGGCAACGCGCATCATCGCGCCCACAATAGGCGACATACATTACGAACCCGATTCGTCGTACCGGCCGGCGCAAACCGGCAGACGACGGCACGGCAGCAGGAAGGAGCACACCATGACCACCAGAACCCTGTTCACCAACGCCCACATCGTCACCGGACAGCCCGGCAGCACCGCCGCCCAGACCGCCCCGCTCCAGGACATCCTCGTCGAAGACGGCCATTTCGCCGCCATCGGCGAAGGCCTCGCCGCAAGCCTTCCCACGCAAGGCTACGACATGACCGGCGTGAAAACCGTGGATCTCGGCGGCAAGCTCGTCACCCCGCCGTTCTGCGACACTCACCTGCACCTCGACTACGTGTTCACCGCACGCAAGCCCGGCGCCGTCAACGAAAGCGGCACCCTGCTCGAAGGCATCCAACGCTGGAGCGACACGAAATCCGACCTCACCGTCGACGAGATCAAGGCACGCGCCCGCAAGGCCATTGGCATGGAGCTGCGTCACGGCGTCCAGTACATCCGCTCCCACGCGGACGTCACCGACCCGAACCTCACCTCGCTCAAAGCGCTCCTTGAACTCAAGGAAGAGCTCAAAGACACGGTGACCATCCAGATCGTCTCCTTCCCGCAGGAAGGCATGTACTCCTACGCGGGGCCGAACGGCGAAAGCGGCGCGGACCTTGTGGAAGAAGGCCTGCGCATGGGCGCCGACTGCGTGGGCGGCATCCCGCATTTCGAACAGTGCCGCGAATTCGGCGAGCGCTCCATGCTCACGGTGGTCGAGCTGGCCTCCAAGTATGACAAGCTCATCGACGTGCACTGCGACGAAACCGACGACCCGAACTCACGCTACGTGGAACTGCTCAGCGCGCTCGCCTACCGCGCGGGCATCGGCCCCCGCACCACCGCGAGCCACACGTGCTCCCTGGGATCGGCTGACAACGCATACTTCTTCCACCTGACCAAGCTGCTTAAGGCTGCGCACATCAACTTCGCGTGCGCCCCAACCGAAAACCTCTACCTGCAGGGCCGACAGGACACCTTCCCCAAGCGTCGCGGCATCACGCGCGTCAAGGAACTCACTGACGCCGGCGTCAACGTGTCGCTCGGTCAGGATTCTATGCAAGACCCGTGGTATCCGCTCGGCAACGGCAACATGATGATCATTCTCGACTATGTGCTGCACGTGGCCCAGATGATGAGCTTCCCCGAAATCGATGACGCGATGAAGTTCCTCACCGTCAACGGCGCGACCACGCTCAGCATGCTCGATTCGTACGGTGTGGAAGTCGGCAAGCCCGCGAACTTCGTGGTGCTGGATGCGGACAGTGTGTTCAACGCCGTGTACGAGCGCTGCGACGTGCTGCGGTCCGTGCGCGACGGGCGGACGCTGTTCACCGCGACGACGAGCGTGGACTCGGCGACCGAACTGCTGCGAGGCGTTGCAGCTGGGGATATGCCCTTTGGATTGGCGGGTTCTCGCGGGCTGGCCGTGGGTGCCGTGGGTGAGGCAGACCTCTGAAGCAGATCCTCTGTTTGTGAGGATTGGCTCACACAATGGGGTCTGGGGTGAAGTGGACTGGTTTTTGTTCACGCTGTTTTGTTGGTTTTTGGGGCGATTGATATCGCCTGGCGTTGATGATACAGGGTTTCGACTTCGCATGGTGTCCGGTAGCCGAGGCTTTCATGGAGACGTTGGCTGTTCCACCAGGAGACCCATGGGAACGTGGCCTGTTCCAACGCGTGCACGGATTCGAATGGCTTGGATCGGCGGATCAGTTCGCCCTTGTACGCGCCGTTGACGGTTTCGGCCAGCGCGTTGTCGTAGGAGTCGCCCACGCTGCCGGTGGATGCGAGGATGCCTGCTTGTGTCAGGTGCGTGCCGTACAGGGCACTGATGTATTGGGTGCCATGATCACTGTGGTGGATCAGGCCCGTGGTCCGCCCGTGCCGGGCTGTCCAGCTGATGGACCGGTCCAACGCGAGCAGTGGCAGCGTCCTGGTGTGCTGGCTCGCGGCGACGGCCCAGCCCACGATCCTTCTGGCGTACGCGTCGGTGACGAACGCCACATACGCGAACGAGCCGGACGCGAGTCGTGACGATGGTGATGTCGGCCACGTGCAAGCGTCCAGGAGCCTCGGTGGTGAACTGCCTGTTCACCAGGTCCGGCCTGTCCCCGGTGCTTCTGGCGGGTCGCGTGGTGATCGGGTTCCGTCCCCGACGCACCCCCTGGATCGTGAGGGAGCGCATGACGTGCAGCACCTGGTCACGCCCGATCCCACGCCATCCCCGGCGGATCAGCTGACGATGGACTTTCCGATACCCGTACACCGCCATGAACCGGTGCGCGTGGATCACCATGATGTCACGGGCCGGCGTCTCGTGACGAGCACGCATCCTGCTGGCGGCACGGGCTTTGACCTGCCGGTATGCTCTGGCGGTGAGAAACCCGCCAGCCAGCGCAGCCCGCGGGACCGTGCGGATCGGCCCGACCCCGAACCGGTGGCGATGAGTGTCGATGTACTCGACCATCAACGTCGTGTCGGGTCGAGCCGTGAGGCGAACAAAGCCGACGCGCTCGACAGGATCTCGTTCGCCCGACGCAGCTGCGCATTCTCCCGACGCAGCCGCCTGAGCTCGCCGGACTCCTCGGGACCCGCCGTGCCTGCCGTATCAGCCTTGGCCTGCCAGCGGCGCAATGATTCCGCCGCCACACCCAGATCCTTCGCCACGCCCTGCAACGCCTTCGTCTCCGACGCGTAATTCTCCCGGGACTCGGCCAGCAGCCTGACGGCCCGGTCCCTGAACTCCTTGGCATATCTCGTACTCATAATCCCATCATTCCTTATCAAGGGGAAATCAGGAACAAAACCAGACCCACTTCACTACTCACCCAGTGTGTGGCAGGTTGAAATGTGGCTGTTTGTGGGATAATGGAGTGTGTGAGGTAAGGAGGATGCGATGGATGAGCGAACACGTAGGAGCTTGGTTATTCGGGATGGCATGCATTCCGCCGAGCTTGAAGGCGGTCATGTCACTGCTGCCTACCGTCGCGACGCGCAGGACTACATCGATGGCCTCATCGATGAGGATGGGCTGATCCGACGAACCCGCATCCGGTACGGTCTGGAAACCGCATGAATGATGATGCGGGTATCGACCCGTATCTGATCCCCGGGGCGAATGTACTTCGAAACAAAGTCAACGCTCATAGCGGGCAGGCGTTGGCTGCCGCCGAGAATGATCTGGTCAATGCCCGTTACAGCAAACTCAGTATCATGCCGTTAGCTGCCGAGGGCACGGTCAGGCAGTTGCGGTGGATCCATCATTTCCTGTTCCAGGACGTGTACGAGTGGGCGGGACGGATCCGCACCATCGACATGAGCAAGGGTGGAGGCAGTGTCTTCCAGCCCCTGCAACTGTTTATCACTGGCGTGCAGTACGCTGAGGCGACGCTGCGCGATGATCATATGCTGCAAGGCTTGGATCGCGGCCGGTTCATCGAGCGACTGAGCATCAACTTCGACAACTTCAACACCCTGCATCCCTTCCGTGAGGGCAATGGTCGCACGCAGCGCGTCTTCTGGACGCTGATAGCCCGTGACGCCGGTTGGGGTTTGGACTGGTCGCAGGTATCCAAGCGTGAGAACGACATTGCCTCGTTCATCGCCCACGAGAACGTGGACTATAGCAGGCTGGAAGCCATGTTCGACAAGATCGTACAGCCGTTGCCTCCCGAGCAGGATCGCCGGCTCCTGCCAGCTATCGGCTTCAAGCCTGGTGGTCATGATGATTCCGCGACACCGAACGTGTACCAGGCACTGAGCGACAGTGAGTACGGGCAGCAGCGGCAACGCTGCAGCTAAGATTTACGAGTACTTTTTTAAAGACTGTATATAAATACAGCTAAGATTCGGGATCATGGGTGCATTTTTGGGCACTTCGATCGCATAGGATAATGAATAATCATACATATTCTGATGAATGGCTCTGCCTACGCTGTTCGGATTTAAATGGGATATGAAACGAAGTCCCTCGTATGATGCCAAAGCGGAAGATATTTGCACAACGGGACCAAATCCTGGGTTATCGTCAGGAACATGGTCCGAGTAAGCTTCCCCTCTTCCAGTAGAAGACAATTTTCTTTTTTCAGATTCGCGCAAGCAAAGATAGCGTCCCGTCATTCCAGGAACAAACGTGCAGCACTGTATAACAGGACCTGTATAGCTGCAATCCACCCAAGGCACCCTGGTTTTGAGAGCTGCAGTGTTGGCCCAGAATGGCATTGCATCTGGAGAATCCACACAATGGTAAAACAGTGAGGATTCTTTGATTAAGGGTATAATATCCAGATATTTTTCAATTTTTTGATTGACTGACTCAACATCCACATCGTGGTTGATCTGTGAAACTTTTCCAGCCACTACTTCGGATTTAAGTTTGCCGATGTCAGATTCATTGAAGAGATATTGGCGATTAAGATTTGACAGTTCTACCTTGTCAAAATCCACAATCGTTATTTTACCGACCCCTGAAGCCGCCATATGGTATGCAATGCCGCTGCCTACGCCTCCTGCGCCGATTATTGCCGCTGAAGAATCATGCAGCATTTCCTGCCTATGCCAGTGGCTCGGATTGGATCTCTTGTTAATCCAAGAAAAGTAATTCATGCTTCTGGAGTATCTATCCTGGTCATCTTTGGAGAGAAAAGTGCCAACTTCAACATCTTCAATATGACCAGTTTTCATCAGCTGAGTGATGATGGAGTATGGCTGCCGTTTATTGCATCTGCCACGAAAGTTGAGTTTAGCAGCTACATCATCAATGGATAGCTCACCTTTGAGCAAAGTATTTAAGCCATGTGCAATCTCGCCATCAGGATCTTCATACCTTCTGCTATTCATGTCTGAACTGGTAGTTTTCAGCGCGCAGCCAACGACTTTTGCTTATAAATCGGTGGAGTTCCAAAGGTTGGGTGTGGGTATGTTTCGGATGGAGGCGAAGCAGGTGATGCAGGTGGCTGTCAGCACCAGCAGGAAGGCGCAGGCTGAGAGCAGCATGAACCCATGATTTATCTTGAGAATGAATCCCGTAGCTGCTGGTGTGACTGCGCTGAAGGCTCCCAGCAGTGTTTCGAAGACCGACGAGGCCCTGCCTTGCATGTCTTCAGGCACCTTGCCGAACACGAATCCCACCAGTCCGGAATTCAATGATGGCAGCAGCAGCCCGACGGCTGTCGTGCAGCACAGAATAACCACGTATCCGTCGCTGAACATCATGGGGACGAAGCACAGCCCGATGAAGGAGAAGGTGAATGTCAGCAGACGACCGGTCGCGATCCGCTGCAGGATCTTGGCCGCGATCAATGATCCCAGGAACCCGGCAATGCCCGAGCCCGTTCCCAGCAGGCCAATCAGCACGGGGTCCGTTCTGCGGGCTGCCAGCATGATGGGAGCTCCTACGGTGAGTGCAGTCAGCGCTATGTTGACCAGGGACCCCACGAGGGTGATCTGCATGAATTTCTTTTTGGTGATGGCCCATCTCCACCCTTCGATGAAATGCTGGAGGAAAGACGGCCGTCTTTCCCTGGCGGTCAGCCTTGCCGTATCGTCGGGAAGGAATATCGCAGTGACCATTTCAACGCCGTAGAGAATTCCAGAAGCCATGAACGGCATGTATGCAGCAACGCGATACAACAGACCGCTCACTGCATCGCCAGCCATGCCGACGAAGGACTCCCTTCCCTCGCGCACTGCCTGCGCGCGGGCAAAAGATTCCGTAGGTATGAGCGACTTGAGAATCGCATCATTCGAGCCTCCCAGCAACCCCTGCAGCAGTCCGAAGAACACCATCAGCACGGTGAGAATGATGAGGGTAAAACGGTTCGCCAGCATGAGCAGCGAAGCAATTCCCGCAAACAGCATCCCCAGCATCCCGAGCAGAATCATGATTTTCCGACGGCTGTGACGATCGATAAATGCGCCTCCTATGGGAGAAAGGACAAGTACCAGGACCGCTTCGACGCTTACCAGAATCCCCGAAACGGATTCCGAGTTTGTAAGGGCAATCGCAATGAGTGGAATGGCGAAGGAGCGGAACGTCATGGCGATCACGTCTGACGTGTCGGCAGTGAACCATAGTCGATAATCACGTAGATTCCACAATGAATCACGCATAATCTCACCATCCCATCAGCGGAGGCCACGGCACAGCTTCTTCATCATCCAAACTATAGGTAATGGTAGTCACTCCGCGTGGAGTAACAGATACGCATTGCAAGAACGGTCGATCCCAGGCGAAAGCATAATGTATAAAATACTAACTAATTTTCAAGGCTCTGACTTTTCAGGTGCGAATTTAACGGGTGCTGTTTTACTGGATGTCACTTTGGATGAAGAACGCTTTAAGGGTGCCCTGTGCATCGGCAAAGCAAAATTGGATGGAAATCAAAGGTCGCGGACCGTCATGAAGCGTGTGGAGTAAACGGATGTTTTGTGAATGGTGAGCATTAAGACGGGATTTATAGCGACGAAAGTGTGGGTTTTATTCTTCGCCGGTGTGTTGGTGAGGGTACGTTGGCTTGTAGCGGGTGAGTGCCGAGGCGGGGCTGTCATACGTCGTTGCCGGGTTTATGCGTCCGGCATCTCCGCTGTGGTGTGCGGGCACGTGTGCGGCTGCGGTCGTGGATTCCTGTCGCGGGATCAAGCGGGTTTTTTAATTTCCTGTGGTGCTGGTTTGAGTCCGTCATGGATGAAATAGATGTCATACCATACAAGGAAGGTGTATATGGTCCAGATTTTCCGCCTGTCATCGACACGGCATGCGTAGTTGTCGTCAAGCATGGCGAGCAATGCTCGCTGATCGAAAAACCGGGATGCGAATTCCTGTCTGAACGTGGAACGCACCTGAAGATAGCAGCGTTCTTCGCGCAGCCATTTCTTGATGGGCACGGGGAAGCCCAGTTTCTCGCGGTCATACCATTGTCTGGGTATGTGGCGTGCCGCAGCGCGGCGGAAGGCGTATTTCGTGTTCTCGTCGTTGATGAGGTACCTGGTCGGTACCTTTTCCGCGATTTTCATGAGTTCCATGTCAAGCAGTGGCACACGGAGCTCGAGTGAGTGGGCCATGGTGAGCTTGTCGGCCTTGAGTAGAATGTCTCCGGGCATCCACTGATGGAAATCGAGGTACTGCTTCTTCTTGATTTCCGATAGATGCCTGCCCTTGATCCGGTCATAGGTCCGCGAAACGATTGATCGGACGCTGGGAGCATTCCGGTATCGGGGCTTGAGCAGTCTCTGCGACTCCTCCTCGCTGAACACCCGGGCCTGACCGATGAAGCTGCTTTCAGCCTGGGCGAGGTTTGCGTAGAGGTGCCATGCGCCATGGAACGTCTTTCCCTTGCACCAGCGCGCTATCCTGCGCCGTGTGCGGGTCGGTGCGTGAGCGAGCAGGCGGGTGATGTCCTTGATGAGCCTTGATCTGGTGTGCGCGCCGTAGCCAAGATATCCAGCGAACAGCTCGTCCGCCCCCTCTCCGCTCAGGACGACGCGCAGGTCGCGTGACGCCATTTTCGCCAGGAAGAACAGAGGGATGCATGAAGGGTTGGAATCGGGTTCGTCCATGTACCATTGGATCTGTGGGAAGAATGAGAACGCTTCGTCTTCACGAACGGTCGCGGAGGTGTTGTCGACGTCGAGCAGATTCGCCAGATCCCGGGCTTGCGTGGACTCATTGTATGTATCCTCGCCAAAGCCGATTGAATACGTGTGCTCGGGTCTTGCCAGTGCCGTGACATAGCTGGAATCCACGCCGCTCGAAAGGAACGAGCCGACTTCGACATCAGCGATCATATGATGCCGGACGGAATCCTTGACGGTTTCATCAATTGACTCCACCAGACCGTCGAGGCCTTGCTTGGTCTCGCCAAAGGCAGGATCCCAGTATTCGCGAATGGTAAGCCTGTGATTCTTGTACGTGAAGTAATGCCCCTCTCTGAGCTTGAACACGCCCTTGAAGAAGGTCTCGTCAAGGGCCGAATACTGGAACGTCATATACGGCTTGAGCGCATCGGCGTTAAAATCCTTCACGAAGTCGGGATGCCGCAGCATGCTTTTGATTTCGGAGGCGTACATGAACGTATCGCCCATAGTCGCATAGTAGAACGGTTTGATGCCGAATTGGTCGCGCGCCCCGAAGAGCTCGTTGGTCACGCTGTTCCATATCACGAAGGCGAACATCCCGCGCAGCTTGTCCAGCACTCCCGATCCCCACTGCTCATATCCATGGAGAATGACCTCGGTGTCGGACCTCGTGGTGAAGTCGTGTCCAAGTCCGATGAGTTGCTTGCGCAGGTGCTCATAGTTGTAGATCTCGCCATTGAAAGTGATGGCCATGGTGCGGTCCTCATTATAGATCGGCTGATCTCCGCCACGCAGATCGATGATGCTCAGCCGCCTAAATCCGAGAGCCGCATGCGCATCGACGAGATGGCCTTCCGAGTCGGGACCCCGATGTGCAATTATGTCTGTCATGCCTTTGAGCACGCGTTTCTTGACATCAATTGGCGCGTCGCTGACGAATCCTGCTATTCCACACATGCCCTTGTTCTTCCCATATGCCTTCAGACATCAACTTTCTCGCTCCAAAGCATGGATGAAGCGGGCATGTCGAAATAACATTCACAGCATGTTTCCTTTTCATGGCGCATCCTGTCGTTGCAGGAACCATCCCTCGACCGCGGCATTCGAGGGGCAAGCCATGCCCGTCAAGGGATGCCGATCGACCAAGACATCTCATGAAACGGGATACGGAAAAACATTCACGGACACACCAGGAAAATCCCGGAGACCCCAGACAACCACAAAACGGCCGTTTTCTAGACAATCCCACGGCCTGCCGATCCGGGCCGTTTTTCATGCCGAAATGTGTATAGAAACCCGTATAGGAATCAATGTATGGAATCACTTCTCTAGTGATGAGTTTTTCAACAGAACGAGAGCATCATTTGCAAATCGAGTCCATTGGAAGTACAATGGAAGTACGTTAAGGATGGTGGAACATGAAGATGGATACACGGGTGCAGGTGCGCAGCAACAAGGAACTGAAGGATCAGGCCACGGCTCTGTTGGAGGGGATGGGACTTGATCTGACCACGGCGGTGAACATGATGCTCAAACAGATCGTGAATGAGCGCAGGCTGCCGTTCCAGCCGGCCGCGCAGACGTTCGAGAACGCTGTGCTGTCCACGATGGACGAGCCGAGCATTCCCGTCAGGGATGACGCCTCCTTCGCGGATATGATCGCCAATGCGTGAGATCAGCGTCAACCCGGCATTCCTGCGTGATGTCAAGCGATTGAAACAGAAGCACTACGACATGGGATTGCTGGTCGAAGCGCAGGCGGTGCTGAGACGCAACGACCGCATGCTGCTGGACGGCCGGTACAAGGATCACCAGTTGAAGGGCAATATGCGCGGATTCAGAGAGTTGCATATCCAGGGTGACTGGCTGCTGGTGTACCGGGTCGAGGGCGAGCGAGTCATTCTTGCGCGCACCGGCACGCACGATGGACTGCTGTAGGGACGGACCGGTCATGATCATTGGGTATGCCAGGGTGAGCACCTTGGATCAGAACGAGGCATTGCAGACCGGTGCGCTCACCAGGGTCGGATGCGAACGGCTGTTCACGGATCATGCGTCGGGTGCGAAGGCGCACCGGCCCGAACTGGATCACCTGCTTGATGTGATCCGCGACGGGGATACGCTCGTCGTGTGGAAGCTCGACCGGCTTGGCCGTAGCGTGCAGAACCTCGTCGATCTCATGAGCCTGTTGCAGTCCAGGGGCGTGGGGTTCAAAAGCCTTACGGAGAGCATGGACACCACCACACCCGGAGGTGTCCTGGTCTTCAACGTGTTCGCCGCGATGGCGCAGTTCGAACGCGACCTGATACGTGAACGCACCAACGCGGGACTCCAGGCCGCCAGAGCCAGGGGACACCTGGGTGGCAGGCCATCCAAGCTTTCCGGGAAGCAGCGTGAGCGGATCCGCGAACTCTACCAGAGCGGGACGCTCACCGTGCAGGAGATCGCCAACCAGTACCACGTCAGCCGGCAGACCATCTACGGCTGTCTGAAACAATGATCCAACGTATGAAATTCTGTAGGTTCCATGGAATAATCCGGGTTCAGGCAATGTAACTAATAGCTGTAAACCGCAGCATAAATTAACATGGATATGGTGAGGATCCAAAGTCTAAACAACTTAACTTAACTGCGCTTTGCCGGAGCCTTGCAAGGCGTGGTTAAGTTCTTTTTTATTCTTCGGATCATGAAAGACCACGTCCTTGAATGAGACCCCACCCTTAAACGCTGACTTGCCAAAGAATGCCCCTTGATTGAATTCTGTCTCATCAAAGAGAATGTCCTGTTCAAACTGGGCTACTCCCAGAGTTTTGTAAACCTGCGATCCAAAGTAAACATTGTTGTTGAATTCGGCGTTATTGAAGAACAAGCTTGACTTAAATTTCGTGCCGCAGAAATTTACACCTGGCTGCAGCGGCATTAAACTTGGTGAACTTTGATTTTGAGTATAGACAATGTTTGACTCCTCACCCTCGCCAACCATGAATCTCGTGTGATTGAAACGAACGCGACCATCGAAAACTGCACCATCGAAATCTGTACGACCATGGAACTCCGAGAGCTGGAATTGCGCCTCCTGCCTAAAATGCGTTCCAGAAAAAGAGGTTGACATCATAAACTGCGTATGAATAAACATTTGTCCGGCGAGGAAGACAGAATTTTTGAAGTCTGCTTTATTGATAATGCAATTTGAGAAATTGCAGTTCTCCCGGAAAACAATGCCATGTAAATCTAGCTTAATGTTTCTCCAACGAACTGAATTATTCGTCGATAAGACATTGCGAATCTGCGCGATGATCAGAGATTCGACACTCGCGTCTGCGGCTTTATCCCTTCTCAAATATTCCGTCAAAGTATCTATGACCTGCTGACGTAAATGAGGATGAGAAGTGCCAACTCGAATCAGGGAATATACACCTGTTCTTATTGAGAGAGTTGACTTACCGTCTAATAAGACAACTGAGTCGGTGAATTCTTTCAGGCCTTCCACACGCTCATTTAATGATTGCTTTCTATAGGCGACAACCAGAGAGACCATGAGTCCAAGACCACCCACAACAGCAAGGCTTGCTGTGGCCCTTGCACTGCCGTTCCTAAGGTCTGCCCATGCCCAAGCATGCCATGAAGCGACAAGCAGAAAAAGACTGACTGCGCTGATAACAAGAATGCTTGGTAGCAATTTCCATTGTCCAGGATGGGTAAGCACTGGGTGACGATCCTCCATCATGAATCGAAAACCTTTGTTTTTCTGCCTGAAGTAGCCAACCTCAGACATGATCAGTATGGAAGTTAATATGCTGATTACTGCCAGCACATCCCATTTCTCCAGGGAAGAGGCCGCAAAGAACCTGTAAATGCAGAAAGCCAGAGAAACAAGGCAGAGCATCCAGAGAAACAGCAAGGCTAAATTCCTCGCGAACTTCGCCATGCCGGGTGCCCAGGCATGCAACTTTGCTCGGATATGTTTCAGCAAGGAGTCCTGCCTCCGCTTGTGTTGTTGATCTGTTATGCCAGTGTCGGAGTTACTTGTTTCGTTCATGCCTTTACAATACAGAGTTCGTCCCATCGTGTGGTGCTTCGGTTGCTGAGGTGCTGCCGTTTCATGTTCCATGTGGCGCCGGTTTCCTGGCGTGCCCTGCCCTTGCCTTTCATGCCGGCCCAGCCGATGCCGACGCTTTGCAGCCCGAATTTCCGGTTGGCCTGGTCGAGGATCGTGCCCAGGCCATTGTCTCGCTTGGCGTCCATCCCGTCGAAGGTCGTGTATGACGCGGCGTCGGTGAGTGCTCCGAGCATGACGCCGGCCCGCACGTATCGGGCGTGTGGGTCGATCATGCGGGGGAGCGTGCCCACGGCTGCCCTGGCGATGGTGAGTGGGTCGTCTGCCGGGTCGGTGAGGATGATGCTGCCGCTTCTGGACTGGTAGTCCTGGTTGAAGGGGCTGGTGGCGATGAACACGGTGACCATGCCTGCCAGTGATCCTTGCTTGCGTAGCCGGATGGATGCCTGCTGCGCGTAGGTGCCGACTGCGGCCGACAGGTCGGGCAGGCCGGTTATGGGCTGGCCGAACATTCTGCTGCACATGAGCTGCTGTTTCCTGGTTCCGTCGATGGCGTCGAAGTCGTCCAGTTCGATGGAGGGTATGCCTTGCAGTTCCAATACCGTGCGTTCCAGGAGCACGGAGAACAGGTGGCGGATCCTGGACGGATCCGCGCGTGCGAGGTCGCCGGCCGTGGTGATGCTCATGCCTTGAAGCTTTCTGGTGAGGCGTCGGCCGACGCCCCACACTTCCGACACGTCGATCCGGTCGAGCACGTCCGGCTCCTGGGATCTAAGCAGATCCCAGTCGCCTATGCCGCCGCCCTGGTGCTTGATGTAGTGGCTGACGATCTTCGCCAGCGTCCTGGTTGGGGCGGTGGCGATGGTGAGCGGGATGCCGATGCCTTGCAGCACCGTTTCCCGCATTCTTGTGCAGGCCATCCTGGTGCGCTGCGGATCCTGGAAGCCGCGCAGGAAGCATTCGTCTATCGAGTAGATCTCCTGGCCGGGAAGGGTCGCGGCCATGAGCCGCATCATGCGCCTGGACAGGCTCGCATACAGTTCGTAGTTGCTGCTCCTGGCGATCACGCCATCATGCTCTGCCTGGCCTCTGATCTTGAACCAGGGCAGGCCGTTGCTGATGCCGAGCAGCTTCGCCTCGCGGCTGCGCGAGACCACGCACCCGTCATTGTTGGAGAGCACCACGAGCGGCCGGCGTGCGAGTTCGGGGTGGAACACCCTCTCGCATGACGCGTAGAAGCTATCCGCGTCGGCCAGCACGAACATGCGTCCACTCATCGGCATCACCCTTCTTCGAGGACGTTCATTCTATCTGCCGGCCGCGATGTGACCCGTGTCTACAGGATCGCATCATTCGATGAGCTAGCGGAGACGGACTGCCCCCCAGAGGGGCAGACCGGTTTTCGTCGCCTTACGGCCTATGGCGGTAAGGCTGAACAGGTTGGACGGCTGGGTTTTCCTGCCACCTTCCACTCTGGCACAACCCGCTTCGGGTCAAGCCGGATGTGTCCCGGCCCACGCCTCGCTTTCGTCTTCGGGGATATAAAAGCGTATCCCCTTGGGCTTCGCTCCCCATGTTCCGATCCACACGCGGCTTGACTCTCCGCTTCCTGTTGTGCCGCCATTCCAGGCGTCAGGAAAACAGTTGGGCAGTGAAAGGAACAGATAACGATGACGAACACGTTCTATGACGATTTCAAGGCAATGACCGCCGAGAGGATGGCAGGGTCGATGGAGGACATGACCTACGCCTACAAGCAGACCAGAGTCCCCAAGGCACACTACAGGAAAATGCTCGCCACCGGAGTGGAGCAGGTGATGGAAGCCAGCGTCGAAATCAACTTGATACAGCCCTACATCAGCATCATCAAGCAGATGATGAACGAAAACCCCAAGAGCTTCTACAAGGCGCTGCTGTGCATCGACGCCAAAGTGACCATAACCAATATCCGCACCAGCGAATGGGAGGCACTGGAAGACATGTGGCAGGCGCACCAGTCGAAGGACGACCCCAACCATGGCGGCCACCTGCCCAAGCAGACCATCGACACGTTCAAGGACATAGCCAAGCACGGCCTCGACCGGCTCGGCAACGAGCTTGACGACAAGCAGGAATAGCCAATCGTCACGTCAATCAATTGGAACAAACCAAGGAGGAATCATCATGGCAAGCACCTATTACCACTGCTCACGGTGCGGCAGACCAGCCGAGGAAAACGAAGCATGTGACGAACATTTCACCTGTGAATGTCGCCGCTTGGAATCAGCACCAGCCAGCAGCTCTGAACACACTGTGAGCACAGGTCTTGAAAAGCATGACGCGAACGAAACGGAGAAACTGTATTCGATACGCCTTGAAATCGAGGCACGGAAAGCGCCGGTCGCCGCATTCTACAGTGACGTGAGGCTGAACCACGAACAGGTTCCACACGGCTACTACAGGTATTCGATTCGTGAGACGGACGGGGGCAGCGGGGAGCCGGCCACCATCGAACGGCATTTGCTGGTGAATCATCTGATGGACATTCTCACCACAGAGAATCTGGACAGCCTCATCGAAGAGCACGATGGCTATCTGAACATCAGTGACTACGACTACGACGATTCACGCAGCGTATCATTCCCCAAATCGATTCTTTCGCCACGATACTTCCACGACTGAGCGTCATGCCCGACGCATAACAACGGCGGGCATACTCCCACCGTCAGAGTCAAGCGATGGAGGGGAAGGGAGCAGCCTGCGGCTGCGCTGACCATCGAAAGGAGCGTCCGACAAACGCGGATGCAGACACATGAAGGCGGCCGAACAACGTGGCCGCGTCCTCGATGCCTGAAGAGAAGAGGCGAGGCATCGAGCAGGAGACGGAGCAGCCTTCGGCTGCGCTTTTCTGTTTTCTTTTTGACCGGTCGGCTATCGCCTTGGATCATATCGAAGTCGCGGAACCCGTCAACGCGACGCACGCGAGCAAGCTCGGAGCGTCGCTTATGACGGAACCCGCTTTGTTCGATAACGCTTCGCTTGACCAACCGGCCAAAAAGAAAAAACAGGGGGTAGAACTCATGAGCCGCACACTCAGAATCAGCGTCGAGCAGCCGTCAGAGAGCAACCATACATGGAACAGATGCGACACCTATGTGCATAGCGAGGGCATCGGCAACGATGACGCAGACCAGATCATCTCATCGATGGACACGATAGCCGCCGACGTGTGGCATCTAGAAAACGACTGCGGCGACGAGTGGGAAATCAGCACGGAACAGTACGAACAACTGCAAGATGCACACGGAAAATGCAGTCCATCACGGTTCACTTTTCCCGACCTTCCACAGGAAATCAGCACCGACTGCGTCACCGTCAGCATCAACTAAGGAGCAGCACATCATGACCAGCATCATCAAAGCAAACAGCCTGGAACAGGCGAAAAGCAGACTCGAACGGGTCAGAAGCGAACGAGAAGCGACCGAACAGGCGGCACGCGACGAGGCGCATGCGATACCGTTCGGCCAGCCAAACATCGAGGGACGCGGCAACATCTACAAGCATGTGCAGCAGCAATGGGACAGGACGCGCCGCCTTGCCGACGAGGAAGAGCGTGCAGCCGACCGCGTGGACATGCTCGAAATGGTCGAGAAATTCAAGGAAGACAACGACCAGTTGCATGATGTTCGCGTTGTGGGACGCACAAGGGGTGCAAGCGTGGGAGCCGCCACCAGCGTCAACAACCTTGACTATTTCAAAGGCAAGCTAGCCCGGATGATAGCCGACAACGAGGCAGCGAAAGCTTGGAACAAAACCCACAAGGATGCGAAACGTTGCACGTTCGGCAGCAAGATTACCGCCCTGAGAAAGAAGGTCGCCTATCTCGAAGCCGTGAAAAGCAAGGCCGACAGCACGCCCATCAGCGAGCATAGCCAGCGGCTCATCGATGCCGGAAAAGTCAGCCAGTGGAAGAAGAAACCAATCTACTATTTCGTGAATGGGCTGCGCAAAGTCGCGTTGACACTTGACGATAACGGCGACTTCCAGGAATCGAAACGCTACCCAGCCTACGAGGAAGGCGACCGCGAGACCGTGCAAAAACTCCTGGCACACTGAACCGGCCGGGCACTCCACAGCCAGCGTGGAGTGCCCAAGGCTCGCGTCCCGTGCGTTTCTCGCGTGCCACGGACAACGTGGCGCACTCCAAGCCGCTCTCGCCTACCGGCGGCAGATGGAGCGGGTTTCACCCGCGCATTGATGAGAGGAACGACCGCCAATGGGGCGGTCGCACAGTGTCCTCATGATCGTGGCTGCGCTTCGCTGCGCGCCTTTTTCGTCCCTTCTTGACCCGATTCCACTGTAGCGCCGGTGCTGCCTCATGCAACCCGGATGAGTCGGCAAAGGCTGCCGCCGCACACGGGCCTTCGGGCCTGCGCGCCACTCCGGTCACACGCCACAGGCGTGTTCAGTCGCGCCGCTCAGGCTTGCATTCATGCGCTCCATCGCATCCGTGGAAATAGTTCAAGAAGTTCCAAAAAAATGATTGGAACCATACAAAGAAAGAAGATAAAATGCAATTTCTCAACGACAGTCAAGGACACGCACTGACCGGTACCAACGGGTTCGATGAACCGATAACATACACGGTCTGCCGATTCCAAGCAGACAGATCACTGGCACTGATGACGGTATACAGAGACGAGCTGGGCAACATGGGAGCCGACCCCGTAAGCGTCAACCTCATGGCATACGGCTACATTCCCATGCGCGGGCACACGTACATCAGCGAAGAATACCTTCAACTCGTCCAACCCCTCATCGACGCCGAACAAGCAAGAATATGCAGCCACATTCATTACGGCCCCTACGATGCATCGGCAATGGACATGGAAATACTCATCGACAACATCGAGGAAATCGCAGACCAAAACAGTAAGGAAGAATAGAGAAATAAGCCGATAGAATCACGAAATTTGCGCGGATAATCGCCCGAAACGAATAAAGAATGCCCCGTTTTTGCGGGGCATTACTGTTTGTCAGTGAAGAAGAAATCATGCATCCTGATGTTCAAAAACAGGAGCATCACTGATCGTATTCTGCGAAGTAACCTGAGATTCTGTTTCCTCATTCGATGACTTTTCTTCCGCATTTTCCGAGGATGAATCACTCGCAGCCGCTTGTCTAATCAAAGAACTCTGCTGTGAAGAAAGCTCAAAAAGCTCATCGATTGCCTGCTTGTTCATCCCATACTTATTCGTGAACTTGGCCAATTCAGTGTTCAAAACCGAAGCAGCGTCCATCATTTTCTTAAGCTCATTGAACACAGTCTTCATATCCTTGAGCTTCTCTGATGCAAGTGCACGCTCTCGTTTCAGTACATCACTACCCAGAGTATTCTCGCTCATTCTCGACGCCATTACTGTGCTCCAATCTCTATAAAAATATGCATTATATTGCTCAATTATCGATTATAGTTCATGCACTAGAAGCTCAAAGAAATGACAAAACAAGTAAAACTACCTACTGTGCCCCCTTGGGGCTAAAATGGGTAGCAAGCATAGCATTGGGGGGACCCCAATGCTCATTCCGGCTTCCGCCGGACTGCGGGACACCCGAACCCGATAGGAGCAGCAGTGAGCAACGATCATCACAGAAACAGATCAGTAGAGAAGAAAATTCGTTTCACACCTGAGGAGTGGCAACAGGCGTCGGCCATCCTTGACCAGGTTCGTGAGTATCGGCCGATGTCGCTGAATGAGTTTGTGTGTCAGTCGGTGTTGGGCAAACAGATCACGTTGATTGCTGTGCCTTTGGACTATACGAAGATGGAGGTTCAGGTCAACAAGATCGGTGTGAACGTCAACCAGATCGCACATCGAGTCAATGCACAGGATTATGCAACCTTGGAAGAGGTCAGTAAGGTGAAGGCCGAGTTGGCTGAAGTGCATCGTCTCGTCGGTGAGGCGTGGAAAAAATTCAACGAACAGCAGGGCCGATAGGATGGCCGTAGTCAAGATCGGCCAGGTGAAGCAGACGCTTTCCAAGGCCATGCAGTACATCTGCAACCCCGACAAGACCCGGGACATGGAGCTGGTGAGCACCAACCTTCCATCCGTGGGCAAAGACCCTACCGCTTTTGCACAGTATTTTCTTGAAGAGCAGCACCGAATCGAAACAGGCCGCGCCCCGACGAAGACCACACTGGTGCGCGCTCACCACATCATTCAGTCGTTCGACCCGGGTGACAACATTACCCCGGAGAGGGCGCACGAGCTGGGCGTGGAGCTGATGGAACGCATCACCGGGGGCATGCAGCATTACGTGATCGCCACGCATACCGACCGCGACCATATCCACAACCACATCATGCTCAGCCCAGTGAACCTGGAAACATCGAAGCGGATGAGAGTGCCGCGAACCTATCTCAAACAGCTCAGAACCATCAGCGACGAACTGTGCCGCGACGCCGGGTTGCGGGTGCTGAAGGAACCGAAGGTGCAACGGTACGGGAAGAGCCGACCGGACTTGTACACGCAGTTGAAAGGAGAGAGCGTCAAGGAGTCGATTCGCCTGCGCATCGATCAGAGCGTGGGCAGGGTTGAGTCGTTCGAACAGTTGAAACGGGTATTGCGTTCGGTGGGCGTGTTCACGCATGTTCGTGGCAAGTATCTGACCTTCGAGGACGCGGAAACCGGGATGAAGTTCCGTGACAGCAAGCTTGGCGAAGCCTACGACGAAATGAATATCATGGTCAAGATCGGCCAGGAGAGTTTGGAGTGCATCAGCTTCAACAAGAGCATGATCGCCAAACAGGATTCGAAGAACGTGAGCATATGGGTACCAGGTACCAAAAGGAATAAACAGATCACCGTGCCGCGTGAACGTCTCGTGATCGACGGGCAGACGATCCGTGCGTGGCTGCCCAGGGGTTCAGACCAGGTGTTGAGCGACCGGCAGGGACGATTCGTGCAGCAGATTCCCACAGAAGGATTGTACGAGTATTTCACCCCGCCAAACCTGAATATCGAGAAACTGATCCGCAACAGCTTGCCACAAATTTATACAGCGAACCCTAAGCAGCGCAGACGCCTCATGGCGCAAGCGTTGAAAGTTGAGGAAGTCAATGCTGTGGTCACGCAGATCAGCACGGTACGTGAATACCTGATCGAAGGCGGCATGACCAGCACGCAAGCCGTGGACGCGATCAGCAACACGATCCGTGAACGGCAGGCTGACTTGCAGTCGTTGATTGTGGCAAGCTGCGAGGAAGGGCTGACCAGCGAACAAGTGGAAAGCCTGGACGCACAGATCAGCAGTAGCGAGAAGCAGATCAGTGATCTTGCCCGACAGGTTCGAGCCTTACGCGGCCGTGAGCAGCAGCGCACACGAACCGAAGACACCACAGCCCAACGGCTAGGAAAACATCGCGGGCGCTGACGGTTTAGAGACCTGGATCACTGCCGCCGATATTGCCTTCATCGCTGCCACTGCTGGGTACGCTCCATGAGGGACTGTTATTGGATTGGTTGGTGCTGGTTGATCCTGATGCGCCACCGGTAGAACGTCGCGTAGTGGATCCCGACGTACCAGAAGACGAAGAACGCTTAGACGAAGACGAACCAGAAGACGAGGATCCCGAAGACGACTTCGATTGAGATTGAGCCTGCGACTGAGCGGTCTGCGCGGCGGCCGCGTCAGCGTCGGTCTTATCAGCAGCAGCCTTCGCGGCCACGCTATCATTCACGCTCTTGACCGGTGCGGCCAGCGTCGCCTTCGCATCCTGGTAACGCTTCTGATCCTTCACACTCGAATCAGCAAGCACCTTGTTCGCAGCATCCAACGCCTTCTGCAGAGTCTCACGAGTCTTGTCGTCGGCAACCTTGCCGTTCGAGGAATCAAGCGTGCCCTGGGCATCCTTGATCGCCTGAGCCAACGACGCCTTCGCATCAGCCAACACCTTCGCATCACGCGACACCACCACCGCACGAGCAGCAGCGTTGATGCTTGCGGCGTCGGCTTTCATGGTTTTGGTGGTGTTGGCGATCTGCTGGGTGAGGTCGTTGAGTTTTGTGGTGGTGAGGGTTGTGGAGCATGCTGCTGTGAGTGGCTTGGCGCTCTTGGCTTGGGCTTGCTTGAGTGTGGTGAGGGTCGATGGGTTGGTGAGTTGGCCGGCCTGCATGGCAGCGAGTTCCGCTGCCTGTGCATGGCTCTTCGTGAGCACGCTAGCGGCGTCTGTCTGGCTTTGGATGGCAGATTCGCATGATTGTATGGCCTGTTGATGTTGAGAGCTGTGCCAGGCGTACAAACCTCCTGTCGAGGCGGCCACGAGCACGAGGATGCCGGCCAGGGTGATGGCGGCTTTCACGAGTGTGGTGCGGCTGATGGAAGGCAGGTGCATCACCCGTGTCGGTGATGGCGCCAGGGTAGGCGCCGGCTCGTCATTGTGTGCGGCAACTGGTTCGAGTTGCTGGGTGGTTGCCTCGTTGATGGGTTGCGTCACCTCGACTGGTAGCGGGTGAGGGGATGCCACAGTTTCAATGGCTGACGCGGCGTCGGCCGGTCGTGTGGTGGTGAGGGTCGATGGGTTGGCGGGTTGGCCGGCCTGCTGGGTGTCGGTCAGGGATCCGTCAGGGTGGATCACGAAGTGGTGTTGGCCGTTCGACTCTATGACGTTGAGTGCATGATCTTCTTTGAGCGTGGTGGCGTCGCGGACAAGGATCGTCAGGATCATCGCTCGGGCTGCTTGTGCATCCTTTTCGCGGATCTTGCGTCGATGTCCGTTAACCGTCAGGGTGGCCGACCCGTCATCATAGATGGCCGCCGTCGATTGGATCATGGGTGAATATCCTTACTGCTGCTGTTGTGTTTCGTTGACCAGGTCATCAGGGATGCGGAAGCTGAGCTGGTCTGCCGTGGGGTTGACGACCTTGGTCACCAGGTCGCTTTTCTCATCAACGGTGACTGTCCAGGTGTCCTTTTCCTCATCGAACTGCACATCCTGCCCGTTCTTATCCGTATACCAGGGTTGGATCGATGCGGTTACCGTGAAGGTGTATGTGCGATCTGGTTTCTTTCCGGATACGTTCTGCACTGCCCATGTTGTGTACGCTGACTCGCCGCTGGGTTGTATGCCGGCGGTGTGTGCCTTGGCGAACACGGTGTCCCATAGTGATGTGTAGGACGCGGCGGCCTGCTGGTTCATGCCTGAGGATTGCAGGTCGGCCGCGGTGGGTTCGCTGACTTTATCTTCGAGCTTGCCGTAGTTTGTGGCAATCAATGCCACGACGCTGGTGGCTTTACTGACCACCGCGTCGGGGACGTTCGTGTAGCTGTCGTCCTCGCCGCCCTTGCCGCCGTCACCGGCAGCAGCAAATGATGATGCACTGTAGCCGAATGCCTTGTTGGCGATGTCCGCCTGCTGCTGTCGGTTGCGGTTCAGTGAGCCTACGATCACTGTGGTGCATCCGATGATGATGGCCAGTACAACAGCGGTTGCGACACCGATAAGTGTCCATTTCTTCTTGTTACTCATGATTCTTCTCCTTGCGCATCTCTTTAATACCAGTGTGGACTGCGGGACTGCCATTTCGCCCATGCGCCACAAGGGTTCTTATAGTCAGGTCGAGAACTGATGTAGGATAGCCCCCATTTCACTTGCGTCACGCCGTTGGTTTTCCAGTCGGCACCTGCCGAAGCCATCTTGCTGCCGGGCAATGACTGGGGAATTCCATACGCGCCACTGGATGCGTTCTCAGCGTCCACTCTCCAACCCGATTCGTGATCCCACAATTGCACGAGGCAGTTGTATTGGGTGTCATCGTGCAGCGCACTCTTCGCATAGCTTTTCGCGTCCGTGCCCGTGCCACCGGTGGATCCGGACGCGGCGCGACCGAGTGGATTGTGCTTGATCACGGCTTGTCCGGCCTTCACGTTTGCGGCGAGCTGGCTGGTGGTGGGGTTGGTCTGGAAGTATTTGCCCCCGCCATAGTTTTCTATGAGCACGCTGTCACTTGACACCTGGGCAATATATCCCACATGGCCGTATTGGCCGCCGCTTGCACCGAGAATGGCGACGCCGGCCGGAATGGAGATGATGTCACCTGCGGAGGGCGTTGTGGTGATGTTCCATCCTGGCAGGTTTCCTGATAATCCCCATTGTCCGCCGTTGCCGCCCAAGGGTGTGAGCTGCGCCCACTTGTATTTCCAGGGAGCGGCGGTGACGCCGGCATCACGGTTGACGCGCCAAGCCACGAAGTCGGTGCAGTTGCCGTACTCGTATCCCAGTGGCGACGTGCCGTCGTTGTAATGGCCCTTGTAAGGGTAGTCATCGGTGATCGGATACTTCGCGCTGCTGGTCTGCGTGTTCTGATCGTTGGCCGCTCCTGGCAGCCATGAGAACAGTGAGGTGACCATTGCGATGACCGCAACGATGGAGACGACGCCGACCATGAAGGGCATCGACATGGAACTCGCGGCAGCGGCGATAGCCGACGCCGCCCGGGTAGCCATCGCCACCGTCTGCCTGGTTATGTTGGCTGACGTTCGTGCAGCAGTCGCAGCAGCCTTTTTCGCTGCCTTCTGGGCGCTTTTCCTGGCGGCAACGCCCGCTGTCTGCTTCATGGTTCGCTGTGCGGACTTCTGAGCAAGTTTCTGCGCGGTGGCATGGGTGACGTTGCGAGTGATAGAGGAGGCTGCATGGTGGACTGCACGTGAGGATGAATGCACTGCCCAACCGGTGGTTTTCCGGGCGACGCTCGTTGCGGCCTTCACCCCGGTGTTGGCTGCCCGCTTCGCTCCTGATTGCAGGAGTTGCTTTGACTTGTCGCCAACGCGCTCGTTCATGTCGCGCTGATCGCGTCCGGTCAGCGTTGACGTCGTGGAACGCATGCCATTGCTCAGCTTGGAAAGCAGTCTGCCTCGCTTATGGCGTTCGTTGCTCACGATGGACTGTGCGCCACGACGCCGGCCCAGGGCAGCGCCTTCCCTGTGGAAGTTCATGCTGCCCTTGCGTGACTTCACGTTGAGTCGGCCGAACCTCACCGTGCCGGCCTGGTGTGTCCTGGCTTTCATCAGGACTCGCTTTCACCGAACTTGGTGGAGAACAGCCGGTACAGGCCGCTCGTGGTGGGAATGCGCCCATCGACGGGCACTGTAGCACTGCCACAGCGGATCAGGCCGCATCCGGCCGGAATGTTGGTGAAGCTGCGCCTCTGCTCGTCACTGAAATGCAACAGATCGCACAGTGTGTCGGCATCGGTCGCATTCTGCTTCAACAGGTACAGGAAGTTCGAGTTGGCGAGCATGAGCCGAGCGTCATCGTTGGAAAGCAACTCATCGATGTTCTGTGTGATGCCGGTGGGGATCAGCCCCCATTTGCGGGCACGCTTGTACAGGCTTCGGAAGTATTCGCTGCTGAACTTGTTGGAGAACAGCAGGTGGAACTCATCGATGTACAGCCAGGTGCGACGTCCACGCTTGCGGTTGTAGGCCGTGCGACGCCATATCTGGTCGAGCACCACCATCATGCCGAAGGTCTTCAGCTCGTTGCCCAAAGACGAAATGTCCCAGGATACAAGCCGGTTGTCCACCTGCACGTTGGTCTGGTGGGCGAACAGGTTCAACGAGCCGGTCGTGTACAGGTCGAGCGCTCCTGCCAGCTCGTGGCCTTCCGCTGACTCTGAGTCCTGCAAAGACTTCTGCAAGTCCAGCAAGGTCGGCTGCACCATCGGCACGCCATCATGGGCGGCGGCCGCATGGGTTCGGTACAGCTTGACGGCGCCGCGGTCAATGAGTGACTTCTGGGTAGCGGTCAACCCTTCCTTGCCGCCCACCAGGGCTGAGATCATCTGAAGTATGAAATCGGACTTCTCGTGGATGGCGTCACCGTCTGCCATGCCGGACTCCAGGCTAATGTCCATCGGATTGACGGTATCCGTAGATCCAGCGTGTATCTGTATTGTGGTGCCGCCATACGCCTTGATCAGTGGCGGGTATTCGTGTTCCGGGTCAATGATGATGATGTCATCGTGAGGATGGGAGAGAAACACGTTCGTGATCTCCATCTTCGCTGATTGGCTCTTGCCGGATCCGGTGGTGCCCAGGATGAACCCGTTGCCGTTCATTTCCTGGGTGCGATCCGCAAGAATCACATTGCCGGACTGCGAATTGATCCCATACCAGTTGCCGTGCGGGGCCAGCAATTCCTGTGTGGTGAATGGGATGATCACGGCTGTGCTTGCCGTGGTCATGGTGCGTCTCATCGGCAGGGCACGCACACCAATCGGCAGTTCGGTGCTGATGCCGTCGAGCATCATGAACGTGGCGCGTTCCGCCTGGCAGGAATGCTTGCGGATCGCGGTCATCACCTCTTCAGTCACCTGGTCGCAGTCCTCCTTGGTGATGCCGGTGATGCCGATGATGAGCACGGTGCTGAGGATCTTCTGATTCGACTGCTCCAACTCCTCGCGCAACTGGGTGGCCTCGTCCAGGCCCTCAGTGAGACGGTGAGGGATCATGGTCTCGTCATAGTGCGCCCTGCGGGCCTTCTTCTGCTCGGTCATGACCTGCATCTCGAACTCTGCTATCTGTCGGTTGAGCATGCCCATGCCGTCAGCCTGGTCGAATGGTTCGACGTGCAGGCTGATGTTCAGATCGCTCTTGATCGCCGTGAGATCCCCGATGAGACTATCAGAAAGCCAACGCGGATAGTCCCGCACCCACAGCACCGTGTGATGGGATGAACCGGAACCGTTCATCAGCTCACAGCCCTTGCCGTCAGCGTCAAGCTTGATGGCCCAGGGGGCGATGTAATCCTTCGTGTGCATGGACTTGCGTGCCGCTGCGAAATCATCCTCCGTGAACGACGGCACCTCGCCGGGACGCATCAGGTGAGAAAGCAGCGCGAGCCGTTGCGTGCGGTCGAGGCGTTCCATCCGGCAGCCATCCATAGCGCTCAGCATGCCCTGAATCTCCCCATAGGCGCGGCTCAGCGCTGCGGAAGCCTTCTCAGCATCGCTTTCACGAACCGTCACCGTCAGATACTTTTCGGTGACCACGCTTTTCCCGCTGCCGGAACGCAGCTTGTTCGTGGCAATCCTGTTGAAGTCCTCGCGCCATTCATCGAACCGGTCGCCGGTCAACGGCTTCTGCACCAGATCGGTCACATCAGCCTCATCGAGCACGCGGTTGATGACATTCTCCTGGATCCTGGTGCCTGCGCCGAAGCTATTGATGAACTTGGCCCACTGGTCTACCAGAGCCTCTTTCGTGTCCTGCGCCGACGCCACATAGTTGATGTCGGACATGCTCATGGTCAACGACCATTCATCGGAGCCCAGGTAGGCGATACCGTCAGGCTTCATCGCCTTGTATCCGATGACGTCACCGGTTCGCTTGGGGGCAGCTGACCAGACGCCACGGCTCACATCATCGTAGCCGGTTACGTGGCGGATATGGCCTTTGGCTGAGAGATGCGTGTCAGCGCTCTTTGAGGTTTTCCTTCTCCTTCTTTTTATCCTTCCTCTGCTCTCTTGCGTCTCGCTGATCTGCTGGGCGGCCTGCGTCCAGTCCTCGGTATTCGTCTGCATAAGTTATGACCTTTCGTGATGCGTAATGATTGATGACATAGCCGATATACTGTTCGGGTTTCAATCCCTTGGGACGCCACCATCCCCACGCAACAATGGGAATCAGTATCGGAAACAGGACGTAGAGCGCAATGTTGGTGGCATTGTCCCAGGATGCGCCATTCGCGTGCATTGCAATGGCCATCGCCGCATAGGATCCACCACCAATGACCACCGCCACAGCGGCAGCACCAAGCTGACGCCAGCTCATGCCAAACATGACCTTCGCCTCATAGGCGCGCACATCTTTATAAACTTGCACTTCCAATGCCATTGCCTCATCCTTCCCCAATAACAGCCTTGGCGAGGCTGTTGGAACCTATGACCACCAAAGCCAGGATTATCGGAGCGACGAACAGGTTCCCAAAGTTCTTCATGAGGAAGTCCATTGGATCGCTGCTAGTGTGTACCGTGCTGGTCACCCATCCACTGATCAAGGCCTGGTAGAGCTTGATTCCTGCGATCAGCATGACGCCCTGCAAGGTGATCGTCGCATAGCGTTTGAGATATCCAATGCCGATCTGCTTGGTGTCCTCGTGGGCCAAGAATGCCAGGGGAAGGCTGCTAAACGCAGTCATCAGATCCAGTTGGATGAACCGCCAGAAGATCATCACCGTAGGCAGGATCCCCACCACGTTCGCAATCAGCCAAGGGAACAGCACGATCATCAGCATGGCCGCCTGTGCACCCCAATTCGCAGAATCTATCGAAGACTTCATGGCATCGCCTAGGAGCTGCCCCTTGGCAGATCCAGTGCCGACATCGATGTTGCTGCCACTCTTGGCCAGTGAGACACCGATATTGTCAATGCCTTGCAGCAGCGCCCCACTGATCCTCAGCACGGCCAGCACCAGGCAGGCCTTGATCATCACCGATGCCACCAGGCGCACCGACAGCATCTTGTCGCCGTCCGCACGGGTGGTGGCCTGTTGCAGCATAAGCATGAGCATCACGCTGAGCACCAGAGCTGTGATGGGCTTGACGGCCACATTCTGAAATGTGGTCATCGCGTTGTACATCGTGGCGTTGTAGCCCGAGGGCAGTTTCAGCAAGTTCTTCGTATCAGTATTTCCTGTACTGATAGCGTTGAGCATCGCTACAATCCACTGATCCATAGGAACCTCAGACCTGGATGCTCAGGAACAACTGTGCGGCGGCGATAATCAAGCCTCCGCCAACAATCTGCCATATACCCGACTGAATCTGTGGGCCTTGGTGATCCCTCATCGCCAGGCCAGCAACGATGGCTCCCCAGACGATCCACAGGCCGCCACCGATGGTGACGAAGGTCTTCAATAGGTTAAGAATTGTTTGAATGGTCATGTCATGCCTTTCTCAACTCACTAATAATTATATAACGTCATTTTATGTATTTATAGTTTTATACTAGAATCGTGCCTATGAGATCTAATGACCCGGCCGATGCATTGCATGCAGTCCTGAATATGCGCCGCTACCTCCTGCTGAGGCACATAGCTGATGAGCCGTCCGGGAGCTGCACGATCTCACAGCTTCAGGCCAGCCTTCCCGAGCAGTCACCAACAGGGATATACCGCGACTGTCTCGCGCTCGAACATGCGGGTCTGATACGGCCGACCGGAGGCATACCACGTCGGCCGCACGTCGAATCATCGTGGGAGCTTGCCACGGACGTACACGCACTGCTTGCAGCCCTGGCATCATCCTTTCCCAACCGCTCATGATCGCTTCGCTTCATACACGAAGGTGGAAGGGTTGATTTTCTTGGATAGGAACGGCCTCACGCCGCGCAGCGTGTACACGCACTCGTCGGATCTGATCAGCGCCAGCTCGTCCGGGGTCATCAGCTCTCGCTTCACCTTGTGCCATGATTTGGTGCTGCTGCCGCTCATCCCGTAGCTCTGACTGTCCTCACGCACGTCGATGGTTCCCGATCCGAGCCGCTTGCTCAGCCACTCGTTCGTGGTGTTGTCATTGCTGCCCAGGTAGAGGATGGAATCACAGTTGCCCACGATGGTGTCCCACTGCTCCTTGTACATGGCTTTGCCCTGGCTATAGGACTGCATGACGATGCATGCGCTGATCCACCGGCTGCGGAATGTGGAGATGCGCTGCTCGAAGTCGGGAATCTTGCCAATGTTGGCGAACTCGTCCAGCAGGCACTGAATGGGCACCTGCACATGCCCTTCCGGGCTGTGGTCGGCAATGTAGATGTTCTCTTCGAACAGGCATTGGTAGAAGATCGAGGCGAGGAAGCTGAATGTGCGATCCGTGTCCGACAACTCTAGGAACAGTACCGTTTTTTCCTTGCCTAGCCGTCCCAGGTCAATGTCATCGTCGGAGAGCATGGCACGCACATGGCCGACCTGCATGGGCGCGAGCCGGTTGCCCAGGCTGATGATGATGCTTTTCTTGGTTTCTCCGGCACCCTGGGTGAACGGCGTGTACTCCTTGATGGCGAATTCAAGGCCCTGGATGATGCGCGTGGCGTCGTCGTCGAACTGGTCGGGATCCTTCAAATATGAGGCCACCATGTGCTTTGCCGATTCGAACATCAAATCGACGTCGAACCGTTTGTTTTCATCCTGCTCGCTAGCTCCCATGCGGCCGACCAGATCAATGACCATCGGCAGCGACGGATCCTCTTCGGCAAAGTAGACGAACGCTATCAGAGCGTTCAGCAGGGCGCGTTCCGAACTCACCCAGAACGAGTCCGATGATTCCTTGGCGGCGGCACCGGAGGTGTTGTTGATCAGGTTTTCCGTCAGCCGTAGGATTGACACTTCAGGATCCTCACGGTTGAAATACTTCATAGGATTGAAGTGGTTCGACTGGGCGAAGTCAATCAGATTCAAGCATCGTACCTGGTATCCGCGTGACGCCAGCTCCAATCCGTAGTCGCGCATGATCTCCCCCTTGGGATCGGTCACCGCATAGCTGGTCAGGGCACGGCGCAGATTTGGCATGATGAAGAAGCGCGTCTTACCGGTTCCAGAACCGCCGATGATGAAAGCATTGATATTGCGCTGCGTCTGGTGAGTATCAATGCTCAATCCCTCAGTCTGTGTAAATTGAATGTTCTTTGCAGGCTTGCGATCCATGAAGGAGCGAATGTCTTTCGCGGTTCCCCATGAAGCAGAACCATGTTCCTCACCGTTGCGTTCCTTGCGCCATCCAGCGTTGTAGAGCACGATCAGACCTAGTGCGACCAGGCTTGCCGTGGCTGCCAATAGATCCGTCCGGTAGAGGGAAAAGTGTAGTGGGCGCGAGATGATGTCCGTAAACAGTCGATTCGAGATAGCATCGATGCTCATGCCCCGGGCATGATCCACGCGCACCTGGAAGCAGACCTTGTCCACTATCCAGAACAAGATGACGGCAAAGACGATGCCAAATATGGTCAGGTCTCGTGTACTGCGGGTTCTTCTCATGACTTCACCTTTTCACTGTGTCCATGCGGGCGTTGCGTTCATCCTCATGGGTGAGCACGCTGCTGTCTGATGAGCCGCTAGCGGCCTGCTGCTCTCGCGCATGCTGCTCATCGATGAGCCGTTGCGCGGTCTGATGCAGGAGGTTTCTCACATCCAGCGCGCTGCGCCGCCGAGTATCATCTGCCTGCCCATCATCGTGCGCCAGAAGTGTGGGAGCGCTTACCGGTGCAGGTTCTTCAACGCGGGGCGGCAACGGTTCCGTATGCTCCTCACGCCGGATGAGATCCGGTGGGGTTGGATCCGTGGAAGAAAGTGGTATAGATACCACGGTGATGCCGTCACCGAACCATGAGATCACACGCGGGGCGGTCGTTCCCGTCATCGCCTGCAAGACTCGCAAGCTAGACTCACTGGATTGCATGCCGCCGACGCGAAGCTGAGCGGTGGCATTCATAGTTCACTCTCCTGCCATGTTTCGCTCGTATCCCCGGTCATCGCCTCGACGTTGACCACGGCAGAACTATGGCCGGCATTGTCTTGCTTCTCCCTGACAAAGCCTCGTATCCAAAGCAGATCGCCACGGGAATACTGATGAGACTGGCAGTATCGGGATACCGTGCCACGGGCATTGCACGGCACGCTGATAAGCTGATTGCCGCCAATATCGCAGGTCACCAGCAGATATGTGACTTCATTACCATCGCTGAAGCGCACATGTTTTGGCTCTCTCAGCAAGGTTCCACGGATCCACACTTGTGCCCCTGGTGGAAGGAGATCGCGCTGTTCATTCATCGAAGTCACCTGGTTTTCGCCTTTGACACCGTATGCACTGGTGCCGCGTTACGAGAGCGGTTGATGCGTTCCTTGGTGTCCTGTTTCAATTCACGTCGCACATCCGACGCTGTCTTCTTCGGAGCAGATTTTGACGACACACGGGTCTGCGTATGCACTGGCTGCTGCACCGAGGGCGATTGCTTTGGCTGCGCTGGGGCGAGCTGAGCGTAATTGACCACACGGCTCGTGTCGAAATGTTTCACGTTCTGCGCGTATGAGTCGATGAACTGTTTGACTGCCGGTTCGCATGATTGCGGGAATGCAACCTGCTTCACCCCGTTCTCACCGTCACTCATCGTGTATGGGATACCCAATTTGGTGAAGTTATCGCTGATGATCTTCGCATCACGATCCCACTGCACGGTCTTGAACTGCATGGTGAACTGGGGGGCGTCAGCCGGCAATGTTGCCGGTACAAGGTCTGAGGCTTTCGTCACAGCCACATCCTGTGCAGCTTGATTCACTCCCTGGGCCTGTTCGGGTACTACCACGAGGTCGATGGCGACATTTCCATCAACCTTGGCCAACGTGCGTTCAAGCGCGTGCTTGACCATATCAGCGTCAGAACCTTTGAATACCAGATAGTATTTGCCAGTATCGGGGTTTTTCTCGATACCGTAATGTACGCCGTAACGGTGCAGTTGCGTGCGAGCATTACGCATATCCTCGCGTGAAAGCTGCTCGGTGAAGTGCAGGTCGCCGCCAGACTTCTTCGTGAGTTTCACCACGGATTCACGGCCCTGCCGCAGCGTGTCCTTCGTGGTTTTCCCTATCTTGGAGATTGTCGTTGATGTGGCCGAAGCGAGTATGTTCGCGCCCTTCTCGCTGACGCGCAGGATAAGGGTCGCTCCCTGCATGGCCGCGCTCAGCACGCTTTGTGCGATCTGTTCTTCCATGACCATGATGGCCTTCGCTTTCGTTCAAAAGAATGGTTGAAAATTGAAGAATGCCCCGCCCGCAGGGGAAAGCAGACGGGGCGTCATATGGCCGGCGAATGTTGGCTGCCGACCGTGGCGCTGACAATTGGGGGAACCGTCAGCGTCCTGTATGAGGGTCGGTGCGGTGATTGACCGCATCGAGGTGTTCAAGCTGCCTGTCTCCTATCGCGGCAGCCCTGCACAGCGACAGCACCATGAGCAGGACGAATGACACCGCGAGAACGGCCACGATCCACAGCATGATGGCTCCTTTCGAGACTGGATGGATGATGATTTGGGGGGGGGGGGATGCCCCGCCCGAAGAAGAGAGAAATGGACGGGGCAAGCATGATCACTCCTTGCTGTCCGTATCCTTGCCGGAAACGTCGGAGAGGGCGAGGGAACGGCGGTAGAGGAACAGTCCCGCACCGCCACCAGCAAGCAGAACCACGGCGGCAGCCAGCCAGAAGATGTCGGCACCAGTCTTCGCCAGGGCGTTCTTGGCGGCCGTGGGCTTGTTGTATCCATTCCAGTCGTCGTGCGCGCTGATCGCAGTGTCGTAGCACACCTTGGATGGATCCACCGTCGGGATCTTGCCGTCGAACGGGTCGGTGTCGACGGCCGGGCAGTCGATGATCGGCTGCGCGGTGACCTTCGCACGATCCGTGTGGTGGTCGTTGCTCTTGATGCCCTTCAACGTGCCGGTGACATCCACCGACGCTCCGGGCTTCAACACGAGCGTGTTCCAGTTGGCCGGATACTTGAAGTCCACGACCGTGCCGGAACCCGCGATGGTGGAGTCCTTCAAGTCGATCTTCGAGAGACTGGCCTTGCCGGTGTTGGTGATGTGGAACACGATCTGCGTGTCACCCGTAACGTCCAGGGCGTCCTTGGGATCGTTGCGATCCCCGGCCTTCATGCCGCTCTTCGCATCGTATTTCTCGATGCTGATGGATGGCGTCTGGTCGGGCGTGTGGGTGGTGACCACGTTCGATGGGCGATCCTGGCCGTTCAGATTCTCGATGAACTGGTTCTTGACGTCGCCGGTCCTGGTGCGTTCCATCTGCACGTAGGCACGCCAACCCTGCTCGGTCGTGTCATTCGAGGATGCGATGGCCAGATAGCGTGCCGTGGCGGTGATCGTGATGACACCGTTCACATCCTGAGCCGTGAACAGGTCTCCACCGAACTTCGTGGAGTCCACGCCACTGCCGGCGATCCGGTCACCCTTCTCGGCCAAGGTCACGGCCTTGCCATCCTGGTATTCGACCACATCCTTCGTCGCGTACACCGCCCACTGGCCGGTGTACCGGTCGTGCGACTGGTCGTAGCCGTCGGTGATCCTCCAGTCGGTGATCGTCTTGTACGCACGATTCGTGTGCAGGGTCGAGGAATCCAGCTGGTAGAGGAACAGGTGATTCAGATAGATGCTCTGACCGTCGGCCGAAGCGCCGCCCACGTTGACCGTCACATCCTTGGAGGGGTTGATCTCCTTCAACGGGTTGGACACGGTGTTGGTGAGCTTCTGCTCGTTGTTGGTGACCTGGATCGCAGTGTTCTTCACCGTGTAACCGTCCTTGACGGCCTTCACCGTCATGGGCAGCACGATCTGGTAGGTCTGGCCAAGCACCTGCTGGTCGATGGCGGGAGAGGTGAGCGGATCCAGCCTCTCGGTCGAATACGCTTTCAGGTCTGACGGCTGAGGATCGCCCTTCACGGTCTCGCCCGTCGCGGGAATGGTCGTGTCCACCGTCTTGAAGAAGGCATACACGATGCCGTCCTTCGCCTGGATGTTGAACTTGCCGGTCACGTCCTTGCCCTGGGCGTCAAGCACCTGGATCGCCGTCGTGTCGAGCTTCAAGTACTGCTCGTCGTAGTCGTCTACCATGCCCAGACGCTGCACCACATACGCGGTGTTGTCCAACTTCGAGGCGTCAAGGTTGACGCGATAGTAGATCCTGTCGCCCAGTACGGCGGTCTTGCCGTCAATGTTGATGGACGCATCCTTCTGAGTGTCCTGCTTGGAAGGGTTGTCGTCGGGAGGCGTGTTCTCCACGATGTTCGACGGAGTGATGCTGTTGTTCAGCGTCAGCTTCCACTGGTTGTCCACCTTCGTGTTCGCGGGAGCGTCAGCGGAGACGGTGCCTTCGAAGCGCACGATGACCCTCGGGTTTGATCCGGCCTTCCAGTTGGCCTTCACCCAGGCATCGGAGAACGCGAGACGAACCGTGTGCGCGGTGTCATCCCAGGTTCCGGTGTACTGGCTCTTGGGAATGATGTTGCCCGTGTTCAGGTCGGTGACCTCCAAGGTCTGCTTGTCCACGTTCAGATACTGGTCGTAACTGTCCGTCACACCCACGTTCGTCACCTGATAGGCCAGGTTCGCAGGCAGCTTCGGCGTGGTCTCAAGCTTGTATTCGACCTTCTGGCCGGGGAACACGGTCTTGCCGTCCACGCTGGACTGGTCGCCGCCCTGGGAGGACTCTGCCAGCACATCCTTCGTGACCGGTGGCACATAGCCGCAGATCTCAGGTTCGTTCGTATCCTCGGTCTGTGTATTCACGGTTTCGGAACCCGCGTTCGTCAAACCCGCGCCATCGTTCACGCCGTCGGGGTTCGTGCAGAAGGTCAGCTCGTCGCCGGCGTTCTTGCCGAAGTCGGAGTGCACCTGCTTGGCGCCGCCACCGTTGGCGAAGTTCACGGTTCCTGGAATCAGCAGGGTAATCTGCCGGGCCTTCGCCAGGCCCTTCAACGAAGCAAGGTAATCTGCCTTAGCGGTTGCGGTGGCAACCGTGCCGTTCACGGTGATGGTGAACTCGTCGGTCACATCCTTGCCCGTATTGGCGATGTCCGCGACACTGGACTGCTTCTCACTGCTAGCATCAGCCGCATACACTCGAATTTTCGAAGCGTCAGCAGCATCGAAGATGCAGTCAGCCTTCGCCCAATCATCCGTCAAAGTCAACTTCGTAGGAGCCTGGATCAGGTTCGCGGCAACCATCCCGTTGACCACCGAGCCAACCGTATCGCCGTCAAGGAATGTCTCGGTGTCGGCACCGGTCTGGTTACTCCTGGACGGGTCGATCACGGCCTGCCACTTACCATTGATCTGCTTGATCCAGCTCTTGTCAGGGTTGGGTCTCCATGTAGGGAAGGAATGGCCATCAGTGTTGACCGTGGCATCCTGGTTCCATTTCACAGAGGCGACATCATCGACCTTGGAGAAGTCAGGCTTGGCAACCGTCACATCGAAGCTGAACGCATAGGTGTGATCCAACGGCATCTCGCCCTTGGACGCGGGTCGCACGGCAGTCACCGTGTTCGCACTCTTGTCCCAGGTGATCGTGAAATCGCCGGAAACGTCGGCACCACTCGTGGTGTCCACCAGCTTGCAGTTGTCGATGGAATAGTTCACGCCATTAGGCGTGATCGTATCCTTGATGGTCATCTCGTAGCCGCCGCGACCGGAACCGGTCGTGATCGTCGTGCGATTCACCATCCGGTCGGCAGACGTGCCTTCTTCGATGCTCTTCGAAGGCTTTGCAGGAGGGACCGCAGCCACGGGGAACGATTCAGAAGCCTCGCGATCCGTGGTATCCACGGCAGCCGCCATCTTGCCCTGCTTGGCAACCTGCACGTCAAACCAGTACGTGCCTTCCTGCCAATGCGACATGCCAAAGTCGGCAGGCGTGAAGTCGGGAGAGTTCTTCGAACCATCATTACTGATGGTCACGCTCTTCGTCACGCTCTTCGCGGCCACGTACCCGTTCCTCTGCCCGTCATAGTGCATGATGACCTTCGCCGTCAGATTCTCACTCAGCGAGGAACCACCATTAGACGTGGTGATCACGTCATGCACGGCAGCGGTCGAACCCACCTTCATCGAGGCGGCAGACGCCTGCTTGGTGGACACGGAAAGCTTATAGGCGACCGGTGGTTCATCGCTGGAAAGGACGATGACAATAATTCCTGGAGTCTTCGCCGCTTCACGGGCGACCAGCCCGTTGATCGTGGTCACCCCATCCGAGAACGGAGTGGTCGTCTGATAGCCGACACCTTCATACGAGTAGGTCTTCCCCTGAGTCACCGCATTCCATGCAGACGCCCACTGAGATGTATTAAATCCACCGGTACTGCCGGTATAAACACCATCAGTCGAAACCGCGCCGACACTGACCAAGCGGCAGCCCGCATTCGTGCTGCCATCATGCTTCGCGGCATAGCGGGACTGGCATTCACTCACCGCACTGTTCAATGCCGTCGTGGCCGCCGCATCCGCAGGATGCGACGCATCGTTGAATGATGTCAGACCCATTGAAGCCAGCGCAACATCGACGTTGGCCAGCGTAGGAGCGCCAAAGCTGTCTCGATAGGCAAAACTGATCTGGCCGTCACCGCCCGAGCCTGTGCCGCCGCCACCTGATCCGCCGCCGCCATCGGCGTAGGCCAGTGGTGAAACGAGCGTGGAAAGCGCCGCGATCACGGCTGCTGCCACGGTCGCACCCTTCTTCCAATTCCTCATATTCTTCCCTTATCATTAAGGGGCAGCCCCTTATGGGTTGCCCTGGCAGGCCCCTGCTATCGGGCTCATCAGGCAAAAGAGAACCGTGATAACGAGGGCACAATTGTTGTTTGCCGTGCGTGCGTACACGTCACGGCGTGGATAGGTCATCGTCAGTTGGCAGGCCCAGCCGTTGCAGTGCCTGAATGCCGGTGATGCCCGTGTTCAACAGTTTGGCCAGGGTGACCGCGAGACCGTCGGGAGTGGCATTCTCCTCGTCCCTGCGCAGCAAGGCGAGCACGTGCGTGCATTTCCAGGTGTGCGTGTGAGCGTGGTCGGATGGGTGGCGGGCCTTGCTCATGAGGTTGAGTTCATGGCCGCGTCTGAGCCAGTTGCGGAAACTCGCATCCCAGTCGGCACTGACCTGTGCCGAGGAGAGACATCGGTCGCGGAATTTCGCAAACTCCGCATCACAGTCCAAGCCAAGCGTGGTGGCGAGAGCGTGGTGCGCACTATCAGGCCGCCAGTCGCCGATTCTGCTCATCGTGGGTCGGCGGCGACGGTGGGGGAGTCTCTCACCCGGGTTATTTGTCGGGTTATGTGGTTCGTGTGCACCGTGTTGCATGTCTACGGGGCTGTGATTGCATCCCTGGACAGTGCTTGCTGCATCCCTGTGAACGTCCACGGGTGCAGGATCTGCACCCGTGACGGTTGTGTCCTTCACTGTGTGTCTCGTGGTTTGCAGGTTCAGGTCCCATACGGTGGGGCGATGGTTGCCGGGCAGGTACGAGGCGAGCCGCTGGTTGCCATGGTGTATCGCTCCGGACCGTTCCAGCAGGCGCAGCTTGTATTGCACCGTGCGGCGTGACACCTCGGCGATCCGGGACAGTGTCGCCAGACTGGGGTAGGCGCCGGTGCCGTCGGGATTGGCGTAATCACCCAAGGCGATCAGGATGACCTTCGCGGTCGTATCCTTGCCCGTGGGCGCGTCGTTCAACGCCCACAGCATGCTGCGCAGACTCACGGGCGTCTCCTGCGATGGATCCTCGCGGTGCTGCGCACCTCGGCGAGTCGTTCGTCCAGATGCTCGATGCTGTCCGTGGACACCCGATACTGGCGTGAGGGCTGGCATACGCGCAGCACACCCTCCCTGCCGAGCTTGAGGATCTGGCGACGATCCATGCCCAGCATGATCGACGCCTCACTCAGATTCACCCACTTCGGCACGAATCCGTCACTGCTAATCATGATCGGCCCTTTCGCCCGTAACCCCGTGATGCGTGTCCGGCACTGGTAGGGCCGCCTCTTCGACGGGGCTTACCAGGGTCTCGATGTCGACGTGGAAGGCTCGCGCCAGCATCTCCAGCTCATGCACATCGAATGGTGATGTGGAGGGGAAGCGCAGCCGGCGGATCAGGGTCATCCGAGGGATCCCCGTCAGCTGCGAGGCACGCAGTATGGAAGCGCCCGACCGGGTGATGACCGCCGCGACATGGTGCGCGACGAGTGTCGCGAAACTTGAACTGTCCATGAAAGACATGTTAATGCCCAAACAGGCAGTATGTCAATATCGGAAGTGCCCATATAGGGCTTGATAATGACTGTTCAGTGTTATAGAGTGTCCATATGGACATGAACGAAGCTACAGCGAAGACCATAGCATCCGAACGATCGGCGGCGGGGCTGACGATCAAACGGCTCGCGGAACGCTCGGGCGTTCCCGAACGCACCCTGATCCGCATTCTCAAGAATGAGCGTGACATCAAGGTCACCCAGCTCGCCCAACTCGCCGAGGTGTTCGGCGTCTACCCCCACGAACTCATCCAATCCGCCGAAGCGTTCATCGAACGTGATCAGCGGGGACCCGTCACCCTGGGGGAGTCGCAGCCAAGCGAATTGTCCGAAGCGGACAAGACAGCGTACGTGCTCAACAAGATAGCCAGCCATGATGTCAGGCTCGCGGCATCGCACGACCCCAACAAATGGGTTGAGGCGGCAGGCGGCGATGGACGATAACAGGCGCGTCCTCCCCGATTTCCTGCACCGGACATACACGCAGATCGTCAACGACACCGAGCACCTCGACGTGAGTGTCGTCAACACTCTGCTTCCGGGGGATCTCACCGGAATATACGATGAAGCGACGAAGCTCATCCTCATAGACCAGCGGCTCATCAGCGCCCAGCAACGCTGCACCCTGGCGCACGAGCTCGTGCACTGGGAGCACGCCGACGAAACCTGTTCGGGAACCCTGGGCTCGAAGATCGAGCGCCATGCCCGCATGGAAACCGCGTCCAAGCTCATACGGCCGTGCGAATACGCCCTCGCCGAGAACGAATACGACGGTGACGTCTACGCCATCGCCTGCGAGCTGGACGTCACCGTGCAAGTCATCGAGGACTTCCGCAACTACCTGGCAATGAGCCAAGACATGGCGAGCCATCAGCAACAGACACTGTACCGAATCTGAGCACGCTCATGCTGCACACATGAGAGTTGAGGGGAAAGTCGAGTCCGTCCCCGTGTTTATTTGAGTTTTTCAGCTTTCCTCATAACAGCGGTGAGCCGTATCGTCAGTTGTTCGTTCTGCTGCTTGAGTTCCTTTATGCGTTGATCGTTATCCCGTATACGCGAACGCAGCGACTCGACGGTATCCTCACCGGGAATGAGCGAACCTATCTGCCTCGCGAGATCCCTTGACCGCGACTGGACACTGTGCTGGTAACGCATCGCGGTCTGCGGATCCGAATGACCGGCTGCATCCATGATCTCACGCACCGTCGCACCCTGCTGGGCCAGCAACGTCAACGCCGTATGACGCAGATCATGAAAACGAAGATCCTTGCGTCCCGCCTGGATTCGGGCCTTGTCGTACCAGCCTCTGAGCGTGTTGGGGTGCAACGGGGCCGAATGGTCATTGACGCCGGGGAAAATAAAAGCACCAGCTTCGGGACCGGTAAGGTCGAGTAGCGTCTCCATCATTGGTTTCAATTGCGGAGGTATGCTCTCGTCGCGTTCACTGTGCTCGGTTTTGGTGCTGCCGATCAGTTCCGGTCCAATGGTCTTGCGGCTCGAGCGAATATGAAGCACCAAATGGTCCAGATCGATGCTGCTTCTGGTGAGCGCGCAGATCTCGCCGATGCGCGGGCCGTTGCAGAATACGGCGATGTACACCGCCGCACGGTACCGTTCGGGCATGGCCTCGTAGATCATGCGTACCTGTGCGAGCGTGGCGGGCACCGTCTCGGTGTTGCGTCGCTGCGATGGTGTCATGATGGTGCAGGGATTCCTGGAAATCATTGGGCTTTCCCCATCGGGCCCGGGACTGCTGGCGGATGCCAACACGCTCTTGAGCACTTTGAGTGCATTGATGCACATGCTGCGCTGCGAGTGATCCAACCCGTCCCACCACCGATCCACATCACGGCTCGTGATCTCGGCCAAGCGTCGTTTGCCAAAAAACGGGAGGATATGGTTCGTCGCGTCCTTGCGTATCCTGTAGACCGTGCCTGCCTGGAGTTGGTCGCCCGACCGGGTGCGTCGCAGACTCAGCCATTGTTCAAAGTATTGCGCGAAGGTCAACGAGCGACGCTGCTGCTCCCGAAGGATCTCCCTTTCAGGCTGCCATGAATGGGCGTCGATACGAAGCTTGGCGTCCCTGAGCCACACCAGTGCACCGGCCTCGTCATCAATGTCGAAGCTGGCATACTGACGCTCCCTCAATCCAGGCCACTTATCAAAAGCCCAGAAGGGCGTCAGATAACTCGCCTCTATCCACGCGCTCGTCCGATTGCTCTTGTGCCGAAGCGTACCGAATCTCCGAGTCATAACATCCTCCTGCACCCGTGAACCATGCTGCTTTTACCACATGAATTACCACGCCAAACAGGAAACAGCAAGCGAAAACACGGCATTGCACGTCAAGACAGACCAACCGGGAAACCATGGAAGCACAAGGGGAAAACACTGAAATGGCAACAAAAAAGGCCGGTCACGACGGACCGGCCCTTTGATAACCGTGGAGCTAGGGAGATTCGAACTCCCGACCCTCTGCTTGCAAAGCAGATGCGCTACCAGCTGCGCCATAGCCCCGAATTGCCAAATAGTTAACTTAGCGTGGGCCCGGGAGGACTTGAACCTCCGACCTCATCCTTATCAGGGATGCGCTCTAACCACCTGAGCTACGGGCCCGCTTTTGTGCGTGTAAAACACACAAGGAGATACGATACAGTCTTAGCCTCATGAAGTCAATTCCACCGTGTCGTTTTCGGGCATGGATTTTTCCTTATGCTGCCGCGCATTGCCAGCCGAAAAACAGCACCATGTTCTATGCTGGTTGAGCGAATATGACAGGAAATAATAGGTGGATGATAGTGCGGTTATTCGCATCGTTACATCGTCGCAGCTTGTGGGCATGCGCGAAATGAATCTGAATGTGTGGTCGAGACATGGCAAGGGTTGGTTGCAGAACAAGGTGAGTGCGAATACAAGAGGTGTCACGAGGCGTACCGCCCGAACAACCACCGTTCATACAGCCGAATTCCATGGCAGACCGGTCACGATTACCCGCAAGTCTGTGAAGAACATGTACCTGCGCATTCAAACCAAGGACGGCAGAATCGCTGTAACTGCACCATTTCGGATATCAGACGGCACTATCCGAGATTTTATTGAGAACCGGTGGGATTGGATTGAACAAGCAGAAAGGGAGCTTGGCGAGGCAAGAAGTGCGGCCATGGAATCGGGAACGAAGCAAGTCTGGTCGACTGCCAGAAAAAACGAGGCTCGACAAAGAATGAACGCCGTCCTACCTGCATTGCTGAACAAGTGGCTGCCGATTGTTGGCCGTGAGCCGAGCAACATTTCCTTGAGACTTATGACAACCCGCTGGGGATCGTGCACGCCTGCCACACGGCGAATTCGCCTGAATCTTGAACTGGCGTGGCTTGAGCCTGAGCTACTCGAATATGTGCTCGTCCATGAGCTGACACACCTCTGGGCTTCCGGTCACGGCGCGACATTCCAGCGTTATATGACCGCATTCATGCCGGACTGGAAACAACGCCGTCGCACTCTGAATCACCACATCATCGGCTGATTCCAGGCTGATTCAAAGCTGATTCCAGCTTGAGCCGTGCATCTATTGCATGCAAAGCCACACAAACAGACACACAAACAGCCACACAAAAAGAACAGTGTGCCTTCGGAATCGCTTTCGTAAAAACTGCAGAAAACTAAAAACTGCAGAAAACTAAAACTGCTGAAAAGCTGCACCGAAGGCGCACTGTGTGAAATCTCTATGCGAGAGAACTCAGATCAAATGGCTTCTCATGAACCACTGGAAGGCTTCGAGCTTCTGCACATGATCCTGAATGATGTTGGAGCTGACAACATCAAGTTCATCCAATTCCTTGATGGCCTCGCGGTCATCGGCGATGAATGAATCATAGAAACCGCACAGCGCCTTCAGATAGTCAAGAGTGGACTTACGACCATCCAGGTCCACGCCCTTCCAAGTGCGGTTACGAATGATCGCCTCAGGGCGGCCATCTGGTGAACCGCCGAGGGTTGCAATGCGCTCTGCGGTCTCATCGGCCATGTTCCTGACCTCGTCGACCTGTGGATCAAGCATCAAGTGCACTGCAATGAAGTTTGGGCCGGTTACGTTCCAGTGAGCGTGCTTGAGCACCAGTGAAGCCTCTTGTTCCTGGCTCAGTCTGTTCTGCAAAATGGAGATAATCTTCTCGGAAGCTGCTTCATCAAGTCCGGGAACCGTGAAAGTCAATGCCATAAAAACTCCTTCGTATAATGTTGGGCATTCCATCGTGTTCGTTGGTGCGATTCAACAGATGGAAGCCATTGCTTTTGCACCCTAATCACTAGCGTAAATGCCGCATTCAAGAAGTCAAATCAGTGAAACGTGAACATTTATGACTTGTTGCGCATCCCTTGGTCTCAGACTCCTTGTTGTGCCGCATCCGCCTCGTTGCCTGAGCCGGTCAACGGATTCAGGGGCTTCATGTTCTGCCTGCGGCGTACCTGTATCGTTTCGATGCGTCTTCCCTCGACCTGCGTGACGACCATGTCATAGCCGTCATCGGAGTGCAGAATCTCACCGATTTGGCCCATCTTTCCGGTGTGAGCAAGGAAGTATCCGGCAACTGTTTCGTAAGGTCCGTCTTCCAGTTCGATGCCGGTCACATCCGCAAAATCTTCGATGGTCATGCCGCCGTCAATCGTGGCGATGCCGTTGACGAACGCGGTCTGCTTTTGCCGTGGCTTCCCAGACGTTTCAGGCAGGTCATATTCATCTCGGATATCGCCGACCAGCTCCTCTGTCATGTCCTCAAGCGTGACGATGCCGTCCGTACCACCGTATTCATCGATGACTACGGCGAGATGGATGCCACGTTTACGCAGCATTTCGAGGCTGGGAAGCAGCTTTGAAGTGCCTGGCAGCGAGATGCCGTCACGGGTCACGTCGGCAACGGTTTTGGCATTCGAATCGCGAACATCGAGTAAATCGCGGACATGCACGAAACCAAGCACATCGTCAAAATCCTTGCCTTTGACCGGATATCGCGAATAGGGCTCATTGCGTACGAAGACAGCCGCGTCATGCAAAGACATGTCGGCGTCAAGGAAGGTGACATCGGCGCGCGGTCGCATGACTTCGGCGACAATCGTTTCTGACGCATCGAAGACATCGTCCAGAATGGTGCGTTCATCCTTGCTCAGATGCGTATTGCTTGAGACAAGAACCCTGAGCTCGTCATCGCTGACCTGCGTGTTGGTCTGCTGCGGGTCGAAGCCCAGCAGTCTCACGATGCCATTCGTATTCTTGCCGATAAGCCAGATCAGAGGCTTGCACACGGCAGAGAACACATGAATGGCAGGAACGGTTGCTCGTGCAATCTGTTCGGTGCGTTGCATGGCGATGCGTTTGGGCACCATCTCGGAAATCACGATGGAGAAATATGAAATGATCAGAGTCAGAACGACTGTTGTCAGCGGTGATGCCACATTGTTGGGCATACCCCAGGAGCTAAGCATCGGCACTATCTGCGGTGCAAGCGATGATGCGCCAAACGATGCGGAAAGAAAACCAGAAAGGGTGACGCCAATCTGCACTGTGGAAAGAAATGTATTCGGATCGCGTGCAATTTTGCCCACTCGCGCACCCTTGGCATCTTCCTGCTCCATTTGCTCAATCTGAGAGCCGCGCAGCGACACCAAGGCCAGCTCCGTACCTGAAAATACGGAGCCGATGACGAGAAATACAAAGATCAGCACGATATTAAGCCACAACGACATATCTCCAATTTACTGTGAGCAGCCGTCAATTGCACGCCGAGCACCTCTGTGAGCGAAGAGAAGCGAAGCAACGCGTTGTAAGACCGCGCTTTGACAGACCATCGAGAGCTTCGTGGAAAGCCACATCGACAGCCTCAGAAGGAGAGCACCTCAACCTTGCCGGTGGTGAGCAGATAACGGGCTCCAACCATCGAAACCCTGCCGCTTGCAATGGCTTCTTGAATGATGCTTGAGCTTGAGACCAGACGCTCAATCGTTCTGGCGACATGCACACGCTCAAACTCATCGGTTGTGCTCAGATCCGCTGTCTGCGCGGCAAGAATGGAGGCTCCTACCTGACGAACCACGATCGAATCGGAAACCAGTTCGTCGACATTGTTGCCTTCGGAGAAACCTGTCCGCAGCGATTCGTTGGCATTCAAAGCAGCCAGAGCCGATTGAACGGCCCCACAATGTTCATGACCCATAACGACCAGCAGGCTCACATGCAAGGATTCGATTGCGAACTCCAGCGAGGCTTGCACGGCATCGTCAATGATTTCACCGGCAGTTCGAATCGTGAATAGATCACCCAGTCCCTCGTCAAATATGATTTCCGGGGGCACGCGAGAATCCGAGCATGAGAGCACGGCCGCATCTGGGCTTTGCCCGTCGATCAGGCCTTCACGAGTGTCCTTGTCTTGCCAAGGGTGCTCGGCCTCGCCCTGTGCAAAGCGCCTGTTGCCGGCAAGCATGCGGCTCCACGTCACCGTAGCCGTGCTTTCTTGCTGCTGTTCAACCTTATGAGTCTCAGCCTTATGCGCCTCAACATTGTGCTTGCCGTTATCTGTATTGACCACAACCGCCCCCTTGTTAGTTGTGATTATCCTACAATCCCACTATGCCTGGAAACCGCGCTTTCGCATATGACGCAATGCAACTGTGACGATATAGACAGTTGCTAGGCGGTGATACGAGTGATGAGGCAGTTGTTAGGCAGTGGGCATGTGGGAAGGTCAATCGCGATAGGCAAGCTCGAAGGCGCGTTCCAAGTCGGCAATCAGATCATCCACATCTTCCAGACCTATAGAAAGTCGGATCAGATTGACGTTGAGACCGTTCTTTTCCCAGAACTCAAAAGGCACTTCGCGGTGGGTTATCCGGGCGGGATTGACTATCAATGAACGAACGTCGCCTATGTTGGGAATGTAGTGGAACAATTGGGTCGCATCGATGAATCTGTTGACACGGTCTTCCGAGCCCTCAAGCTCGAATGAGAGTATCGCCCCGATGCCCTTGGGAAACAGACTTTTGACCAGACGCGCCTGCTTGCTGTTCTCACCGTTGGATGGCAGGTCGGCATAGTTGACTCGTCGGACGTGCTCATGATGATCAAGGAACTGTGCGATGCTGCGAGCGGAGGCCACTTCCTTGCTGATGCGCTCGCTGATGGTCTCCAGGCCAAGCAGTTCGAGATATGCCTCCTGCGGCCCTAAAACGGCACCCAATAATCGTAAGGTCTTACATCGAAGTCGTTGGTGGAAGGCTTCGTTTCCATAGGTTTCCACAAAGCTTGGTGCGTGGCCTAACTCCTCGGTGTAGAGCGTGAACTCCGGCTCAGAAAACTGAGGAAAGCGGGTATGTGACCAGTCGAATCGTCCAGCATCGACAATCAGTCCGCTCACCACATTGCCATGGCCATTGATGCCTTTGGTCGATGAATACACGACAATGTCAGCGCCATGCTCGATAGGGCGGAATAGATACAGGGTGGGCAAGGTGTTGTCCACAATCAAGGGAATCCCAGCCTTATGAGCGATTGATGCGACGTGTTCAATGTCGGTGACGCGGGTGATTGGGTTGGTCACGCTTTCAACATAGATCGCCTTCGTGTCCGGTCCAATCGCCGCAGTCAATTGCCGCGAATCGTTGATATCGTCAACAAAATCGAAGTGAATGCCAAACTTCGGTGCAAGTGTCACGAATTCATCCAAGCTGGCACCGTAAATGTCGTGTTGCGCGACGATTCGACCACCACCTTCGGCAACGGTGAGAATCGTATTCGATATGGCCGCCATGCCTGAGGCGACTGCAACTGCTGAAACCCCGCCTTCAAGCGCAGCGATTCGGCGTTCCAGAACAGCAACTGTCGGATTGCCGACTCGTGAATAGCTAAAGCCAGGTATCCTGCCTTCCGCGATGTCTCTCCCGCGCTGAGCGCTGCCCAGGGTGAATGCTGCACTCAGATAGATGGGGACATTCGAAGCGTAATGGTGCTCTTCAGGGTTGTAGCTACCCTGAATGCGGACAGTGTCAAAGCTGTTATTGCGACTCACCCTGTATTCAGCTCCTTCGATTGTCTCCCCTTGCGAGGCTTGCCTTATAAAAAAGTGGACTGCACTGTGTGAAGTTGTTGAAGTGCACGGTGCAGTGATGCCCATTATTCAACAGTGAAGGTCAGCGACACAGCGCTTCGTTATAGACGTTTTGAATAATGCGCATAAGATGTACACCTTTGCAACGATTGATGATGCGTTATAACAAAGCCCTCTAACCAAAACCGTGTTTCGAGCTTGACGAAGCCTGCAATCATGCGGTTCTCTAGTCACTATCCGGTGACGCAGCAATGCTCCATGCGACCGTGTTACGGATCCGAACATCAACTTTCATAATCATTAATTCAGCGTTATTGCAGGAAAAGACGTTGAAGAAGTCTCAAACGAAAGGGAGATCATGGCTGCAGATCGTCGTCAGATATTTCACAACATCGCTCGCCATAGCGATGAAGCACCAGCACCGTATCTCGTGAGCGCCTGGCAGCATCTGGTCGGGCACGAATACGGTGCCAAGGAGTTTGCCGATACCTATATAGATTTCATCAAGCGGTGGGATTGGGACTGGGTCAAAATCAATCCACGCGCGGTCTATTATGCCGAGGCTTGGGGCGGCGTCTATGACCAAAACGATTACCAGGGCTATGTAATTCCTAAGAAAATCAGCTCACCAATTACGGTTCCAGCCGATATTGCGGCCATTCAGCAGCTTTCTGCCCTGCAAACTCCCGAATTTGCCGAAGCTCTTGAAGCTGCCCGGCTGATCAGGCAAGGACTCGAAGATCGTGCCGTGCTGCAGACCATATTCTCGCCACTTTCGGTGTTACTGCAAATTGCCGATCTGCCACTCTACCCGAACGACACCTACACACATTCAAATACCACGGTTCAAGACTTCGTATTCAATCAGCCCGAAGCGGCGAAAGTTGCGCTCGAACACATCGCTCACACGCTTGCCGAATATGCGGCAGCCTTGGTGAAGCCAGTTGCAGAAGGAGGGGCCGGTCTGGATGGCATTTTCTATGCCATAACTGGCACGGTGAGCGAGGATTACTTCGATTACCAGCAGTACAAGGAATTTTCTGAACCATATGATCGCATTGTGCTCGATGCGATCCGCGCCGAAAGCCCCGAGGCGGTCGTGTTGTTTCACACATGTCAGGCCGATTCTCACGCGGCATGGTTCGACGATGGCTCGTTCGAATTCCTGCAATGGGATCCTTTCCTTGCAGGAAACCCGGCAGTAGCAACCGTGACCAGCAGTGTTCCCGTTGTGGGGGCGCGTTCGACGGATTTCGCGGACGACACGCGTCTGGATCATATAGCTGCGAATGTCGAACAGAGCATTGCTGCGTTGAAAGGCACCCCATTCCTTCTGACACCGAGTTGCACCGTTCCAACGCCAGCCAGCGATAAGGCCTTCGAAATCCTGAACAAGGCGAAGCTTGCACTCTGATCTGAGAATCCAGAACGCAGATCAGCACGTGCCATGCATGGCAACAATTCAGCCACGTCAGTTTTATGAATCAATGTAATGAACCAATCATAGATATCCAGCAAGAAGTGCAGTGAACAGAAGAAGAGAGAGCAGTTACCATGAGTAGTTTCAAAAAATATCTACGGATCAGTGTTGCCTCGGCGATAGCCATAGGTGCCACATTTGCCATTTCCGCATGCGGACTCGGCGGCGACAGCTCATCAGCTTCGTCGAACAGCAGTTCGTCCGATACCGTCAATATCGGTGTTATCTATCCCAAAACAGGACAATACGCCGAATACGGCAAGCTCTTTGAGCAGGGTTTCAATCTGGCGATTGAAAAAGTGAACACTGATGGCGGTGTTCGCGGCAAGAAACTTGGCCTGAAATACTTCGATACTCAGTCCGATCCCAAGCAGGATGCAGCCATTGCTCCAAAATTGGTTGCCGATAAGTCGATTATTGCTGTTGTGGGCGATTATGCATCGCCGGCCTCTTCAGCTGCTTCGCCAACCTTCCAGCAGGCTGGGCTGGTGCACTATGGCTTCAATAATTCCGCTCCAACCTTTACCGATACCGGCGACCACGTCTGGACGCCACAGATCGGTCAGGACACCTATCAAAAGGCCAATGCTGACATTGTTGCAAAGAAGGCAAAAAAGATATCAGTGGTCTATCTTGAAAATGACTGGGGCAAGCAAGCCTACGAATATTTCAAGGCTGAAGCACAGAAAAATGGAACACAGATCGTCTATGAATCCTCATATCTTGCCGATTCGACGGATCTCTCCCCGATTCTGATTCCAGCGCGTGACGCAAAGCCTGATGCTGTGGTTGACATCGGCTATGGACCTGACGGTGCACTCGTGCTCAACACTCTACGCGACAAGCTTGGCTATACGGGTTCGTACTTCGGCGGTCAGGAGACAGCCGAATTCCTGAATCTGGCAGGCAAGAACGCTGACGGAACCATTATCACGGGTAGCTTCTCCGCCACGGGGACCAAGGATTCCAAGGCGAAACAGTTTGTCAAAGATTTCCATGCGAAATATGGCAATAATCCAGGCAACTTCGAGGTGACTGCATATCAGGCGATTACCGATTTGGCATATGCGGCAAACAAGACAGAGCCAACGCGTGCTGGCATTCAGAAAGCTTTGCAGACTGTCACCGATTTCCCCCTGTATCAGGGCAACGGCGGAAGCTTCAAGTTCAATCAGAAAACCCGCAGGGCAGACAATATCAAACCGATTCTGCTGATTGTCAAAGACGGCAAATTCGTTCAGTACGAAGCGTAATCGACGCATGCAGACATGGCGGCAGATGAGTAATCGTCTGCCGCTTCATGCAGCGGGGAAGCACGTCATATGATTGATACATTATTTTCCGGACTCATTCACGGCAGCGCCTATGCCTTGGTGGCAGTTGGCATGTCACTGATATTCGGGGTCACCAACGTTGCCAACTTTGCGCAAGGCTCAGTCGTGGCCGTTGGCATCATGGTTGCCTGGTGGCTCGGTACCTCGCTCGGTTGGGGCATTATTCCGACCGCACTGGCCGTCATCGTAGTCACAGCGGTGCTGGGATTATTGATGAACGCCGCGATCATAACACCGCTCGAAGGGCGCAAGCCCATTGCTGCATTGCTTGCGACCATTGGGATTGGTCAGATTCTCGATAACGGTCTGCAGGTGATTTTCGGCCCGCAGACACGGCCATTCCCCAAACTTCTGCCGACATACAATCTGCAGTTGTTCGATGTGCGTTTTGGCACATCCGATGTCGTGATGGTGATACTCACCGTGCTGATTATGGTGTCTCTGTGGGCATTTCTCAAGTACGGCAAGATAGGGCAGGCAATCCGTGCGACGTCACAGGATTCTCAGGCCGCACGGCAGATGGGCATTCCAGTCAAGTCGATTCGTAACACTTCATTCGTCATCGGGTCGGTTCTGGCGGGTGTCTCAGGCATTTTCGTAGGCTTGTTCAATTCGAACATCAATCCGATGAACGGTGGAACCATTGGAATGACAGCCTTCGTTGCCGCAACAATCGGAGGTCTTGGTTCAATTCCTGGCGCTGTCGTTGGCGGGCTCGTCCTTGGTGTCATCGAAGCGGTCGGCATTTCTTGGTTGGGCGATGGCGCACATGATCTGATAACGTTCGGCGCCTTGCTGATCATTCTCATTCTTAAGCCGCAGGGCTTGCTGGGACCAAAGAATGATGTGAAATCCGAGCCGCTCACCGGAACTTTCCTGGGAGGAGGTAGACCGATAGCACTGCCATGGTGGGGGAATCTTGCACTTGCCGGCGTTGTGCTCGCCACACCTTTCTTCTTCTCGGACTATCTCGCAGGAGTGGGCACGCAGATTGCAATCTACGCAATTGCCGCAGTTGGTCTCACCTTGATATCTGGCTCAGCGGGCCAAACAATTCTTGGCATGGCGGGCCCTCTGGCCGTTGGCGCATACGCTTCGGCCATTCTGACGACGCAGCTGCACTGGCCATTTCTGATTGCTTTCCTGGCTGCAGGCATAGTTGGAGCCATTGCATCAAGCGTGCTGACATTCCCCGTATGGAAGCTTTCGGGGCATTATGTGGCCATCGCAACGATTGGTGTAGGAGCTGTCATGGTTGCCATAATCAGGCTCTGGGAACCGCTGACCAAGGGCTCGCTTGGCATTCAGGGAATCCCCTTCCCGACAATCTTTGGACATGTTCTGTTCACGCAGCAAATGCAGTATCTGTTTGACATCGTTGTGCTCCTGTTCGCTCTGGTTGTGGTGACGCGCATTCGCTCTTCGCATCTGGGTAGGGTCTTTGAAGCAATCGGTTCGGATCAGGAGGCATCCCAGGCTCTGAGCATTCGCACGGGTGCTTATAAATCCTTGGCCTATGCCATTGCCACATTCTTCACGGGGCTTGCCGGTGCACTGCTGGCACATCAATACACCTATATAGATCCAACCATCTTCACGTCGAACGTTTCGGTTCTTATTCTCACCATCATCGTTCTGGGCGGCATGAATTCACCGCTGGGAGCAGTCCTAGGGGCAATCATTCTGATTGGCGGGCCAGAAATGCTGCGCATTGTTCCCGACGCTCGAATCATCGTCTATGGTGTGCTCCTGATTCTCATCATTCTTTTCAGACCGCAGGGTCTGTTTGCAAGGAAGGTCTGATTGCAATGACTGAACAACTTCATAACGAGAACAACGATGAAGGCAAAGACCGGGTGAGCGGTGGAGAACCGGAGGCAGAGCTCAATAACGAGGAACATCGTAGAAAGGTGCTTGAAAACCCTCTCGTGCTGCGCGTGCGCGACATAGAGAAATCGTTTCAGGGATTGAAGGCCGTCGACAAGGTCTCCTTCGACCTTCACGAGGGTGAGGTCATTTCCATCATTGGTCCTAATGGGTCAGGAAAATCCACGACAATCAATCTGATTTCGGGTTTTATCGCACCCGATTCGGGCCTTATCGACATTGATGGCGATCCTGTTGCAGGCTTGAGCGCAGCCGAGGTTTCCAATCGCGGACTGGCACGAACCTTCCAGAACGGACGAGTTTTTGCGGGGCTAACCGTAGATGAGAACATTGGATTGGGATTTCACAAGAAGCTTCATGCACAGCGCCCATTCGCTGGATTGCAGCGTTTTCCACTGCTGAAATGGGTGCCGCTGTTGGCAGAGACGGCAGTTGCCCTGTTTCCAGGACTGAATGCGCACAGAGAACAGCGCGAAGTCGAGCAGCGTATCGGCCGCGAAATCGACCGCTTTCGCGAGCGGTTAGAGTCACGCAGGAATGATTACGCCTACACCTTGTCGTATGCCAATCGGCGAAGAACCGAGATTGCGCGTGCTCATATCAGCGAACCCAAGCTGCTGCTGCTGGATGAACCCACGGCAGGCATGAACCAGTCTGAAACAGCCGAAGTGCTGCAGCAATTGCAATTTCTCAAAAGCCAAGGCCATACGATGCTGCTGGTCGAGCATAAGATCGAACTGGTCACAGCGCTTTCCGATCGAGTGCTGGCTATGGACGGTGGCAGAATCATCGCACAGGGTGACCCCGATCATGTGCGAAAGAATCCGCAGGTTGTCGAAGCATATCTTGGTAAGCGAAGAGAGACGGCCAAGAAAAAGATCGATGATTCTCGTGCCATACTCAGTGTTCAGAACGCGCTGCAGCAGCACAATCAGAGCAAAGTCGACGACACCTTCAGAGATTCATCGAAACCGTTGCTGAGTCTGCATGATGTTGACGTGTTCTATGGTCAGGTTCATGCGTTGCGAAGCGTCTCCATCGATGTTCCACAAGGTGCAATCGTCTCGCTGCTTGGAGGCAATGCTTCCGGCAAGTCAACGACCATGAAGACCATACTCGGGCTTGAGCAACCCAAAAAAGGTCAGATTTTCTATGACAGCGGTGACATCACATCAACAAGCACGCGGCATCGCGTGATTTCTGGCATAGCTGCCGTGCCAGAAGCCAGACGCGTATTTGCGAAGATGAGCGTACAAGAGAACCTTGTCATAGGCGCATATACGAGAAAGAGCCAGAGTGACATCAGCTATGATCTCGAAGACATGTACGCCCGTTTTCCGCGCTTGAAGGAGCGTCGTAACCAGCAGGCCGGCACCCTGTCAGGTGGTGAGCAGCAGATGCTCGCCTTCGCACGGGCCTTGATGAGCCATCCGCGTCTGATTTGCATGGACGAACCAACGATGGGGCTGTCTCCGAGACTGGTTGAGGATGTTCTCGAACAGATAGCCAGATTGCGAGATGAGCTGGGTGTATCCGTACTCATGGTCGAGCAGCAGGCGGAACTGGCTCTTTCGATTGCAGATTATGGCTACGTGTTGCAGAACGGCAGCATAAGACTGCAAGGCCCAGCATCATCACTGTTGGATAATTCACAGGTTCAGGAAGCATATCTCGGCGGTATGCGCGAGGAGGCATAGGATGGCAACGAACAGGCATGTGGCGAATTTCGCGGCGAATCGTGCAATTCGTTCGGTGATAGTAGGTGTGGCCGGTGATTCCGCACGCCAGAAAACGGCGGTCGTCACCGGTGCTGGCGGTTCGGTCGGCAGTAGCGTGGTACGCAGCCTAGTACAGCAAGGTTGGCGTGTACTCGCAGTCGTGCGAGCCTATGATGACGCGAAACAGCTGAATGCGATTCATGATGTGGAAGCGTTCACGCTGGATCTGCTGCAGACCGACGATCTGCTTTCCTGGGCTCAGGAGTTGAGCGCGCGGGAGAGCTCGGGAATCGACTTGCTCGTGCACGTTGCTGCCATTGCGGTAGTAGGGAAGGCGGCACAGGCAACTGCAGATGATTGGGACAGCGTATTGAAGACGAATATCATCGCACCTTCTCTGCTTACAGCAGGTCTGCTACCGTCCATACGAACAGTGAAGGGGACGGTCATCTTCATCAATTCTGGTGCAGGTGAGCGTGCAGTGGCGAACCACTCCATCTACGCTGCATCAAAACACGCCCTGCGTGGATATGCAGACACGCTTCGGTTGGAAGAGTCCTCGAACGGCGTGCGCGTCAGCACTGTATACCCTGGACAGATCAACACCAAGATGCTGCACGCCATCAACGCACGCCTCGGTATCGAATTTGTGCCGCAGGACTATATCGATCCGCAAACCGTTGCGAATGCGGTGATCTGGATTGCCCAATCTGGTGATGACGTGCAGGTGACGAATGTGGATCTGAGACCCAGGCAAGAGATTGCTGCAGCATTCAATATGTGAGTGGTTCGGAGTGTCGTGGAACCGTTGAAGCAATCAATCTGGCGCGTATAGGATTCGCTGAGCTTTGAGATTTCAACAAGCAGTAACGGCACATAAGTTTTTCGTATATTGCAGCACTTGGCTGCGCGTCCAGGACGCTGATAGCTTGGTGCCGTATCAGCCGAGATGTGACGCGCTTGGCATTTGAGTGAAGATGACGATTGAAGAGATAGCAAGAAGGTAGCATGATGGCTCAATTTGCAACTCAACTGGTACACGGTGTCCACATTCACGACAATGAGACAGGTGCCGTGAATCCACCCATCTACAATTCATCGACCTATGCGTTCCGCTCTGTAGATGAAGCTCCACGATGGGATTATGCCCGTTCGGGCAATCCGACTCGTGAATTCCTGGAGCGACAGATCGCTCAGCTCGAGCATGGATTCCAAGGCTTTGCGTTCTCTTCCGGTCTGGCAGCCATTCATGCAACGCTATCGGTGTTCTCTCCAGGCGACCGTATCGTCGTGGGAGCGAATATCTATGGTGGTACCTATTCACAGATTCATGAGCATTTCGATCGCTGGGGACTTGATTTCACGCCAGTCGATACGCAGGATCTGGACGCTGTAGAGCGCGAGCTCAGACTCCGGCCAACGAAGGCCCTGTATGTCGAAACACTGACCAATCCTTTGCTGCAGGTCAATGACATTGCAGCGCTCGCTAGTCTGGCTCATCGATATGATGCAATCCTCATTGTGGATAACACCTTCGTGACGCCATATTTGCAGCAGCCACTCGATTTGGGTGCCGACATCGTGCTTCATTCGGCGACCAAGTATCTTGCCGGTCATTCAGACGTTATTGCCGGCCTGGCTGTGGCAAAGAGCGAATCGATTGCGCATCGTCTGTATTTTGCGCTGAACCGTCTCGGTGGGGTCCTGGCACCTGCCGAATGCGATTCGGTGCGTAAAGGCCTGCAAACACTGGCATTGCGTATGGACCGGCAGCAGAGCAACGCATCAACGATTGCCCACTACCTGCTCGCGCATCCGCTCGTGAGTGCCGTGCACTATCCGGGAGCCGATGAGGAGGGCAGGGCTTCGCTCAAGTCAAAAGGTCTGCGTGGAGCTGGTGGCGTGCTTTCATTTGAGGTAAAGCGCGGCGTAGATCCCAGCATTGTGGTCAACAGCCTTGAGGTCTTCCGTCTTGCAGTGAGCCTTGGCGCGGTTGAGAGCCTTGCTGAGCTGCCCTGTAGAATGACACATTTCGAGATTCCACGAGAGGAACGTCTGAAGCTGGGCATCAGCGATGAACTCATTCGGCTTGCCATCGGCATAGAAGACGTGCATGATCTTCTTGCAGATTTGGAGCAAGCGTTCGCGCAGGCCGCAAAATCCGAAAACTCAGCCTTCGCCACAAGCCTGTAAACCAAGCTGGCATAGCTGGGAAGCTTCAATCGATTGTCGCGTGCACCGTTGCCCGGACATGTCCGGACAGTGCCCGGACAACGTGCGGACATGTCCTAGCTCAGTTTGAGGGGCAGGGCACATCGCGCCTTGTGAAAGCGTTGTTTTGCGCGCTAGAACTCTTGCGGTTACTTGTTGCGGCGTGCGATGGTCTTGGCCAGATTGGAAGTTGCCACACCGAGGCTGGTTGCCATGCCGAGTGGACCAAGAGCCACAATCGGAAGATGGCTCACTTCCATCAGCATCATCATGGCCATCAATGGAGCGCGCTGCGAGGCCGAAAGCAGTGCGACGGCACCCACCATTGCGCACTGCCACAGTGGTGTGCCAGGAATGCAGTAATTCCAAGCAATGCCGAGTATGGCCCCAAGCGCTGCGCCTATGCCGATGGAAGGCGTCAGTGTGCCGCCTGAAGCGCCAGCCTTGAGTGTGAATGTGGTCAGCAGAGCCTTTGCACAGGCGAGAACAGCCAAGGCTATGACAACTGTCAGTCCTGAGTTCTCTGCCGAATAGTTCATCGCTGTCTGGGCAAGGGCTCTTCCATTGCCCATGACCTGCGGCCCCCAGAGTGCCACGACTCCGGTCAGCAGTGCTACCAGCGGCAGTTGCCACAGAATGTGGTTACCCGTGGTTTTTTTCGTTTCTGCCCAAGAGGATGCACGGGAGAAGTAGCCCCCGGCAATGCCTATCAGAGGAGATGCAACGATGGAGAATGCGAGGATTTGCCACGAGAATGGCGAATCTGGCACGGCATAATATGCCTCGGTGCCATGGATCAGTCCTCCGACATACGAAGCAATCGATGACATTGCCAGACTGACCGTGATGGTTTCTGCGTTCACTCGCTTCAGCAGGATTTCAACGCTGAAGAGAGCACCCGTCAAAGGAGAAATATAGACTCCAGCGAATCCTGCTCCTGCAGCCGCTGCGACAAGCAGCTCACGATCTTCGCGTGGTAGTCCCCATCTGTGTGCCAGTCGGAACCAAAGACCGCCGAACAGTGCTCCAGCTTCTCGTGGTGCGACTTCTCGACCGACTGATCCACCGGTTCCTACGAGAAATATCTGTGTGACCACATGCACGATGGTCTGCCAGACTGGCATATCCGCACCTTTGACAGCCTTCTTGACCGAGGGCACACGTTTGGCCTTATTGCGCAGAAGCCACCATATACAAGCAGCCACAATGCCACCAACGGTCAGCGAGATGAATCTTCGCCAACGGTTGACGTTGAATGCGCCAGGCATTGAGGAATCCTCAAGGAAGCCGAGGAAGTAATGCTCGACGATCTTGAGCAATACCGACAAGAGTCCTGAAGATATTCCCGCCACTATGCCAAGAACGAGGGTTGATATGACAAGCATGAAGATTCTCTGCCGGGATGCTGACTTCTGCGATGCCGATGATGTTGAGTCTGAGTCCGAGCCTGTGGTTGTTCCTGCATGTGACTGGTCATGTGAAGCAATGTGCATGGTGCTATCTATTGATCGTAGGGTTTTCATTGTTGGAAATATGCAAAAGGTCAGATCGCTGCCTTCAGTGGTGTGACATCGCGCCAATCGCCTGTAGATGCTATGGCCGGTCCGCGGTTGTATTCAGACAGTCGCCATTTCAGCTGCTCGTCATCGCCGTTGTAATAATGCAACGGTACCAATCGTGCCCAATGCGCATTCCTCATGCCAACCAGGGACGTGCATGGAGGGGTGCTATGAATGTCCAAAACCGTGTGCAGCAAGGTTTCTATCAATGTCCCATGGGCGAAGATGAATAGATTCGTATCTGCTCCTGCCGAAGTAGCCCAATGCTGCAGTGCGGCGGCACCGCGTTGTCCAACATCTTCGAGCGGTTCGGCGTGATGCTTCAGCTCACCGCCCTCTAGATGCTGCCAGAGCGTGAAGTCCTCAGGCCATTTCGACTGGATCTCTTCTCGGGACATCCCTTCCCAATCTCCATAGCTGCGTTCACGAAAAGCTGGATCGGTATGTACCTCAAGTTTGAGTGGATCTGCGAATTGGTGGGCAGTATCGAGTGCGCGGTTGAGGTCGGAGCTGACAACCAGCTGTTTCGGCACCTCCTGGGCATGTTCAACATAGAGCGTGTGCAACGCACGGGCGGTCTGCGCTACCTGCCAGAGGCCGTCCTCATCGAGGGGCTGCTCGATTTGACCTTGAAGCCTGTGCTGTGCATTGAAACCCGTGCGACCGTGACGAACAAGAATAATCGAATTGACCGTCTGTATGCTGTCTGCCATACCTGTCCTTTTCTCTTGCGGTAATGCTTTCCTTTTCGCCGTCGCGCTAAAGATCCCCCACCATTCCACAACCAGAATAAACCGGAAGCTAAACCTCTTGCGTGGCCGGTGTCGAGACCTGATTTCGAAGTGCTGTATCACAGTGACTGCAAATCATAGAGAATTCTCAGCTTTCATTATGATTCTGCCAAGGTCGGGATGATTAAGTTATACCTATCGATGGATGGCAGCAACTCATCGAGCAAGAGATTTTTTCTCCTGATAATTGAACTCTTCTTCTCTCTCCTTTCTTCCCGGCGGTCACCCCGCCGGGTTTTTGCTTTTCGGATCAGCATTGCGGCCAGAGGATTGTTCCTCCGTAGCAGCTTAATGACGTAAAGTTTTGAATGAGTCGATGTATTGAGTCGATGTATGATGTGGCCCAACGAGATGGCGGGAGAGCAGATGGCATACGAACAAGATGGAACTGTTGAAAGCGGTGCGTCGCAAGAACGGCAATATGCCTACAGCGAAGTTGGGCCGGAGTATGAGCCTGAACCGCCTCGTTCACGAGGTGCATCGGTGTTAAGCGCAATCGCTGCCATCCTCGGGCTTATAGCAGTCATCCTCTCTGTATTCTTCATCACGAGAACCATAGCGCCAGCATCTCTTAAGTTCAGCGATTCGCTGTCTATGCCAATTCTTGAAGCAGGGTCGTTCGTTTTCAGCGTTCTTGCCTTGATCTTCGTTATTGCCGCCAAGATTTCACACAGGCGGGCAAGGCAAGGGGGACGAAAAGGCACGTGGGGCATTATCGCAATCGTGCTGGCTCTGCTGATCACTGTCTGTGGTCTGTTGATTGGTAATCTGTTCCCTCAAGGTGTGATACAGCCCAAGGTCTCCGAGAATGCTCCCGTTTCAAGCAGCAAGACGATGCGCAAGGGCATAGAAAGCTCGGTTGGGACGTGCACCGGAGGCTGGGAGTCATTGGGCACGAGCTCATACCCGGGGCTGTCGCTCGCAGAGCTTTGCAAAGAACCACGAATGGCATATGTCACCTTTGAAAATCCGACCATGGCCAGCTTTGAACGAGGAGCGGTCAACTCAAAGATTTCCGACATGCTTGAGGAGCATTCGAATAACAGCGAGGCTCAGGGTGATTGGCGCACCCTGAATGGAAAGACGTGGCTTGTGTTTGGTGAGAAGGCCAATATTGAAAAATTGCAGAAATCATGGGGTGGCACCATCGACACTATTGAATGAACAGTTGAATGAGCTGCTGAGTGAACAATGTGAATCACATAATTCATTCGTTGATTAACTGACCTGCGCATGGCCGATTGACGCCTGTGCTGCCTGAAAGCTGCACCATGTCATTGCACAGTAAACTAAAGCCGCTAAGGTGTGCAATATGAGTGAAAATACGCGTGATGACGACAGGCAGGGCGACACAGCGGCCGCTTCTGACATGAATGCTCTTATTGGAGAGGCGTCAACGGTTATTCCGGGTCATTTCGGCGATCCGCTGCAGATTTCCCATGCGCTGTATTCGAATAGGAACGCCCAGGCCAATCCCGCCAAACCGTTATTCCTGCTGCTGCATGGCTGGGGTTCGAATGAGCAGGATCTGGCTGATCTGATGCAATATATCGCACCTTTCAATGATTACATCGGGCTTCGTGCACCCCTGAACATGCCCCAGCAATTCGGTCAGTTCGGTTCTGGGGGCTATACATGGTTCCATGATTGCGTTCCCACGGGAGCCCAGCTTGATCGTGATGCGTACGCAGCCTCGCAAGCCATAGATCAGTGGGTCGAATCGAATATCGCTGCGGAACGTGAAGTCGTTCCCCTCGGCTTCTCTCAGGGCGGTGTTCTCGCTGTTCACCTGCTTCGCGTGCATCCCGAACGGTATCGTGCAGCGGTGAGCTTGTCCGGCTTTCTCGCACCGAAAGTCATTGCCGCCACATCTCCTGCCGATGATCGACTTGCTGCCCTCGAGATTCCGGTATTCTACGGCTATGGCAAAGCGGACAATGTCATTCCCAAATATGAGATTTTTGGTATGGCCGCGTGGCTTGAGGAGCACACATGGTTGAAATCCCGCGGATACTCCGGTTTGGACCATGCCGTGAGTCTGGATGAATTCAACGACATTCGTCAATGGCTCAGTGACAATAACATCGCTTCGGGAGTGATGTAACGCTGCCGAAGCTCATATGCGTCAGAGGTTGGAATCGGCATCAACCTGCATGACATAGACATTTCTTCTGAGCTGGCGTGCTTCGGCACGGGTGATGTCGCCCGATTCGAACATATTCTGAATCACTTCGAGTTCGATTGCATAGCCTTCGCGCTTGATTTCTTGAATGCCATTGAGCACATGAGCCGATTCATTTACCGAGGGGCGCGCGCGCAGAGCGGTTTCCGCACGCTGATGCTCAATGATCACCGATAGCACGTCTTCAGTGTTGAAATCCGGTTTTGCAAGTTCGGCATACAGCTTCTCGATCACGTAGCGATTCAAATCGAGATGCAGTCGTCGAGATACTGCATAGATGGTGTCATCGCTGACCAGCGGCGTGGAATGGCGTACGCGGCTTTCGATGCCCTTTGCCAGATTATGCGTGCGACGGCGTAGAGACCGCAGTCTCCAGCGCATCTCGCTCGCTTCTGAGATGTGGCTTAATGTACGAGAGATATGCACGAGAATGCGTTCTGCTGCCTGACGCTCCGATTCGAAGCGCTGCAGTGGCGTAAGTTGAGAAACGATTTTGGAATTCTGCCAGGATTTGCGTTCATCAGAGAGTTCAGGCGTGTCTTCTAGTGCCTTCTCACTCATGTTGTCAGGCGAGGTGACGGGCATATTGCCTGTGTCGTCGGAATCCATCGCAGCGAGTTCTTCGCTTTCGTCACCGTGCGAAGCGTTGAAGTCGATGATTTCCTGCTCGATAATGGTGATTCGGGTTTCAATATAATCGCGTTCCCAGTTCAGAACGATGATCTGCAAACGTTCCAATTCTTTGGAATCATGCTGCCCGATCTGCGATTTAAGGCGCGCGATGCGCTGATTATAGGAGGAAAGCACCATGCGCAGGGCATGATGATTCTCCGGAGTGTCATGCTCGGAGAGTCGCTCGATGGTTCGACGCAGAACCTCAAGAACGGCTTCCACGAATTTTGTCGAAACCCCTTGGGTATTTGGAGGAGCGAGGGCCTGAAGGGCAAAATTGGCCAGCAGCAGCGTCACGATGATGACGCCTGCCGCAATGAAGATAAGCTCATCGCGCATGGGGAACCATGCTCCTGAACGGACCGTGTAAGGAATCGTAAGTGCCAGTGAAAGCGTAATGGTGCCTTTGGGCCCGCCGAAGGTCATAATCGCAGCGGACCGCCAACGCTCAAGGCTCATCGGTCTGCGCTCGCCGGTAACCATATCCTTGGTGAAGGCAAGCATCGCGGAGATCCAGATGAAACGCATGAGGATCACCACGAGCGAGACCAGGACAATGATCTCAATGAGCAAGCCGTGGCTGATGTTGTCATCCGACCAGCTGGACATCATAGCATTCGGCAGGAGCATGCCGAGCAATACAAAGACAGCGCCATTCAAACTGAAGGAGAGAACTGTCCACACACTCGATGACACGATATTCGTTCGAGAAACATTCGGCCCAATGCCGCTGGTGTCGAATCGGGCAAGCAGTCCTCCCGTCACCACGGCAAGTACTCCTGAGATATGAAGCACATGTTCGGCAATCAGATATAACAGGAATGGGAAAAAGATTTCCAGCAAGATGCGGGTCGTCGTGGTTTCCCAACCCAAGTGTCTGCTGGTCTCAAACACCCAGTTCATCAGCAACCCAGCCACGGCTCCAACCGCTATGCCACCTATGAACGAGAAGAGAAATTGGCTTACGGCACCAACGGCAGAGAACGAGCCGGTCGACGCAGCATAGATGGCAAACTGGAAGCCGATGACGCCGGTCGCATCGTTGAACAACGATTCGCCATTGAGAATCGAGCGTTGACGTTCGCTGAGGTTTGCAACTCTGCCGATTGAAGACACCGCAACGGCATCGGTCGGACCGAGCGCCGCACCCAGAGCAAAGGCTGCGGCAAGCGGTATCGACAGCCAGGCTCCATGCAGACTGTAGCCGACGGCAAGCATCGTCACCGAGGCAAGTCCGATGGCAAGCGAAAGGGAAAGTCGAAGATTCTTCAGCAATGCCTGCTTGTTGATGCTGTGAGCTTCGTAATACAGCAACGGTGCAATAAAGAGCACCATGAACAATTCAGGATCAAGATTCGTGCTGGGCACAATCGGCAGCACTGTCATGAGCGCGCCAAGAAGAATCTGAACAAGAGGCGTTGAAATACGAGGAATGAAGCGACTTATGAAAGAAGACACGAGCACTGCGCCGATGATGCACAGTATCAGAGTGAATGATTCCACAGGCCACTCCTATCTTCATCGCATGTACCACATGTAACTATACGCATCGCATGCTTCCACAATTGTGCGATAAGCGAGACGACATGCTGCAGATGATCATTCTTCTCCATCCGCGAAGGTTCGAGACTCCGAAGCAACGATATGTTAGCTTGGAAGAAGCTTTGTGTAACAGTCAGTTTCATACACGCAATGTTGACATCACGTATGGAATGACAAGGACCGCAGCGACCTTTACGATGCTTCAACTCAGAAAGGCCCTACGACAATGACAACTATGGATAACAATATCCCGACAGCACCAAAGAACCCGAAACGGGACACAACAGATACAGACAGCGCACCCCTTACCAGTCAGATAGACGACGCCGCTGCCAACAATGACACGGCATGGCACAACATTGATGCGAACAAGGCCTTGGAAGTCTTGGAAACCAGCCGAAAAGGCATTTCAAGAAGAGAGGCAAACCGCAGACTTTCGGTGTTCGGCCCCAATGCGCTCACTTCGGTCGAGAAGATGCCAAAGTGGAAGCTTTTCTTCATTCAATTCAGAAGCCCGCTCATAGCAGTGCTGATAGTGTGCGGCATCATCACGATTGTTCTCGATCACCTTATCGACGCGGCTGCCATCTTTCTGGTGCTGTTGCTCAACGCCATCATTGGCTACTACCAGGAGTCCAAGGCGGATCAGGCAGTGGATGCGCTCGCATCGCTTTCCAGCCCGACCTGCCGCGTGATTCGTGGCGGCAGCCGCTTTGAAATCGAAGCCGCCGATCTTGTTCCCGGAGACATCGTGTTGCTTGAGAGTGGCGACAGAGTGCCTGCCGATATTCGTCTGCTCGATACGAGCCGCCTGCGCATTGACGAGTCGATGCTTACTGGCGAGAGCAACGATGTGCAGAAGCACACGGATCCGGTAGAGGAGGATGCCTCGCTTGGCGATAGAAAGTGCATCACCTTCTCGGGAACGATGGTGACCAGCGGTAGGGGGCGTGGAGTCGTCGTCGCCACGGGAAGCGATACAGAACTTGGCGAGATAAGCAGCTTGGTGAATAATGCCAACGGCAAGACTCCGTTGCAGCACATCATGCAGCGGACGGAAAGGGGTATATCCATAGGTGTCATCATCGTGGCAGTGTTCGTGTTCATCGCGGGCACGATTATCAACGACGATATGACGAATTCGTTCCTATCGGCTGTATCGCTTGTCGTGGCATCCATGCCCGAGGCTCTCCCCATCGTGCTCACGGTTGCCATGGCTCTCGGCATATCACGCATGGCCAAGCGCAATGCCATCGTTCGAAGCTTGCCTGCAGTTGAGACGCTCGGCTCAACCACGGTCATCGGTTCGGACAAGACGGGAACGCTCACTCAGAACCGCATGACGGTCGAGCGTCTGAGCCTGGGTGCGGGGAATCCGTTCAGCGTTGAAGAGAGCAAGGATGATGGCTTCGGCAGCGATGCTACGGCAAGGCTCCTTGCCATGCTGAAGGCGGCTGCCTTGACCAATGAGGCGTATCGAAGTGTGTCTGCCGAAGGTGACGTGTCGTATTCCGGCGATGCAGTAGATGTGGCAATGATGAGAATTGCCGATGATCTGGGAGCCGTAAGCGACGAAGATCGCGAGACCGAGACCAGGCTTGAGACCGCGTATGAGCCGGAACATGCTTACTCGATGGCCATCAAACCCAATAGTCAAGGCGGTTTCACGCAATATGTGAAGGGTGCTCCTGACAAGCTGGCGATGATGAGCGCGACCATGGATGATGGTCAAGGCAATACGGTGCCCATCGATGCCGGTGCCATCCATCGCGCATACGAGCAGATGGGCAAAGACGGACTGCGGGTGATTGGCGTGGCGAGCAGACATATCGATGCCGACCAGGATCTTGTCACCTATCGAAAGCCGCGCAAGCTTCATTTCCTCGGACTTGAAGGCATGCTCGACCCGCCCCGATCCGGCGTCCGAGAGGCTATAGAACAGTGCATTGGGGCCGGTATCGAAGTCAAGATGATAACCGGCGATCATCCGACGACGGCGGCAGCAATAGGTGAACGTCTCGGACTTCAGCAGACCGATAACGTTCTGACAGGCCGCGAGATGTCCGAAATGAGAGACGAGGTCTTGAAAGCGCGGCTGAAGGAAACCTCGATTGCCGCACGAGTATCTCCACAGGACAAGCTCAGAATCGTCGAGGTACTGCAAGATCAGGGTGAAGTCGTTGCAGTCACCGGTGATGGCGTGAACGATGCGCCAGCATTGAAGTCGGCTTCCGTAGGCATCGCCATGGGTAAATCAGGAACCGACGTCGCCCGCGAAGCCAGCGACGTCGTACTCACCGACGACAACTTTGTGACGTTGACACATGCGGTTCGACAGGGAAGGGTCACCTTCAAGGCAATTCGTGGATCCGCATTCTTCCTGCTTTCCACCGCTGTTGCCGCAATGATTGCCGTCGGCGTGAATGTGGTTGCAGAAATGCCGTTGCTGTTCCTGCCGCTACAGATGCTGTGGATCAACTTCGTGACCAACGGCGTGCAGGATGTCGCTCTGGGGTTTGAACCTGGAAGCGGTGACGAGCTCAAATACAAGCCTCGTAAGAACAGCGAAGGGCTGCTCTCGTCTGCGCTGTGGGCGCGGACAGCCATATGCGGTCTGTGGATGGCGCTGTGCGTTCTCGTGATGTTCCGAGTAGAAATAGATCACGGCGTTGATGTCGTATCGGCACGAACGATGGCATTGACACTGCTGGTGCTCTTCAACTTCTTCATGTCGATGTCGGCACGCTCTGAAACCGTGATGATCTTCAAGCTCAACCCGCTTCGCAACGTATTCCTGCTAGTAGCGTCTATCGCGGCTCTCATGATTCATGCAATCGCAATGTATATTCCGGGCATTGCATCAGTGTTGGGCATGGCTCCGCTGGCCTTGTGGCAGTGGGGACTGTGCATGGCCATCGGCCTCAGCGTGCTGATCCTATCCGAAGGCGATAAGTTCATCCGCGCTCGACTCGCAGCTCGTGGATACGGCGCTCGAACGGGATTGTATGCAGCCGTTCATCAGGCGCGAAGAAAGATTGCGGGGATGGTTGGTTCGTGACGCTTTCCTGGGATGATCGGGCTGGTTGGGCTGTGCGATCAAGGAGTTCATGTTCTAAGCTTGATGAATGGACTCTTTGATCACTAGGCCTTGGAATCACGCGATGAATAGGGCACTCGCACTGGCTCACATTGCCCAAGACGGTGGTGATGTTCCCATCGGTGCTGTCGTGCTCAACAAGAAGGGGGAGGTTGTGGCCGAAGGCTACAACCGGCGCGAGGCCACCGGCGATCCTTTGGCCCATGCGGAAATCGTTGCCCTCAGACAGGCTCATGGGACAACGGTTGACGTGCCGCTGTTCGATATGCCTGAATCGTCCAGAATCGCAAGTGTGAGACCGGCGAATTGGAATCTCAGCGGGTTGACCCTCGTAGTAACCATGGAGCCGTGCCCCATGTGTGCGGGGGCTGCGGTGCTGTCGCACGTAGATCGCATCGTCTTTGGCTGCTGGGATCCCAAGCTTGGCGCCTGTGGGTCGGTCTGGGATATTCCGCGGGATCCACACACGGGGCACAAGCCTGTGGTTATCGGAGGGGTGAAAGAGCAAGAAAGCGCCAGTTTGCTGAACGCATTCTTTCACGACAAGCGCGTTCACTATGTGGACAAAAGTCGTCCACTGGTAGGATAAATTACATACTCGAAACATAACGTTCTTGGCTTTGGTTCACAAGACCGGGGTGGGGTCGCAGCCAGTGGGGGTCTTGATTGGGATTATCAGTCCCATCTTCATTGACGATTTGATGATAATCGCAAACGTGTGCAGGAGGTGCGGCACGTCCCTGACGCAGAGCTGTGATAATCAGTCACGCGCAGGTACAGGACAAGCAAGAGCATGGCGCAATTCAGCGCAATGATGCCCAGGCAGACTCATTATTTACGCCTTGCTTCACGTTGTCGGCAACAGTGCACATATGTATGGGAAGATACAGATGAAATATGCAGTAATCGGCGCAGGTGCCATGGGATATCGCTATGGTGTGCTCCTTCAGGAGAACGCGGGCCGCACAGTTGATTTTATCGATGCTTGGGAGCCCAATATCAAGGCCGTTCATCAGCAGGGCGGCGTCTATGTATCACGAGATCGCAAGAATCGTCATCTGGTTCCAATCAACATCTATTCACCGGAGGAATACCAAGGCGATCCCGATGTCTGGATCATCTTCGTCAAGCAGATGCAGCTTGACGAGATGCTGAAACGTTGCGCACCCCTGTTCAAGGATCACCAGATCGTGTTTTCGGCGATGAACGGCTGGGGTCATTTCGAAAAGATTCAGCAATACTTCAGCGATGACCGCATCTATGGCGGTACGGCAATGATAGCGACGGTGCTGAACGGGCCAGGCGATGTCGATTTCATCGGCAAGTCAGGCACTGGAGTGATGCACATGTGTGCGTTCAACGAGCAGACGACTGATGTCGAGCGTTCCATGTTTGAAGATTTCAAGACTTCGAACATGAACCCGATCATCACCACGAACTTTACGGGCACATGCATGGCGAAGGTCGTCTTCAATTCCGTCGTCAATACACTGTGCACGATGTATCAGATCACCATGGGCGAATTCATCGAGTATCCGGGTTCGATGGATATGGCAAAGCAGCTTATCGACGAGGCATATGATGCCTGTGACCGTGCCGGAATTCGATTGATCGAGAGCCGTCAGGAAGAACTCAAGTCCGTCGATTACGTGAGCCGTGTCGCCAACCCACTGCACTATCCTTCGATGTATCAGGACATGTCTCGCGGGCGCAAAACCGAGGTCGATTTCATCAACGGATGCATTGCGAAGATCGGTCGCGATCATGACTACGTCTGCAGAACGCATGAATTCCTGACACACGGCGTGCACCTTGCAGAACTTGCGTTCAAGATCCATAATCCTGACATTGTCAAAGCAGCACAGAATGCTTGCAATTCCACCGATGCAACGCCAGTCCAGGATGCAGAGAATCTGGTGAAGGCCGCGCAGGGCAGAGAAGACTGAGCTTGGTCACGCAATCCTGACCGCTGCGTAGATTCGATTCCACGCAGCGGTCAGGCTATTTCCGGTGAAACCTCGAACCGTTCCTAGGCCTATGGCTGGACGGTGCGAGGTTATTTTTTTACCAAGTGTCAGAACATGCGCGAGGATGACAACAAAAAAAGTTCATCATTATTCTGAAAATATTGGTGGATGACCAGCATCTTGCAATCATCCGAAACAAGTTGGAATGCTCAGCACCGTCAGGCAACATTCCAAGCGAACGAAATTCAATGTCGAAGGAAACGTGTGATGAACAACGTGGTTGACAACACAAAACGACCATCGTCCGATTCGAGCAGCGGCATATGGCAACGCTTTGCACAAACCGCATCAGATGGCACCGAATCCACCGTCCTCTATGGCGAAGACGCACAGGCTGATTCTGCCATCCTTCTGCTGCTTCGCAACAATGAGCTGCCACGAATCGTACAATGGGGCCGTCCAATTCCTCATGCCGAATATCTCGTGAACTGCTTCGAAGCGGTCAATCCGCAGCGCGTCTCCGGTGGCCTTGATGACACTGATTGGCCAAGCGTCATTCCAACGCAATCAGAAGCGTGGACGGGTTCGCCCCGGCTCGTGGTTCGTAGAGACAACGTCGAGCTGTTCTGCTGCTTCCGTACCGTGGATGATGCCATAACTATTGACAATCGAACGGTTTCGGTCACCGCAGTCGATGCCGAAAACGCTCTCACCTTGCTGTGGAAGTGCGAGATAACCGAATCGGGTCTGATCCGCCAACAGGTCACCATCACGAATAGCTATGACGATGCTGAGTCTGAAGGGGCAGTGGAAGATGCGCAGGCATCTCTAGGCACCTTGTCGGTGGACAAAATAGAGCTCGCCTATCCCGTGCCCGAAGAAGCCAGTGAAATACTCTCCACGACCGGGCATCATTTCCGCGAGCGCTCACCGCAACGTCAGCCTTTCAATATCGGAAGAGTCGAGCGTCTGAGCATGGTCGGCCGCCCCGATTTTGACGCGTCGCTGCTTATTTCAGCGGGCGTTCCCGGATTTGGATTCTCCCACGGCGAGGTATATTCCGCCCATGTGGGCTGGAGCGGCAACTCAGTGCTTTCGGCTGAGAGAACGACATATACGCAAGGTCTGATCGGTGGTGCGGAGCTTCTGATTGGCGGCGAGATGCAGCTCAGAACAGGCGAAAGCTACACCACGCCATGGGTATATGGTGCCTATGGCGAGGGATTGAACGCTGTGGCCGAGCGCCTGCACAGCTTCGTGCGCGCTCAGCATCCAAACCTGGCATCCAAGCCGCGACCCGTGATCCTGAATACGTGGGAAGCTGTCTATTTCGAGCATTCCTTCGATACCTTGAAGGCGCTCGCCGACAAGGCACAGGCCTCTGGCGTTGAACGCTTCGTCGTCGATGATGGATGGTTCATGCATCGCCGAGACGACACTGCAGGACTCGGTGATTGGCAGATCGATCCGGCGGTATGGCCGCGAGGGGAGAAAAGCCTTGGCGCGCTCGCCGAGTATGTTCATGGTCTGGGCATGGAGTTCGGTCTGTGGTTCGAGCCTGAGATGATCAATCCTGATTCGGATACCGCTCGCGCACATCCTGACTGGATCATGCATGCGGCTCACAGCAGGCTGCCGATGCAGGGACGCTCGCAGCAAGTCATGGACCTCACGAATCCCGCAGCCTATGACTATGTGTTCAATGCGATGGATGCGCTTGTCGATTCTCTCGGCATCGATTACATCAAGTGGGATCACAACAAGCTGGTCACTGAGCCCGTTTCGCCTTATTCCGGGCTGCCCTGCGTGCATGCGCAGACAGAAGCCGTCTATCGGATATTCAAGACTTTGAAAGAGCGTCACCCGGGACTCGAAATTGAGACGTGCAGCTCTGGCGGTGGACGCGTCGATCTTGGCATCCTTGCCCTTGCCGACCGAATCTGGGCTTCCGACTGCGTCGATCCGGTTGAGCGCGCCGACATTCAACGATACACATCGCTTCTTGTGCCCCCCGAGATGATCGGTGAGCACATTGGTGCATCTCCTGCCCATTCAACGATGCGTGCAACCAGCCAGCAGATGCGTATGGCAACAGCATTCTTCGGTCATCTCGGCATCGAATGGGACTTGCAGAAGCAGAACGACGACGCTTTGGAGAGGCTCGCGCAGTGGGTTGAAGCGTATAAGCAGAATCGGGCGATGTTTGCGAGCGGGACCGTGATCCATGCCGATAGTTCTGATCCTTCGGTGCGTGTCGATGGCGTGGTTGCCAAGGACAAGGGTCGTGCAGTTGTCCGGTTCACGCAGCTGACCACGTCGCAGCATTATCCGGCTGCTCCAATTCGCATTCCAGGACTTGATGCCGACGAGGTGTATCGAGTGCGGCCATTGCAGATATCGCTCGATCTGGAAGGTCTCGGCAATGGTCAATCCAAGCTGGGGTGGTGGAACGAAGAGGGGACCGTCCTTCCAGGGGAGTTCCTTGCCGACTGTGGCATCCGTCCGCCAGCGCTCAACCCTGCGCAGGCCGTGCTCTTCGAGATCGTCAGCATCTGAACGCAGAGCCAGTTGCAGATAGGAGTGGTGTGTAATCGAGTGGTGTGTAATCAGCCGAGGATATACCGGCTGATTACACACGACCCTGCGGCAGACGCCCACCTATCCCACGTATCATCGAGGATTTCCAGAGATACCGGTGCAGCCTGGCTATGGCGATATGATTCGATGCCCTTGCGGATGGACTCCGTGTTCATTCGAGCAAGGAAGGCGGATTCGCCCGCCACAAGAATCTTCTGAGGCATGGCGATATTCGCCACGGTTGCAATGAATACTCCCAATCTGAAACATGTTCGGTTCAGCAGCTGTGTTGCTTGAGAAACTCCATGCCTGGCATCATAGATAAAATCGTCAAACGAAGCCGCTCGTCCCACATTCTGCGAATACTGCTCGGCTATCGAATCATTGGTCAGACATTGAGCACAACCCCTGTGGCCCTGATAGCAGCGAGGACCTTCCGGATCGATCAGGGTATGTGAGGTCAGACCGTAGCTTTGATCGCGATAATCAATGGGCAGCCCGTTCTGCGCCAGTGAATATCCCAAGCCTGCACCCATGGTGACGACGGCAAATCGCGGAATGCCCACGCCTGCCTCAAACCAGCATTCATAATGCAGCAGTGCATCCAGATCGTTGAAAACACCGGTTGGGATGCCGCATTCCTCGGTCATCATGCCGGCGAGGTTCACAGAACCATCCCAATGCAGGAATGGTGCAAAGGTCACCGTCGAATCATTGATGACATGGCCACCGATGCTGACGCCAACGGCAACCGGTTTGCTCAGGTGTGCCGTCTTGATGTCTTCAAGGCATTCGTTGACGAGCTTTGTCAGCGTCTTGCATATTTCGCGAGGATTCTGATCCTCAAAATCGACGATATGAGTATCGCCTATCTCTTCGCATGCAACATTCAATGCCGTTGCCAAGGCACTGTTGCCTCTGACATTGATGCCGATGAAGGTGTGCTTGTTCTTGCGTATGCGAAGTGCCGTCTGTGGCCGACCGCGGCGCTCGCCTCCGTTCTCCTTGGGTACGAAACCGAGTGGCAGAGGCTTGTGTCGCGAGGCGTCTGGATCTTCGGGATTCAATTCTTCAATAACCCCGTAGTGCAGTAGATCGCTGGTGATGCGGGATAGGGCGCCCTGCGAAAGCCCAAGCAGCCCTGCGAGCGTTGTTCGTGCGATGGGCCCATACTGCACAATATCAGCGGCAACCTGATGCGTATAGGACGATGCTGAAAACCATGATGGCAAGGGCTGTTCGAAGGCGTCTTCCTCTGGCCTGAACGAGCCAACGCTGATCTTTGAAACTCCTCTGTTCGACCGCATTGAAGATTCAGCGCCGAGACGGCTGCCAGGATGTCGACCAGCGGGATCGCGTTCACTCGTAAGTCCATTGAAACTAGGCATTGAATCCCCTTGCTGGATGAGGCGTGATGGTTGTAGTAGAGCCGTTTCCTGCATCCATCCTAGTAATTTCTTGCTTTATATACAAAAATACGGACTTATTATTTTCCCAAGCCCGTAGACTCGCCAACAGTGGTAAAAAAAGCTAGGAGATATTTATCCTGAACAGTGCGATATTCGGATGTCAAGAGTCCGAGGCGCAAGACGAAGGAGTCGAGAAATGAGACGTGATTCTATCAATCAGCTCGGCGGCGATTCGAATGTGATGGGAATCCGAACGAGTTCTATGAAGATGCTCAGACGCATCGCCACAGCAGTTGTTGCGGCAGTGCTCGGAATTTCCATGTCGGGCTGTGGGTCAGCCAGCGCGAACGTTGTCACCTTGGATTTTTTCCAGTTCAAGGCCGAAGCCGCGGATCAGTTCAAGAAAATGGTTCAGGATTTTGAGGCTCAGAATCCTGACATACGCATTAACATTAACAACTCCGCCAGTGCACAGACCGATCTTCGCACACGCCTGGTGAAGAACCGTGTGCCGGATGTCATAACATTCAATGGGGATATCAATTTTGGGCAATTCGCAACTTCTGGTGTCTTCCATGATTTCACCAACGATCCAATCGTGAAGAAGCTCAATCCTGGCATGGTAAAAATTGCCAAGGACTTGGTTCAGACCACAGATCCGGCAAAGAAGCGACTCTACGGTCTTCCATTCGCGGGCAATGCCAGTGGATACATCTATAACAAAACAGTGTGGCGTCAGGCAGGCGTGGACCCCAACAACCCGCCGAAGACCTGGTCTGAGATGGTTGCGCTGCTTCAGAAGTTTGAACAGGCCGGCATCACCCCCATTCAGGCTTCGCTCGCTGATTCCTGGACAACCCAGGCCCCCTTCGCTTCCTTTGCTGGGACCTTGGTTCCAGCCAGTGAATACATCAAGCTGAAGAAGGGCGAGACGACCTTTGCCAAGATCTGGACGGCAACCGCTACAAAAGAGGTTGAGCTCTACAAGTACGCGACGAGCGACAAGGGCGTGACCTACCAGCAGGCGACGCAGAATCTTGCTGCAGGCAAGGTTGCCATTCTTCCTCTGGGAACATATGCGATTCCACAGGTTCGTCTGGTCAATGCCAAGGCTGATCTTGGTTTTGCACAGCTGCCTGCAACAGATAACGAAAGCGAGCAGATTCTCACGGCTGGCGATGATGTCATGCTGACGATGGGTGCCAATACCAAGCATCCACAAGAGGCCATGAAGTTCATCAACTTCCTCATGAGCAAGCCACAGCTTGACGAATATGCCAAGGCTCAGTCCGCCTTCACTCCGTTGAAGCAAACTGGAATTGGCGATGATGCGCTGAAGGGCGTGCTTCCATTCTTCAAGTCCAATAAGCTTGCGGATTTCAGCGATCACTACATTCCTGCATCAATCAACATCGGTGGATATCTTCAGACGCTGGCCACCACCGGTGATGTCCCACGGTTTACGAATCAAATGCAGACCGACTGGGATAAAGTTCAGGCGAGAACGTTCGAGTAAGGGGAGGAAGAATCATGGCAAATGCACAATCACCGGCAATGACGAATGTTCCGGTATCGAGTTCGGCTCCCCAGGCGGGTAAGCCTCGCAAGAAGCGCAAGAGTGCTTTTTCAACGCGCAAGGTGGATCACGTCTACTATTGGATGGCTGTTCCTGCTGCAGTGGTTTTTGCAGTGTTCCTCTATGTTCCATTCATTCAGGGCGTTGGCTATTCATTCACCAATTCGCAAGGATACGGTCAGTCGAAGTTCATCGGTCTGAAGAACTACTTCGCGCTGTTCATCGATAATCGTGTCGGACATGCGTATCTGTTCACCTTCCTGATTGCCGTTGCAATCACGATTCTCGTGAACCTGATTGCCATGTTCTTGGCGGTTGCATTGAACGGCAAGATTCTCTTCAAGAATGGTTTCAGAGCGATCTTCTTCATCCCCTACACTCTGGCAGTGCTGGTTATTGGCTATGTCTTCAAGTACATCTTCATGACGCCGCTTCCAGAGATTGGGCAGGCGCTGCACATCAACTGGCTTTCGCAGTCCTTGCTCACCAGTGAACACTATGCATGGGTTCCTATCGTGTTCCTTGCCGTGTGGCAGAGCGTTGCCTACTCAACACTGATTTATCTTGCAGGTCTGCAGACGATTGATGGTGAGATCTACGAGGCAGCATCCATTGACGGTGTCAATCCGTGGCAGCGTTTCTGGCAAATCACCTTCCCGCTTATCGGACCGTTCTTCACCATCAACCTTGTGCTGAGCATGAAGAACGCATTCGGAACCTTCGATCAGGTTATGGCATTGACTCAAGGTGGCCCTGATTCCTCTACGGAAACGGTTACCTACCTTATTTATACGAACGGCCTGACCGGTGGAGAATATGCATACGAGACCGCTAACGCGGTACTGTTCTTCATCGTCCTCGCAATCATCGCGTTCATTCAGCTGAAGTTCTTCGGTAACAAGGAGAAGATCTGACATGACTTCTGTAACGATTTCGAATTCAGGCTCGCAAGGCAAGCAAAGCACAAAGACTGATTCCAAGTGGCATAGCCACCGTCAAGTGAACTGGTGGCTCACCGCAGTCATCGCTGTGCTGTCGCTCACCATTCTGATTCCGCTGTATTTCACCGTCGTCACCGCGTTGAAGACGCCTGCAGAGGCCGGTGGCTTCGGTTTGCCCACAAGCTGGGAATGGCATAACTTTGCCGATGCGTCGGCCAAGGTGAACTACCCGAAGGCGGCATTGAATTCGGCCATCATCACGGTTGCGGCCGTGGTGCTGACCCTGTTCACGAACACCTTTGTGGCGTATGCCATCGCAAGAAACATGGACAAGCGCTTCTTCCGCTTCCTCTACTACTTCTTCATCGCAGCCATGTTCGTGCCCTTCCCCGTTGTCATGCTCCCCATCGCGAAGCAGTTCGGTAGCTGGCATCTCGACAATCAGCTCGGTCTAATCATGCTCTACACTGTTCTCGGCTTAGGAACGAATCTCTTTATCGCCACGGGATTCATTCGTTCGATTCCTGTGTCGCTTGAGGAAGCTGCAAGAATCGATGGTGCAAGCACCTGGCGCATCTTCTGGAAGATCATCTTCCCGTTGATGGGACCCATCAACGCGACCATCGCCATTCTGACTGCACTATGGGCTTGGAATGACTTCCTTCTGCCGTTGATCGTGCTGACCGATCAGTCGAATCAGACGATTCCTCTGGCGCAGTATGTCTTCAGTTCGCAGTTTGCGACCAACTATCCCATGGCCTTCGCCAGCTATCTGATGGCCATGGCTCCGATTCTCATCGTCTACGTCTTCGCACAACGCTGGGTCATATCCGGTGTTATGAGAGGCGCAGTGAAGTAGTCTCAGTGAGTGGCCTGGAGGCAGTCGCCTCAAGGCTGTGACGATTGTACGAAGCACAATAATCAGCGGGATTCAATGCACGTCGGTCACGTCCGACCCCCGCATCTGGTTATTGTGCTTCATGCAAAATCCTCCGAAGCGCGAACCAAAACTCAAGCATCAGCCTTGATAATCCTTGACAATCCTTGACAATCCTTGGCAATCCCCGACAACCCTCGACAGCGGTTCCCATATCAAATCAAGTAAGGAAAGTACGTGTAATGACTACACAACAGCGTGTCTCTATATCGGATTCGACTCGTACGAATGGCGAAACCCCGAACCCTTGGTGGACGAACGCCGTGGTGTATCAGATATATCCACGAAGCTTCCAGGATTCCAACGGCGATGGTTTAGGTGACATCCCCGGCATCACCTCCCGTCTTGACTATCTGCAAGACCTTGGCGTTGACGTGATTTGGCTCAGCCCGGTGTACCGGTCTCCACAGGACGACAACGGCTATGATATTGCTGACTATCAGGACATCGACCCCATGTTCGGCACCTTGGATGACATGGATGAACTGATTGCTCAGGCACATCATCGTGGCATCAAGATTGTCATGGATTTGGTGGTCAACCATACCTCTGACGAGCACGCTTGGTTCCAAGCTTCCCGTGACCGCAACGACGAGCACGCTGACTGGTACTGGTGGCGTGACGCGCGCCCCGGTACCACGCCTGGCGAACAAGGTGCGGAGCCCAATGCCTGGGGCTCATACTTTGGTGGTTCTGCCTGGGAATATGACGACAAACGCGGTCAATATTACTTTCATCAATTCTCTCGCAAGCAGCCTGATCTGAACTGGGAGAATCCAGCGGTTCGCAATGCAGTATATGCAATGATGAACTGGTGGATGGATCGTGGCATCGACGGTTTCCGCATGGATGTCATCGTGTTGATTTCGAAATTCATGGATGCGCACGGCCGTTTGCCCGGCGAGGCTGGAAGTCAGCTGGAAGACAATCCGGTAGGACCAGAAGGTTTCTCGGATCCGTCCGGATTCTGCTGCGATGGTCCACGGCTTGAAGAATTTCTTACAGAGATGCGTCGCGAAGTATTCAGCAAGCGGGAAGGATACCTCACCGTTGGCGAGGCACCAGGGCTGAAGGCTGCGAGAATTGGTGACATAACCAATCCTGAAAACAAGGAATTGGATATGCTGTTTCTCTTTGAACAGGTAGGCATCGATCAGGGTTCTTCAAAGTGGGATGTGCTGCCGTTTGAGGTAGGCAAATTGCGAACCGTCATGTCGAATCAGCAGGAAGCGGTTCGCAAGGCTGGCTGGGCAAGCTTGTATTTCGATAATCATGACCAGCCTCGCGTGGTTTCGCGCTGGGGAGACACGTCATCCGAGGAGATGCGCTCTCGTTCTGCAAAGGCGCTTGGTCTGCTGCTTCACATGCATCGCGGAACACCTTACATTTATCAGGGTGAGGAACTGGGCATGACGAATGCCGGTTTCACCAGACTCGACCAGTATCGCGACATTGAGTCCCTTGACCTGTATCGTCAGCGGGTAGTAGAAGCTAAGGTGCAGTCGTCCGAATCCATGCTGCATGCGATGGGGGTGATGAGCCGAGACAATGCGCGCACACCCATGCAGTGGGATTCGACCACATATGCTGGTTTTACAGCCTCGTATGCCCCTACCGAGCCTTGGATATCGGTCAATCCGAACCATGATGTGATCAACGCCCAGCGCGAGAACAAGGACGATGACTCCGTTCTTGCCTTCTATAGGCGACTCATCGAACTGCGGCATACCAACGTTCTTGTTGCGGCCGGGGAATGGCATCTCCTCGATGCAGATGACCCCCATGTCTACGCGTTCACGCGCTCGCTCCCGGGTGATGAAGGCTCCGATCGATATGGGGAATCTCATGATAATGGAGAATTGCTCGTTGTAGTGAATCTTTCATCGCATTCGACCCGCGTGCCTGATATGACAGCGAGAAGATTGGGAGTGGATAGGTCTTCCGCAGAAATATCTTCTCTGGGTGGAATTGATTCGAATCGTGTGCTGCTGAGCACCTATCCAGCTGAGAATACCGCCGCTTCACTGTTGACGGGTTCCCTATCTCCATGGGAAGCTTTTGTCTATCGTCTCATATGATTGCAGGCTCAGCCATTCGATGCGTCACGATGTGGCATCACGCTTGCACTGGGCGCACTGCTCAATCACCCATGTACAATCCGTGGCGTTAACAGCACATGCTGAGACTGCAGGTCAGCGTGTACTGTACCATGCTCGATTTCGCTGATTTTCTCGATGGCAATGCGGACAAGTTCGTGTGCAATCTCGGAGCTTGGTTGTTCGAGCGATATAAATCCGAGCGATTGTGCAGAGGAATTATTGTCAAAGCCCGTTATATCGATGTGACAATCCTGACGCAGAAAGGTATGCGCGCCGGTTGCGAGAGTGTCACTGACACAGACTATTGCATCCAAATCCGGATGTTTTCTAAGCAGTTTCTGGCATGCTAATTGGCCGGCTCGAATATTGTCTTCAGACTCGATTTGCAGCGACTTCAGCTCATCTTTGCTGGCGAGCTTTGCCGTAAGCATTGCATCTTCCCAACCCGACCGTCTGTCTGAGCCAGTTCCCGATGGATCCGGCCAGCCAAGAAAGCCGATGCGTCGGTGCCCTGTCACAATAAGATGACGAGTCACATCTGCAATGCCCAATCTGCCGTTCACGTCCACCCATGCCGTCGATGAATCCCTGTCGGTCTCTTGCCCCCAGGGTCTTCCAAAGAGTACGAATGCCTGGTTGTGAGAAGTAAGCCATGTGATGCGTGGATCGTCATATACGGTATCGGTGAGTATGAAGCAATCGACGTCTCCGCCTGAAACCAAAGATTTGAATTGCCTGATTTCATCGGTTTTTGAATCGGTTTTGTACAGCATGATCCTTAATCCATGGTTGTCGGCCTCACTGACGAGTGCATGGAGAAGGGGGTCGAAGATCTGAGAATATCCAGAAGGGGCAATTCCTACCGCAAGCGTGTAGCTTCGCTGGTTTCTGAGTCTTCGTGCAGATGCATTGGGAATATACCCAAGTTTTTGCACTGATTTTTCTACCTTAGCCTTCGTCTTCACTGTGACGATAGATGGGTTATTGAAATAGTTTGAAACGGTCTGAGACGACACTCCTGCGTCACGCGCCACGTCTTTGATGCTTGCCATAAATCGCCTTTCGTGGTGATGCCCACTTGAGAATATTCACATATTCAGAGTTGACATTATCTGCAATGATACCGTATTATGATTATAAATTGGAACGTAAAAATTGTTTCAGTCATAGTTCAAAGTCGAACTTAGCTTGGGGGAAAAGAAATAAGGGGCATGCGTCTACTCGGATAGTTGTATTCTTCAAACTCAAATTTTGTAACGTTAAAAACTTAATGATTGATTTCAAAGACTGTAGCGTAAGGAGAAGAATCATGAAAAGGAAACTGGCTGTAGTCGCATCAACTTTTTCAGTTCTTGCAATGTTGCTGGCAGGTTGTGGCGGGAGTGGATTCAGCAGTGAGAACTCACCGACTTCGGGTTCACTCACATCGGATAAGACCAAGGGACTCAACATTCTCATTGCATCCTCAGGGGATCCGGAAACAAAGGCCGTGAAGAAGGCAGTTCAGGATTGGGCAACGAAAAACGACAGAAAGGTTACTGTTTCGGTTGCGAGTGATATTAACCAACAGCTTTCTCAAGGATTTGCATCTGGTTCCCCAGCAGATGTCTTCTACCTGGCACCGGACCAACTTGCAGGCTATGCATCTAGTGGTTCTCTGCTCGCCTACGGCGATCAAATATCCAATCGGGACGATTACTACCCTAGTCTGCTCCAAAGCCTGACATATAAGGGAAAGTTGTATGCGATACCAAAGGATGTTTCAACGCTGCAATTGGTCATCAACACGGACATGTGGTCTGCTGCAGGGTTAACGGCATCTGACTATCCCAAGACATGGGCGCAATTGGAGAACGTCGCAAAGAAGCTCACCACATCAAGCCATGTTGGACTGAGCTTTTCACCTCAATATGCGCGTGTCGGAACCTTTATGGCCCAAGCTGGTGGGGGATTGGTGAATGCGAAGGGGACCAAGGCGACTGCCAATTCAGAGCAAAGTCTGAAAGGCCTGACCGAGGTCAAGAAGCTCATTGCATCTGGGTCCACGGCGTTTTCTTCTGATCTTGGAACTGGTTGGGGTGGAGAGGCGTTCGGTACCGGGAAAGCGGCGATGACAATCGAAGGTAACTGGATTTTGGGCTCTCTCGCTGCCGATTATCCGAGTGTGAAATATAAGGTGATTGCTTTGCCTTCTGGACCAGCAGGCAAGGGAACCATGCAGTTCACCAACGGTTGGGGTATCGCAGAGGACAGTCCGGATCAGAAAGGTGCCGTCAGCCTAGTGAAGTATCTGACGAGCGAGAGCGTAATCATGGAGTTTGCCAAGGCATTTGGAATCATGCCTGGTAATTCGAAGTTCGCTGCAGATTGGGAAAAGGAATATCCTCAGCAAGCACCATTCATTGATGGTCTTAAGTACGCCATCGGTGTGCCAGCTGCCAAGGGAGCAAGCACTGTAGTCTCAGATTTTGACTCTCAACTGGCACAGTTGAAAAATACCGAGCCGAAAGCGATTCTAGACAAGACACAGACCAACCTTGAGGCAATTTATAAGTAGCGCTGAAGCGGTGCGTCACCCGCAAAGCTGCGGTTCGAATCCTGCACCGCATTCAAGAGAGAGGATCAGGTATGTTTGCCAAAACCGATACCGAATCCACGGGAAATGATTTTGTTCCATATGCTCCCAAAAAGATCAAGCATGCAAAAGAGCAATTATCGGCATGGCTTTTTTGTGCACCCATGCTGATCATTCTTGGTGTATTCCTCGTCATTCCAATAATCATGGCTTTATGGGTGAGTTTTTCAGATTGGACTGGTCGTGGGAATCCATTCTCCGCTGGCGTTCACTTCATTGGCGTTGGGAACTATGAGTCGGTTCTCACCACCCCGGGATTGGCTCAAAGCGACTTTGGCACGGCAATTCGCAACAATGCTTGGTATACGTTGCTTGTCGTACCGTTGCAGACGCTCTTGAGCTTGTTGCTTGCGGTCATGCTCAATCGTAGGATTCTCAAGGCAAGAAGCTTCTTCAGGACAGCTTTTTACTTTCCTTCGGTCACGAGCTCCGTCGCTATCACAGTTCTTTGGCTGTTTCTCTTTGGATCTACTGGTTCAATCAATGCGGTCCTTTCGTGGTTCGGTGTCAAAGGGCCGAATTGGTTCAATGATCCACGAGGATTGTTGCAGATACTGCTGGCACATCTCGGTGTCAGCAGGGGGCCATCAGCGCTGACTCAGCATGGTTTGTTAGGAATCAGTTGGTGGGATTGGCTGGCAGGTCCTTCAGTGGCGATGTTTGCAATAATACTCATGGTCATTTTCACGACCTCGGGTACGTTCATGTTGATGTTCATTGCTGCGCTCCAGAGCATCGGTGAGGGGACCGAAGAGGCGGCAATCATGGATGGTGCGAATGCATGGCAACGGCTTTGGCATGTCACGGTTCCTCAACTGAAACCAACGATATTCACTGTCGTCACTCTTGGCATCATTGGAACATGGCAAGTATTCGATCAGATTTATACGGGCACGAAGGGCGGTCCTTCCAAAACCACCCTCACCCCTGCCTATCTCTCGTACAGTGCTGCATTTGATAATCAAGAGTGGGGTCAGGGAGCCGCCATTTCGTTCATTCTTTTCGTCATCATCGTTGTCATGACTTGGATTCAGCGCCAGATCATGAAAGATCGAAAAATGTCGCGTCGGAAGATTGCGTACTACGAAGCATTGAAATCAGAAACCCGTGGATTGCGCCATGTCAGCGCATCTCAATTGAGCAGTAGCGCGAACGCTTCTGGTCGGGGAGAAGATCATCATGAGTGAACACCAAGCGATAGCTACTCAGAATTCTCCAGTTCGAGGGAGGAATATGAACTCAAGGAGAGTCCGAAAAGTGGCGCATGCCATTTCCAACAGCTCTTGGATACTGTATATGGCTTTGATCATTCTGGCCATGATTTATATCATGCCCTTCATCATTCAGATAGCGACATCCTTCAAAACCGATGCTGATGCCGCAGCTCATCCGATATCCTTGGTTCCACAGATCTGGACGACTGCAGCATATAGGCGCTTGTTCTTGAATTCCGATTTTCCACTATGGTTCAAGAACTCGGTAATCGTGACTGTATGTGTCACTGCGGGACGTGTGTTTTTCGATTCGATGGCTGGTTACGCATTGTCCCGCCTCAAATTCAGAGGTCGTGAGACCATTTTCGCGATGCTGGTGGCTGTTATGAGCGTTCCCATGGTCGTGCTCCTGATTCCTAAATTCCTGATTATCAAAAGTCTTGGAATCTATGACAGCTATTTTGGCATGATTCTTCCGTTGTTGATTGATGCCAGCGGTGTGTTCATCATGAAAAACTTTTTTGAATCGATCCCGAAGAGTGTTGAGGAACAGGCAAAAATCGACCGAGCTGGGACATTCAGAATCTTCTGGTCAATCGTTCTACCGATGGCTCGTCCAGCGCTGATAACAATCACGATTCTATCGTTTCAAGGTTCTTGGAACGAGCTGTCTCACTTCATAGTTGCCACGCAGTCTCCATCATTGATGACACTGACAAAAGGAGTCGCATCTCTGGCAAGTGGTCAGCTCAGTGCCGGTACACAATATCCAATAAAGCTTGCTGCAGCGGCAATCATGACCGTTCCTGTAGCAATCCTATTCTTTATATTCCAAAAACGGATCATGAATACCAATGAAGGTTCAGTCAAGGAATGAGATCACGCGAAATGAGTTCAACGATGAAATCTAACGATGATGCGACCCTGCATGCAGCTTCTGCACAACCGTGGGTTCATGACAAGCAAGTCATTCTCTCAGCTCCAGCACAGCTTTGGAGCAGCCGCGAAGGTGCCGTAGACGGTCATGGAATCAGCGGCTTCTATGTTGGGGATACCAGACTGATCTCGAAAATCGAGGTAACGATCAACGGTCTTGCGCCAGAATTAGTGAACAATTCAATAACAAGTTCGCATGCTACAAGCAATACATATCTAGCCCGCAATATCAGTGGCGCTACGGTCGACCCCGTGTTCCGAATCAATGAATTTCGGGAAATCAACAAAGACGCGCTTACGCTCAGGTTCCAAGTGTTGAACGGGTTGCACAAAGCACTGAAGTTTACATTCGGCGTGCAGATTCGAATTGATAACACCGATATGCAAAGTCTTAAAGGAGGAATGGAGAATCAACAGGAAGCTCTGAAATCATTGCATGTACAGCATACCGATGCCGAGCTTCAGGCACGTTCGCCATCCATGATTCTACGCATGAGTGCAGTTCCAGTTCCATCAATTACCTACCAAGGATTGGACTGCACCTTCCAGTGGGATGCTGAAGTCGGATCTGACGATCAGTGCGAGTTCATGCTCGACGTGAATACACAATCGCCCACACGAGTCGTAATCCCTGCTCAGGGAAAGGCCTCCTGGCATGACACGGTAATAGACACGGGTGATAAGAATCTGGATGCGTGGATTGATAGGTCACTTCGAGACCTTGAAGGTTTGCGAATGTCGATACCCAGTTTGCCGAACGATGAATTCTTCGCTGCCGGAGCGCCTTGGTTCTTTACTCTCTTTGGGCGAGATTCATTATGGGCGGCCCGATTCATGCTCCCCATAACCAGCGTTCCAGCATTGGGAACATTGCGCACGCTGGCCCATTTCCAAGCGGATGAATTCAATCTTGAAACAAATGCAGAACCGGGCAAGATTCCTCATGAACTGCGAGCGGCAGCCGTGGATTATGGAGAAGCATTTTCGCAGGGCCATCTGAGTTTGCCACCTCTATATTATGGAACAATCGATGCCACGGCTCTCTGGATCATTCTCTTTGCTGAGCTTGTGGACTCAGGGATCTCGCAATCGCAGGCGGAGACGCTCCTTCCACATATGGAAAGAGCCTTGAGCTGGATGAGAGAGTTTGGAGATGCAGACGGCGATGGTTTTCTGGAATACATTGATGTGACCGGCCATGGGTTGACAAATCAGGGCTGGAAGGATTCTGGCGACTCGGTTCGTTGGATGGACGGAACCATTGCCGAAGGACCGATCGCCTTGTGTGAGGTTCAAGGATATGCTTATCAGGCGGCAATGGACGGTGCTCGCGTGCTCGATGCATTTGGACGAGATGGTGCTGTGGAATTGAGAGCGTGGGCGAGCAAACTCAAGGAAAGATTCTCTTCCAGTTTCTGGCTGGAAGACGAGTTTGGCCCTTATCCCGCGGTCGCACTCGATGGGCATAAGCATGCTGTCAATTCGGTGGCCAGTAATATGGGCCATCTGCTAGGTACTGGCATCCTCGAAGAGGACGAGGTACAGGCAGTGAGCAGGCGTCTGATGTCGTCGGAATTGAATTCCGGCTACGGCATTCGTACATTGAGCTGCAACTCTGGAGGTTATTGGCCGTTGAGCTATCACTGCGGTTCTGTGTGGGCTCACGACACTGCAATAGCAATGCTCGGACTCTATAGGGAAGGTGAGAAAGAGAAGGCCAGAGAGATTGGGAACGGACTCATTGATGCTGCCGCGATCTTCAACTATCAGATGCCTGAACTGTTTTCGGGAGATAAGGCCCCGAATATGGTCGCATACCCGGCATCCTGTCACCCTCAAGCATGGTCAGCTGCTTCCTCGATAGCAGTATATGAAGTCTTCAAAGGGGATGTGCGCTAGTGCGGTTTGAAGATGGGAGTGCATCTTCTGTCGGCAGAATCGGTGAAAGGCGAGATGCAGGACATGTGTCTGAGCGCCAACGTCACGGGTATCCAGCCCCCTGAATCTTGATGAACGGCATGATCGACCGCTGCGATGACTGAATTGAGTCAAGTTTGATTACGACCAGATTTGGCGTGTTCTTTATCGGATGTCTCTCAACCCGATATTGCGATGTGCTATAGCTTAACGTGAGAAGGACTTTAAACACGAAACGCTCACATTGAGCAGCTGGATCGGGCTTATTTCCACCGGCAACCGGGGAGGATTTCATGTCAAGACTCATAATAGTTTCAAATCGACTGCCGTTTTCGATGGAAGAAACCGAAGACAAAACATTCACACTGAGACAGAATGTTGGTGGCCTGGCAACGGCAATCGGACCATATCATAAGGCACATCGTGACAGCATCTGGGTTGGTTGGAGTGGTATCGATGCGTCCAACCATACAAAATCGGAAGTTGAAAGCATCAAGAAGGAGTTCTCGAAACGACGCTGTGTCCCGATCTTCCTCAAGAAATCAGAAGTCAAGGGCTACTATGCAGGTTTCTCCAACGATACGTTGTGGCCGCTGCTTCACGATTTCGCGCATCAGGCAAACTTCGATGAAGAGACCTTCGACATTTATACGGCAGTGAACAAGAAGTTCGCAGACAAGATTGCCCCGCTCATTCATAAGGGCGATACCATCTGGATTCAGGACTACCATCTGATGCTGCTTCCTCAGATGCTGCGCAAACGCTTCCCGGAGGCATCCATCGGCTGGTTCTTGCACGTCCCATTCCCAAGTCCTGAAATCTTCCGCTCGTTGCCATGGAGCCGTGACATTCTCAACGGTATCTTGGGGGCTGATCTGGTTGGTTTCCACACGGTCGACTATGCGAACAGTTTCAATGCCTCAGTCAAGCTTCTTCTTGACAAAGATGTAGACGACCAAGGCCATATCGAGATGGAGGATGGTCGTAGGAGCACCATCGACGCATTCCCGATTGGCATTGACTACAATCTCTATCGCAGAACTTCGCGTTCCAATCTTGCAACGGAAATGCGCAGAGGCATCGAATCGGTATGTGGCAAACGAACGGGCCAACGCTATGCAACGTCGTTGACTGCAGAAAGCAATGCGGCGACAGAGGCTTCCACCAAGGAAGGCGCATGGTGGAGCCACTATTCAAGCGAAGATCTGCCCGAACTGGCTTTGGCCAATTCTGCTGCCTCCAACAGTCCGAAGCCAAACAAGGTCATCGTTTCCATCGATCGGCTCGACTATACCAAGGGCATTCCAGAACGTCTGCGTGCCTTTGAGCAAATGCTCGACAAGTATCCGGAATGGATTGGTCACGTCACCTACTATCTGTTGGCAACCCCATCGCGTGAAAATGTTCCGACCTATAAGCGTTTGAAGGAGCAAGTCGACCAGCTAGTCGGCCAGATCAACGGCAAATATTCGCTGCTGTCATGGAACCCCATCCATTACATCACCCGCTCCCTGCCAATCAAGCCTGTATGCGGCATCTACGCTGCCGGAGACGTCGCCCTGGTCACGCCCCTCCGAGACGGCATGAACCTCGTGGCCAAGGAATACCTTGCATGCCATGACGGTCGTGCAGGTGCCCTCGTACTTTCTGATATGTGCGGCGCGGCTCGCGAATTGGATCAGGCTTTCATCGTCAATCCTTACGACACCTCTGCCGTGTGTGAGGCGCTGCATGAAGCTCTGGAAATTTCGAATGAGGAGTCAAGGCGTCGCAACATTGCGATGCAGGCACGCTTGAAGTTCAGAACTGCAGCCACATGGTGCACCGGATTCTTGGCTTCGCTTGCACAGGTTGCTGATTCCAGCCTTGCAGACAAGCGTCTGCGCATGGATCAGCGCAACACCATCATGGAGCAGTGGGATGGGGCGAAGAAACGTCTGCTGCTGCTGGACTATGACGGCACACTCACACCGCTCGTTCGAACACCAGAGCGCGCAAAGCCTACACACGGTCTGCGCGCGCTGATTCGTCGCGTTGCTTCGGATCCGGGGGTCAAGCTTGAGATTGTTTCAGGGCGCTCGCATGAAACCATGAATGCATGGTTTGGCGATCTGCCGGTTGCCCTGATTGCAGAGCACGGTGTCTGGCGAAGTGACTATGAGTCCATGGAAGACGTTGGAGAGGGCCGCAAGTGGACTCGTCTCGAAGGTCTGCCTAACGCTGAAGAATGGAAGAGGCAGATTGAGCCGATTATGAAGGACTCAGTCAATGCTCTCGCAAAATCGTTCATCGAGTACAAGGATGATGCCATGGCTTGGCATTATCGTCTGAGCGATCAGCGCAAGGCGAATGATCAGCGTGGAAGACTTCTTGAGAAGCTCCGTGCAATCACCGGAAAGCTTGGGCTGATGGTTATGGAAAATTCCAAGGTCGTTGAAGTCTGCCCAGTCGCCGTGAGCAAGGGTCAGGCCGTGTCCCCGATCATTGAAAGCGGAGACTATGACTTCATACTTGCCGCTGGCGATGACTCGACGGACGAGACCATGTTTGCCGTCATGCCGGAGGACTCGTGGAGCATCAAGGTCGGTGCCGGAATTACGCGCGCACATTCTCGACTGTTGAATGCTGCATCCGTTCAGCGACTGCTCGGATATCTTGCAGCCGAATCGGATGCCACTCGTGAGTGATAATTGTGTAAGAATCAAGTCACCGTCATGTTAGAGCGCTGCTGTTGCGTGGCTGTTGCGCTGCGCAATCTCATAAAACTCTAGCCTTATACAGTCTGTAGCATCTACTATTGTCGTTGTTCCGATATGTGACGCAACGAGCCCATTTGAGGAGAGATTCCTTGAGCGCTTTCGTTGCGTCACTTTCGACAATACTGCCAGGTGCTAAGGCCGTTATGAGATGAGGGATATGACTGACGAGCAGCGCATATATCTTCCGGATTCAATCCGTACGAATGGTGCGACACCTAACCCGTGGTGGACGAATGCCGTCGTGTATCAGATATATCCAAGAAGCTTTCAGGATTCCAACGGCGATGGCATGGGCGACATTCCCGGTATCACTTCACGCTTGGATTATCTGGAGGACCTGGGTGTCGATGTCATCTGGCTAAGTCCCGTATATAAATCGCCGCAAGACGACAATGGCTACGATATTTCGGATTATCGTGACATTGACCCTGTTTTCGGCAACCTCTACGACATGGACGATTTGATTGCTGGAGTTCATGAACGCGGCATGAAAATCATCATGGATCTGGTGGTGAATCACACCTCTGACGAACATGAGTGGTTCCAAGCATCCCGTAAAAGTTTTGATGGATACACCGACTGGTATTGGTGGCGTCCGCCAAAGGAGGGGCACGTCCCCGGCACTCCTGGCGCCGAACCCAATAATTGGGGTTCTGATTTCGGGGGTTCCGCGTGGGAGTTCGATTCAGACCGTGGCGAATACTATCTGCATTCATTCTCACCGAAGCAGCCTGATCTGAATTGGGAGAATCCGAATGTACGGCAAGCCGTCTTCGACATGATGAACTGGTGGATGGACCGTGGCATCGACGGCTTCCGCATGGATGTCATTACCCTGATTTCGAAACCTGTGCTCGAAGACGGCACGCTTCCTGACGGCGAGCCAGGAGAAGACGGGTATGCCAATTCGCAGAAGGTCGCCGCCGACGGGCCACGACTCGATGAGTTTCTCTCGCAGATGCGCCACGAGGTTTTTGACCGGCGTGACGGCACGCTGACCGTGGGCGAAGCCCCAGGCATCTCTCCTGATAGAGATAGGCATATCACCGATCCGGCGAACGGCGAGCTGGATATGCTTTTCCTTTTCAAGCATGTTGAGTTCGACGAGAATGGCAGCAAGTGGAATCCTCTGCCCTTGAACATCGTGCCTCTCAAACAGATCATGACTCGCGCTCAGAATGCAGTGAGGGACGTTGGATGGAGCAGTCTCTTCTTCAACAATCACGATCAACCCAGGGTCGTCTCGCGATGGGGAGATACGTCCAACGACGAGCTTCGACAATACTCAGCGAAGGCCATCGGGCTCATACTGCACATGCATCGAGGAACCCCGTATGTATATCAAGGTGAGGAACTTGGCATGACCAATGCCGGGTTTACGGCACTCGACCAGTATCGCGATATTGAATCCCTTGATCTCTACCGTGTGCGCGTGCTTTCCATGCATCTTTCCACCCATGATCAGATGATCGATGCTCTTGGTCGTCGCAGTCGCGACAATGCTCGCACGCCGATGCAATGGGACGGCAGTCGGTATGCAGGGTTCATGAATCCGAACGGCGATAAGCACCCGTGGCTTCCTGTGAACATCAACAAGCAATACATCAATGTTCGTAACGAGCAGCATAATCCAAATTCGGTGCTTGCCTTCTATAAGGAAATGATTCGTCTGCGACATAGCGATCCCGTTGTTGCTGCCGGAGATTTCACCCTGCTTGACGCGGACGATCAGCGTGTGTATGCGTTTACTCGTTCGATTCCCCTCATCGATATACCGGGCCATGCAGATGGAGTGTCCCACGGTTCTGAGGATGTTGACCGCATCGTTGTAGTGGCCAATCTCACGAGTCGAACAGCACAGATTCCCCCGGAAACGGCGAAGACGATAGGTCTTGACCCGTCATGGTCGATCGTTGCTGAGGGCATGATAGATCAGGATCGCGTGCTCATCAGCAATTATTCGGCAGATCACTCTGCCACGGCACTCGTGACCGGCCGACTTTCCCCTTGGGAAGCTTTCGTATACCGCGTATAACGCAACAACTATGTTCATTGTGAACTTGTCAAAGTACAAACGCTAAAAAATGGCGTAATTGGTGCGTGAAAAGGCCAAAAATATGCGTTGATACTTTGCGAAGTTCACAATGAGCGAATCAACAGGCAACAATGCGGCGAAAATCAGTATTCTTGCCGTACCCGGAAGCCTTTGGTGCGCAATGTATCCAAAATGAGTGCGATATGATCCGGCCCGTTCGTTTCGACTGTGACCTCAAGCAGCACTCCGTTGCGGTAATGTCCGGAAGCCTTGAACTGATCATGGTTGAGCTCAATCACGTTGGCCCTGAGCGTCGCGAGAAGATTGGCAATGGCTGCCAACTGCCCCGGCACGTCTGGCAGTTCCACCCCAAACTGCATGATTCGTCCGCGAGAAATCATGCCTCGCTGAATAACAGCCCCAATCGTGACGGTGTCAATGTTTCCTCCCGAAAGAATGGGAACGACGACATGCTTCCCCGGTGCTTTTTGGAAGACCTGGCTTGTGGAGAGCCTGTTCAATGCTGCCAGAGAAACCGCGCCAGCAGCCTCGACAACCAGCTTGTGCTTCTCCAACATCAAGAGGATCATCTCGGAAATATCACGTTCGCTCACCATGACGAGATCATCGAGATACTGATTCAGCAGACTGAAGGTCAAATCACCCGGTTTTTTGACGGCGACGCCTTCGGCAGATGTATTCACGCTTGGAGCTTCAACCACATGCCCCGCAGCAAATGAATCATGCCAGGCGGGAGAACCTTCCGGGGTTGCACCAATCACATGTACCCCCGGCTTGAAACTTTTCACGGCCATGGCTATGCCTGCGGCCAGACCGCCACCACCCATCGGCACGACAATGTCGGTTACATCGGGCACATCATTGAGTATTTCCAAGGCGATGGTGCCCTGCCCGCAGATGACGTCATAGTCATCGAAGGGGTGAACGAAGGTGAGGTCATGCTCTTCTGCCTGTTGAACCGCATAGGCAAAGCTTTCATCGAATACACTGCCTTCGAGCACCACTTCGGCACCAAAGGCTCGCGTCGCATCCACTTTGAGGGGCGGCGTGATCTGTGGCATGACGATGGTGGCCTTCGCTCCGCGCTCGCGTGCCGCGTATGCGACTCCCTGCGCATGGTTGCCCGCTGAAGCGGTGATGATGCCCTTGTCCAGCTGACTTTGCGGCAATGACGCAATCTTGTTGTACGCACCACGGATCTTGAATGAGCCTGTGCGCTGCAGGTTCTCAGGTTTCAGGTCAACGGAGAAACCGCTCATGTCACTCAAAATCTGTGACGGAACAATGTCCGTATGGCGAACGGTACCCGAAAGCCGTTGCGCTGCGTTATTCAGATCTTCAACATGGTTTCGCGAGAGAAACTTCTCAATGAGTTCAGATTGCATGTCTCACATTATGAACCACGCACCAGTCACGACACCCGCATGATGTCAAGACTTGAGACGCAGCCTCCCGCAATGGCTCACACAATGACTCCCACAATCTGCCAATCAGCGTGTTTTTCGTCTGCGCCAATCTCCAGAAGTCACCGCTTTACCCTGCTTGCCATGAAAAATCAAGTCTGTTGAAAACAAGACTTATTTGCTACATTGCAGGTGCAGAGAGAATGCGGATAACTTTTCCATGCAATCCGTGGCAAGGCACCACATGAGATGCTTTCGTCAGTGCGCATACACGCTGATTTCGCGAAACTGAGCACGGCAAGAAGAACACAAGAGAGGAGCTGTTGATGTCCTTGGCAGACCAGGTACATTTCACAGGTAATGCGACCGAGGAAGCTGAGGTGACTCACTTCGATTCCACCAGCGCACCGAACAGGACGAATCAGACCAGAAAAACGCTGAGGCTCGTCGTAGCGGGAATCATGGCACTGGGCTTGGGCTTTACGGCGGCATGCGGATCAACCGCTGGTTCAACCGCGTCGTCAAAAGACTCCGATTCCGCAAGCGGATACCCAATAACCATCAAGAATACTTATGGTTCCGTCACGCTCAAGAGCAAGCCAACTCGCATCTCAACCGTTGGATGGACAACCTACGATGCCGTGCTTTCGCTCGGTGTCATTCCAGTTGATATGCCAAAAGTGTCAGACGGCGATGCCCAGAATGGGATGTACAGCTGGACTTCCGCAAAGCTGAAGGAGCTTGGTGGAACCGGCAGCAAGGCACCCAAACTGCATGATGAATCAGACAGCATCGATACGGAGGCCATCGCATCCAGCAATCCAGACCTGATCGTAGCGACACAATCCGGCATCACGCGGCAGCAATACCAGACCTTGAGCAAAATCGCTCCAACGCTGGCCTATCCCAAGGAAGCCTGGGCAACGCCTTGGCGCGATGTCGTTACCATTGCAGCGAAGGCACTGAACATGCAAGCCAAGGGCAAGCAGGTGCTCGCCGATGATGAAACTGCCATCAAGAAGGCTGTCGACGCCAAGCCGAACATCAAGGACAAAACGGCTGCGGTCATGTATTTCGACACCACCAAGCTTTCAACGGTCAGCGTCTACACCACACTCGATACCCGTGCTGGATTCCTCAACGATCTCGGACTTCGGACCCCGGCATCGGTGAAGAAGATTTCTGCCAGTACCAAATCCTTCTACAAAGACATCTCCAGTGAAAACGTTGACCAACTCGACGACGTAGACATTATCGTCACCTATGGCGATAGCTCGACGCTCAAAACACTTCAGGCCGATCCGCTCATCGGTAAGATCCCTGCGGTCAAGCGCGGATCCGTTGTAGTCATCGACAACTCATCTGCTCTGGAATCCGCCATAGCACCGTCAGCGCTGTCGATCCCTGCCACTGTGGATCAATATGTCGGACTTCTTTCGAAGGCAGCGGATAACATCTGATGAGCGTGCGAGCCAGCTCGTCGTTCTGCCTGTCGTTCTGGAGGTGCAGGCGCAGCGCCACATATGTTGCAATGCTCGCGAATAAGACTGTGGATGGGGAATGAATAATACCGTGTCGAGATCAAGAAATGGCCGTTTGACGCTATTTCTCTGCTTGGGATGTGTCACGCTCATGGTGTTATGCCTCGTGTCCGTCGCAATCGGTTCTCGAACCATACCGGTCAACGAAGTGTTTCACGCATTTGCAGACCCTGCTGATTCCAGCATTTCGGCGGCGGCAGTGAGACTTCGCGTTCCTCGGACGATACTTGGAATTCTTGCAGGCATTGCGCTCGCTGTTGCTGGAACCCTTATGCAGGGCATGACGCGAAATCCTCTCGCTGATCCTTCGATTCTTGGATTGAACAGCGGGGCGGCCTTCGCTGTAGTGGTTTCCATGTCGTTTTTCGGATTGAGCGCTCCAAGGCAGTATGTCTGGGTGGCTCTGATCGGTTCATCGATAGCTGCTCTTGCCGTGTGGATTCTCGGCTCAATGGGCCCAAGCGGTGCCACGGTCTTGAAACTTACGCTTGCTGGCGCTGTCGTCACCGCCATGCTGTCCTCGCTTACCTCGGCCTTGCTGCTGCCTCGCATTCAGGTGATTTCAACCTATCGCTTCTGGCAGGTAGGAGGTCTTTCCGGAGCACGGTTTGCCTTGATGCTTCCAGTGCTTCCGCTGCTTGTGGGTGGCTTGCTTCTTGCGCTCCTCACGATTCCGGGCATCAATGCCCTTGCCATGGGCGATGAACTCGCACAAGGATTGGGAAGCCGGGTGAAATTCACTCGCGGCATGGCCTGGATTGCTGCCGTGCTGCTTTCGGCTGCAACGACATCGCTGGCAGGACCAATCGGATTTGTCGGTCTGGTCGTTCCCCATGCTGCACGGCTGCTTGTCGGTTCGGATTATCGTCACATTCTTGCTGCTTCGGCGGTTCTCGGCCCAATCTTGCTGCTTGCAGCCGATATCATAGGCCGCATCCTCACACGTCCCTCCGACGTTGAGGTAGGCATTGTCACCGCCATCATCGGTGCTCCATGCTTCATCGCGCTTGCTCGCGGTCGAATGCTTCGCCAGGTCTGAAGGCAGATATCATGAACCCAACACACGACGAAAAGTCACTTGCTGCACGGATATCGTCACAGCGTGCCGCAGTGGTGATTGCATCGCTGCTCGTTCTTGCTCTGGCGCTTCTTTACATTGACATCATCGCAGGCGACTCTCTGTATACGTTCAACGACGTGATGAAAGTCATCACGAGTCGTGCCCCTGGTGGCATCACCTTTGTGATAGGTGAGATCAGATTGCCGCGAGCGTTGACGGCCTTTGCATGCGGTGCGCTTTTCGGGATGGCTGGAGCAAGCTTCCAACGGTTGCTGCATAATCCGCTTGCCAGTCCAGACATCATCGGCATTACGGAAGGTGCGAATACGGCAGCTGTTTTCGGCATCGTCGTTCTCGGCATTTCTGGTCTGGAACTCAGCGTTTTCGCCATCGTTGGCGGTCTCACGACGGCAATTGTCGTCGCCATGCTCACCTTCCATCATGGATTTGCCCCTCAGCGGCTGGTATTGATTGGCATTGCCATCGGAGCCATGCTCAATGCCGTCAGCTCCTGGATGCTGATTCGGGCTGACCAGTGGGACATTCAATCTGCATCACGATGGCTTACCGGCAGTCTTGCCGACTCGGATTGGACATATGTGATCATCACCTTGATAACCCTCGTCCTTGGCCTTGCTGCAGTTATGCCGTTAAGTCGTCAGCTCGATATGTTGCGTCTTGGAGATGATGTTGCTGCCGGGCTTGGTGTCAGGGTTGGTCTTTCGAGAGCTGCGATTGTCATCACCGCTGTGCTGATGCTGTCCATTGCAACCAGTGCCGTTGGGCCTATTGCATTCGTGTCCTTCCTCGCCGGGCCAATCGCCGTGCGTCTGATTCATTCAGGATCTTCCGCAATTGCCACATCCGGTTTGGTGGGGTCTTGCCTCGTTCTTGGCTCTGACATCATTGCTCAGCATGCTTCCGGCACACAATTCCCGGTAGGTGTGGTTACCAGTGTCGTTGGCGGACCTGTGCTGGTCGTGCTCATGTACTTGTCCATGCGGAAGGAATCGTAACCATGAAACTGCAGAAGCTTCCAGCGAATCCCCGGAACTCCGGTAAATCGCAATCTGAGCGTGCAAGTCTTTCGGCTCATAAGATACGTGTCGCCTATGGCAAGCATCTTGCGGTCAAGGGCGTTGATCTTGATGCTCATGGTGGTCAGATAGGCGCCATAATCGGTGCGAATGGCTGCGGTAAGTCAACCTTCCTGCGAGCCTTGGCCCGATTGGTGAAGCCACAGGGAGGCACGGTCGTTCTCAACGGCCATGACCTTGCCACGCTCCCTACCAAGCGCATCGCCACGCAGCTAGGTATATTGCCGCAATCGCCCATTGCGCCAGAGGGCATCACTGTGTTCGATCTGGTTTCACGAGGGAGATATCCCTATCATAGATTCGGTTCATCATGGTCCAAGCAGGATCAGGATGCCGTCGAGCATGCTCTTGAAGTCACGCATATGGGCGAGTTCGCTGATCGCATCGTTGACCAGCTTTCTGGAGGTCAGCGTCAGCGTGCCTGGATTGCTCTTACGCTGGCTCAAGATACGGATATTCTTCTTCTCGATGAACCGACCACATATCTCGATGTCGCCTATCAGCTTGAAGTTCTTGATTTGCTTGCCGATTTAAATGCAATCGACGGCATCACCATCATCATGGTCATTCATGATATCAACCTGGCCGCACGGTACGCCGACTGGATTCTTGCCATGAAAGATGGAGCGTGTGACACCTTTGGCACGCCGAGCGAGGTCGTCACCCCAGATGTAATCAGACGAGTGTTCGGTATGGATGTGCGCATCATCCAGGATCCTGAAAGTCAAACGCCCATGATTATCGCCGACTCACGCCATGCTTTGGCTCCAAAGCGCGCAATCCTCGATAAGGAGAAGCTATGAATGCAATCCATGTCTCATCTCAGCGGATTGATAAGGATGATCGTCCAGGATCAAGGCCGTATCGCGTGCATGTAGCACAACGCATCCCGCTTTCGCCAAGCTTTGTCAGGCTGGTATTCGAAGGCGATGATCTCGTTAACTTTGGAACGGACGGCTTCGATCAGAGGATGAAACTGCTGCTGCCGCTCGATGGGAACCGCTGGGGTGACCCTGACATGTGTTCACCGCAAGCCGTTCAACAGGGTTCGTGGTGGGAGCGATGGTGCGCGCTGCCGCCCAAGGACCGCAATCCCATGAGAACTTATACGATTCGAGCAATCGATCCACAATCCTGTCAGCTCACCGTCGATTGCGTGCTGCATGCCAATCCCGGGCCCGCTGGTGCCTTCGCGCAGAGGGCACAGCCGGGTGACGAAATCTTCGTCATCGGCCCGGACGCGCATTCCATTCATTCGGCAGAGGGCATTGATTTTCATCCTGGCGATGCGAAGCATCTCTTGCTGATTGGCGATGAGACTGCGGTGCCAGGCATCGGCGGCATCCTGAGTTCGCTTCACCAGGCATCCTGGCATGGTCAGGGCATGGTGCTGCTCGAAATCCCGTACCAAGAGGACATCGCAGCCTTGAAGCAGACGGAGGGCTTTCGCAACGCAGAAGATCTGGGCCTCACCGTTGACTGGGTGGCTCGGTCACAGTCCTGTCACGCCACAGAACCGACAATCGAGCGTGGTGCAAGCCTGATAACGCGCATGCGTAAGTATGCTGCAACGAATCAGACCATGCTCAATCCGGGACGTGCATCGGCGAACGGTGCTGCAAGCCAGTCCTCGGCACTGGAGGATGTGGATGTCGATAAGGATTTGCTGTGGGAGACGCCGGAATCGGCGACTGGCCGTTCGTTCTACTCGTGGATGGCCGGTGAGGCTTCGGTTATTCGAACGCTTCGCCGCATGATCGTGCAGCAGTTCGGCGTTAACCGTTCAGCGGTGGCTTTCATGGGATATTGGCGGGCCGGCAAACCAGAAATGTAGGGAGCTTCGCTGCTTAGGCCTTTTTGGCTGCGGCAATGGTTTCGTCAACCAACTTCGGAAGGGCATCTTGAATTGGGTCATGGATCAGCCGCGATGCAATCGAATCGTATTGGGTGTGGCCCATGTTCATGATGGTTACCGGCACGCCAGCCTGAACTGCCACGGGCACCAGTGATGCCGCCGGGTAGACTTCCAGCGTCGAACCGATGACCCAGAATTCATCTGCGGATGATGCCATCCGCATGCTTTTCTCCATTGCCCCATCCGGTAATGCCTGACCAAAATAGACGACATCGGTTTTGATGATTCCGTTGCATGGCATATTGCTCTTGTACGGCAGCTTGCGACGGCAATGCGGATCTGGATTGTTGTCCAGGTCGTTCATGATGTCAGCGGTGTCATATGCCGCGCCGCATTTCATGCAGTGTGATGTGCCAATGCTTCCGTGCAGATTGACGATGACATCGGCACTGTTGCCGGCCTTCTCATGCAGTGCATCGAAATTCTGCGTTGCGAGCAAGGTCAGCAGTCCAGCCTGTTCAAGCTTCGCCAGGGCCTTATGCGCAACACCGGGCTGTGCCCCCCAGACTGGAGATTCCTTCTGCCAACGCCACGAGTATTCGCGTGACTCCTTGTCTGAGAGGAATGAATCAATGTCATATACATTCATTTGCTCCGGGTGCTTCGTCCACACGCCATTCGGACCGCGAAAGTCGGGAATGCCGGCTGACGTTGAAATGCCTGCGCCTGTCAATACTGCAATCTTTGTAGTCATACTCAAGTCTTACCACGCTGATGTGTGCGCAGTTTCGGCAGGGGTGAATACGGAAAGTGAATACGGAATAGGTGTAGCCACCTCGCTGCGTTTCTGCGTTTCTGCCTCTCTGCCGCGCAGTGGATGTGGAAGCAGAGCGAGTTCTGTGCTTTCTTCTCTGTATGGCAATACCGGGGCTCTTATGAATGTTCTTATGAATGGCATGACATGAAGTTCAAATGATGGAAATACCGCGTTAACCGACCGGAAGCCATAATGAAGATGACGACACGCCGTCAGCGGAGAAATTTCAATCCGCTGAGCGGTCTTGAGTTGGAGTAATCTGAGATGTAGGTAGGATTATGCTCAAATCCAACACGCCGAGAGAAACGTTTATTTGCAACGGTTCTCGGCTTCACTGTGCCCACCAAGATGCGAAACAGCCGAAATGAGTGTATGTTTGTACTTCGCTGCTCAATACGGCGGACTTCTCCACGAGAGAGAACGAAGCTTGTTGGTGTGGTGGTGGTTTGAGAACTCAAGAGCGTATTTGTACTACTTTTTATAGTCAATTAATTGCCAGTTCGGCATGAGCCTGGTTTTGCTGGGTGTCTGGGAGGACTTAATGATTGCCGATTTTTTGTGTGGTTCGTTTTTTTTGACGAATCCGTCAATATGAATTATTTTTGAGAGTCGTTTTTGGCTCTTCATGGTTTTTTTGTGGAGGGTTTGATTCTGGCTCAGGATGAATGCTGGCGGCGTGCTTAACACATGCAAGTCGAACGGGATCCATCAAGCTTGCTTGGTGGTGAGAGTGGCGAACGGGTGAGTAATGCGTGACTAACCTGCCTCATACTCTGGAATAGCTCCTGGAAACGGGTGGTAATGCCGGATGTTCCGATTTTCCGCATGGATTTTCGGGAAAGTGTTAGCGGTATGAGATGGTGTCGCGTCCTATCAGCTTGTTGGTGAGGTAATGGCTCACCAAGGCTTTGACGGGTAGCCGGCCTGAGAGGGCGACCGGCCACATTGGGACTGAGATACGGCCCAGACTCCTACGGGAGGCAGCAGTGGGGAATATTGCACAATGGGGGAAACCCTGATGCAGCGACGCCGCGTGCGGGATGACGGCCTTCGGGTTGTAAACCGCTTTTAATTGGGAGCAAGCGAGAGTGAGTGTACCTTTTGAATAAGCACCGGCTAACTACGTGCCAGCAGCCGCGGTAATACGTAGGGTGCAAGCATTATCCGGAATTATTGGGCGTAAAGAGCTCGTAGGCGGTTTGTCACGCCTGGTGTGAAAGTCCATCGCTTAACGGTGGATCTGCGCCGGGTACGGGCAGGCTAGAGTGCAGTAGGGGAGACTGGAATTCCCGGTGTAACGGTGGAATGTGTAGATATCGGGAAGAACACCAATGGCGAAGGCAGGTCTCTGGGCTGTTACTGACGCTGAGGAGCGAAAGCATGGGGAGCGAACAGGATTAGATACCCTGGTAGTCCATGCCGTAAACGGTGGATGCTGGATGTGGGGCCCATTCCACGGGTTCCGTGTCGGAGCTAACGCGTTAAGCATCCCGCCTGGGGAGTACGGCCGCAAGGCTAAAACTCAAAGAAATTGACGGGGGCCCGCACAAGCGGCGGAGCATGCGGATTAATTCGATGCAACGCGAAGAACCTTACCTAGGCTTGACATGTTTCGGATCGCTCCAGAGATGGGGCTTCCCTTCGGGGCCGATTCACAGGTGGTGCATGGTCGTCGTCAGCTCGTGTCGTGAGATGTTGGGTTAAGTCCCGCAACGAGCGCAACCCTTGCCTTGTGTTGCCAGCACGTTATGGTGGGAACTCACAAGGGACCGCCGGGGTTAACTCGGAGGAAGGTGGGGATGACGTCAGATCATCATGCCCCTTACGTCTAGGGCTTCACGCATGCTACAATGGCCGGTACAACGAGATGCGACATGGCGACATGGAGCGAATCTCTGAAAACCGGTCTCAGTTCGGATTGGAGCCTGCAACTCGGCTCCATGAAGGCGGAGTCGCTAGTAATCGCGAATCAGCAACGTCGCGGTGAATGCGTTCCCGGGCCTTGTACACACCGCCCGTCAAGTCATGAAAGTGGGTAGCACCCGAAGCCGGTGGCCTAACCTTTTTGGGGGGAGCCGTCTAAGGTGAGACTCGTGATTGGGACTAAGTCGTAACAAGGTAGCCGTACCGGAAGGTGCGGCTGGATCACCTCCTTTCTACGGAGAATATTGCTACCGTGTGTAGCGAACGAGCCTATGGGTCATCATGTTGGTGGCCGCGTGGGCATGCTGGCGTGGAACGGTGATTGGCTTTCGTGCAGATACGCTTTTGGGCTCCCGGATTGCCACTCGGCGATTCGAGGCCTTCTGGGGTGCTTCGTTCCTTGTGGATGGGGTGGCCTGGTGGTGCCGTGGTGGCTTGAGAACTGGATAGTGGACGCGAGCAAGCAGGGTTTTTCCCTGTTTGCTGTATATTTCAGACCGAACTCCGTTTGGAGTTTGTGTCGATCGTTTGTGATCAATTAGTGTGATGATTTGTTGTCTGGGAATTTGCTAGTAGAGGCTTGTGACAGTGCATATGTTTGTGCGTATGTGTTGCTTGCAAGGGCATATGGTGGATGCCTTGGCAGATAGAACCGATGAAAGACGTATGAGGCTGCGATAAGCCTCGGGGAGCCGCCAACAGGGCTTTGATCCGAGGATTTCTGAATGTGGAAACACACCGCCCGTCATGGGGTGGTACCGCTTTATGCGGGGGCTACGCAGGGAAGTGAAACATCTCAGTACCTGCAGGAAAAGATATTCCGTGAGTAGTGGCGAGCGAAAGCGGATCAGGCTAAACCGAGTGCGCGTGATAGCTGTCAGGCGTTGCGCATTGGGTGTCGTGGGAAGATGTGTCCGGTTGCTGACATGGCCGGCGGCAGTGATAAAGCAGTGTGATAGACGAACAGGATTGAAGACCTGGCCGTAGAGGGTGATGGCCCCGTAGTTGAAGACATGCTGCCTGTCGATCGTTTCTCCCAAGTAGTACGGAACTCGAGGAATTCCGTGCGAATCTGTCCAGACCGTTGGATAAGCCTAAATATTTCTATCTGACCGATAGCGTACGAGTACCGTGAGGGAAAGGTGAAAAGTACCCCGGGAGGGGAGTGAAATAGTTTCTGAAACCATGTGCTTACAAACCGTCGGAGCCTTTCGGGGTGACGGCGTGCCTATCGAAAAATGAGTCTGCGAGTCAGTGATATGTGGCGAGGTTAACCCGAGTGGGGCAACCGTAGCGAAAGCGAGTCTTAAAAGGCGTTTTAGTCGCATGTCCTGGACCCGAAGCGGGATGATCTAGCCCTGAGCAGGTTGAAGCGTGGGTAAGACTGCGTGGAGGACCGAACCCACTTAGGTTGAAAACTGAGGGGATGACTTGGGGTTAGGGGTGAAAGGCCAATCAAATTCCGTGATAGCTGGTTCTCTCCGAAATGCATTTAGGTGCAGCGTCGCTTGATTACTTCCAGGGGGTAGAGCTACTGGATGCTTGCGGGCCCGTATAGGGTACTAACAGCAACCAAACTCCGAATACCTGTGAAGCGTATTGCGGCAGTGAGTCTGCGGGGGATAAGCTTCGTAGTCAAAAGGGAAACAGCCCAGATCGTCGTCTAAGGTCCCTAAGCGTGTGCTAAGTGGGAAAGGATGTGGAGTCGCATAGACAGCCAGGAGGTTGGCTTAGAAGCAGCCACCCTTGAAAGAGTGCGTAACAGCTCACTGGTCTAGTGGTTCCGCGCCGACAATGTAGCGGGGCTCAAGCACACCACCGAAGACGCGGCATCGGCCCTTGTGGCTGATGGGTAGGAGAGCGTTCCGTACGGGGCGAAGCGGCGAGGGAACTCGGCCGTGGACTGTACGGAAGTGAGAATGCAGACATGAGTAGCGAAATGGGAGTGACAATCTCCCACGCTGGATGACTAAGGGTTCCAGGGCCACGTTCATCGTCCCTGGGTTAGTCGGGTCCTAAGGCGAGGCCGACAGGCGTAGTCGAATGGATGAAGGAGTTGATATTCTCCTACCGGCTTTGAATCGCCCAATCCGAGATTTGGAGTACTAAGGTCCCGTGTCGTCTGATGCAGCCTTCGGGCTGTGGATGGCGTCATGGTTCCGACCTTTCCTTACAGTAGGACAGCACAGGAGTGACACAGAATGGTAGCCGGCTGCGGAGGTGGTATTCCGTGGTCAAGCACGCAGGATGCCCGGTAGGCAAATCCGCCGGGTGCAAGTCCGAGGTGTGATGATGGGAGCTTTCTAGCTCGAATCCGGTGATCCAGGCTGTCAAGAAAAGCTTCGGTGCTAGATTCATAGCCGCCCGTACCCTAAACCAACACAGGTGGTCAGGTAGAGAATACCAAAGCGATCGAGAGAATCCTGGTCAAGGAACTCGGCAAATTACTCCCGTGCCTTCGGTATAAGGGAGACCCGTCCTGGTGGACTCCTTCACGGAGCGAGCTGGAGCGGGTGGCACAGACCAGGGGGTAGCGACTGTTTACCAAAAACACAGGTGCATGCGAAGACGAAAGTCGCTGTATATGCACTGACGCCTGCCCGGTGCCGGAAGGTTAAGAGGATCCGTCAGCTTCGGCGAAGCGGTGAATTTAAGCCCCGGTAAACGGCGGTGGTAACTATAACCATCCTAAGGTAGCGAAATTCCTTGTCGGGTAAGTTCCGACCTGCACGAATGGCGTAACGACTTCCCCACTGTCTCGACCAGGAGCTCGGCGAAATTGCAGTACGAGTAAAGATGCTCGTTAAGCGCAGAAGGACGAAAAGACCCCGGGACCTTTACTATACCTTGGTATTGGTATTAGGTGCGAACTGTGTAGCATAGGCGGGAGACTTCGAAGCTTGGGCGCCAGCCTGGGTGGAGTCGACAATTGAAATACCGCTCTGTTCTCATTTGATATCTAACCTCGATGTGTTATCCACATCAGGGACAGTGCCTGGCGGGTAGTTTAACTGGGGCGGTTGCCTCCTAAAGAGTAACGGAGGCGCTCAAAGGTTCTCTCAGCCCGGTTGGCAATCGGGTGTTGAGTGTAATTGCACAAGGGAGCTTGACTGTGAGACTGACAGGTCGAGCAGGGACGAAAGTCGGAAATAGTGATCCGGTGCCGGTGTACGGACGCGGCATCGCTCAACGGATAAAAGGTACCCCGGGGATAACAGGCTGATCATTCCCAAGAGTCCATATCGACGGGATGGTTTGGCACCTCGATGTCGGCTCGTCGCATCCTGGGGCTGTAGCAGGTCCCAAGGGTTCGGCTGTTCGCCGATTAAAGCGGCACGCGAGCTGGGTTCAGAACGTCGTGAGACAGTTTGGTCTCTATCCTCTGCGCTCGTTGGAATTTTGAGGAGTCCTGCCCATAGTACGAGAGGACCTGGGTGGACGAACCTCTGGTATGCCAGTTGTCGCGCCAGCGGCACGGCTGGTTAGCTACGTTCGGAAGGGATAACCGCTGAAAGCATCTAAGCGGGAAGCCTTCTCCAAGATAAGAATTCCGTGAGACCTTCGAGTCTCTGAAGACTCCATGTAGATTACATGGTTGATAGGCCGGATGTGGAAGACCCGCAAGGGTCGGAGCTGACCGGTACTAACAGTCGAAAGGCAATCATACTCCATTCATCTTCTAGGATGGGTGGGTGTGCAGGTCCTTCTGGCATCATCTCGGCGACAAGGAGCACTTGTTGACTGCAGCGATCGATGAAATAGCAAAGCGTCCACTGTCCGGTTCCCAAGCGACCACAGTCCCATGCCCCTTGAAAGGGTGTGGATAATCAAAGATTTGCGGCGACCATAGCCTAGGGGAAACGCCCAGTTCCATTCCGAACCTGGAAGCTAAGACCTAGCACGGCGATGGTACTGCACTCGTTAGGGTGTGGGAGAGTAGCACGTCGTCGCTTCACACGATACGGGCCTCGGGTAGAGCACAGCTCCCCGAGGCCCACACATATCCAAAAACAACCACGA